>JBELBJ010000019.1:0-24927 GCA_042095375.1 Marinoscillum sp.
AATGTATTAGTATATCCAGCTCATGGTAAAGGTACTCAATGTGGAAAAAATTTATCATCTGAAAATCATTCAACTATTGGTGAGCAAAAATTATTCAATTATGCCCTTAAGTTTAATTCTAAGATTGATTTTGTTAATTCAATAATTTCAGATATCCCATCTGCACCTGATTATTTTAAAGAGTCTGTTATCAAAAACTCTACTGGATATGATACATTTGATTTGTTTTTAAAGGAATCACTTAAATCTTATGATTTTGATGATTTTGATAATTTGAAAAAAAATTCTATAGTTATTGATACTAGAAAATCATCCGATTTTGCTAAAGGACATATAAAAGATTCTATCAATATTGGTTTAAATGGTAGATATGCAATTTCAGCTGCGAATTTATTAAATATTAGATCTAAGATTCTAATTATTTGTAATCCTGGTTTTGAAGAAGAATCTGTAATTAGATTATCTAGAGTTGGTTTTGAAAATATTTTAGGTTTTTTGAAAGGAGGTTTTAATACATGGAAAGACTCAGGAAGATCAGTTGAATATATAAATAGAATTAATAGTCATAAAATTCATAGTTATAATGATTATAAAATAATTGATGTTAGAAATTTATTTGAATACAATAATGGTAGAATTAAAAATTCATTAAATATTCCTTTATTTGAGATAAATTCTAATTTAAATAAATTAGATAGAAATGGTAACTATTTAATTCATTGTGAAACTGGATATAGATCAATGATTGCATTATCTCTTTTAAAGAAAAATGGCTTTAACAATGTAATCGATATAAGTGATGGATATCAAGGTTATCTTAAAAATAATAATGTTGAAGTATTAAATTAATTATGAAAAACTTATTACTTTTTTTTTTATTATGTATTAATTGTAATCAAAATCAAAATCAAAATTTAAATATTGAACCTGATAAAGTTTATAATTTGCTATCAAATAATGATAAAAATATTTCTATCTTATTAGATGTTAGAACAGAAGAAGAGGTTATTGAAAACAAAATAAATAATTCATTAAATATTGATTTTTATTCTGATAATTTTCAAAAATCTATTCTAAGTTTAGATAAATCAAAAACTTATTATGTTTATTGTAGGTCAGGAAGAAGAAGTTTAAATACTGTTGAATTTATGAGAGAAAATGGATTTAGTAAATCTTATAATGTTGATGGGGGAATTATTAAGTGGTCTGATTTAAATTTACCATTAAAATAAAAAAAGACCATATTAATGGTCTTTTTTTATTTAGTTTAATTAAATATTACATCATACCACCCATACCACCACCAGCTCCAGGAGGCATTGGAGGCATTGCAGGTCCTTCTTTTTCAGGCTCATCTACAACAACACATTCTGTAGTTATCAATAAACTAGAAATAGAAGCTGCATTTTCTAAGGATAATCTTGTAACCTTAGTTGGATCAATAATACCTGCATTAAACATAGATTCATATTTTCCGCTAGATGCATTATATCCATAATCACCTTTTCCTTCCTTAACTTTTTGAATAATTACTGAACCTTCTTCTCCAGAATTTTCAACAATTGTTCTTATAGGAGCTTCTAGTGCAGATTTTATAATAGCAATTCCAGTATTTTGATCTTCATTATCAAGTGATAATTTATCTAATGATTTTAATGATCTTATAAAAGCAATACCACCTCCAGCAACTATACCTTCTTGTACAGCAGCCCTAGTAGCATGAAGAGCATCATCAACTCTATCTTTTTTTTCTTTCATTTCTACTTCAGTAGCTGCTCCAACATATAAAATAGCAACACCTCCAGATAATTTAGCAAGTCTTTCTTGTAATTTTTCTTTATCATACTCTGAGGTTGTATTATCAATTTGCTGTTTTATTTGATTCACTCTTGCATTTATATCAGCCTTTTTACCATTGCCACTAACAATGATTGTATTGTCTTTATCAATATTTATTTTTTCAGCATTACCAAGGTAATCTATTGTAGCACTTTCTAATTTGTAACCCCTTTCTTCTGAAATCACAGTTCCTCCGGTTAGAATAGCAATGTCTTCCAACATAGCTTTTCTTCTATCACCAAAACCAGGTGCTTTTACAGCAGCAACTTTCAGTGACCCTCTAATTTTATTAACAACAATAGTTGCTAAAGCTTCTCCTTCAATATCTTCAGCAATAATCATTAATGGTTTTCCTGATTGAGAAACGGCTTCTAAAATGGGAAGTAATTCTTTCATATTAGAAATCTTTTTATCATATATTAAAATATATGGATCTTCCAATTCTGCTTCCATCTTATCGCTATTTGTAACAAAATAGGGGGAAAGGTATCCTCTATCAAATTGCATACCTTCGACTGTTTTAACTTCAGTTTCAGTTCCTTTTGCTTCTTCTACAGTAATTACACCATCTTTTCCAACTTTTTCCATAGCATTAGCAATCATATCACCTATTTCACTATCATTATTTGCTGAAACTGTTGCAACTTGAGATATTTCATTTGAACCTTTAATATCTTTAGATTGAGATTTTAAATTCTCAACAACGTTTACCACTGCTTTATCAATTCCTCTTTTTAAATCCATAGGGTTAGCACCTGCAGCAACATTTTTTATTCCATTAGCAAAAATTGCTTGAGCTAATACAGTAGCAGTAGTTGTACCATCACCAGCATCATCAGCTGTTTTTGAAGCAACTTCTTTTACTAGTTGAGCACCCATATTTTCAATCGGTTCTTTTAGATCAATTTCTTTAGCAACTGATACACCGTCTTTTGTGACATTTGGTGCACCAAATTTTTTATCTAAAATTACATTTCTACCTTTTGGTCCTAATGTAACTTTAACAGCATTTGCTAGAATATCAACTCCTTTTTTTAAGTTTTCTCTAGATTCAGTATCAAAAAATATTTCTTTAGCCATAATATTAAATTTTTAAGTTTTAAACAATTCCAAAAATGTCGGATTCTTTCATTATTAAATAATCAGTACCATCAATATTAATTTCTGTACCTGAATATTTACCGTATAAAACGATTTCACCGACTTTAACGGTTATTTTTTCATCTTTTGTACCATTCCCTATAGCAACTATTTTACCTTTTTGAGGTTTTTCTTTGGCAGTATCAGGAATAATTATGCCAGATGAAGTTTTTTCTTCTGCTGCAGATGGTTCAACAAGAACTCTATCTGCAAGTGGTTTAAAATTAATTTTAGCCATTTTAAATTTGTTTTAGTTAATATTTACTTATATACATAATCCATGCCAATCTATTATTTTTTAAAAATTAAGACAAATTGACATTAGTTTATTGAATCGAGATTCAAATCATCTAAATTTAAATCATTATTATCTTGATTTATGTCAGGCACAATACTTTGTTCAGCGGCTTTATCGATATTTGGACTTGATAATTGATTATCAAGAGGCTGTTTATCCAAGAAAATATTAGTTAAAAGAGTTAATATAACTATACTAATTGCTAAAACCCATGTAAGTTTTTCTAATAAATCATTAGTTTTCTGTACTCCCATAATTTGATTTGTACTACTACCTCCAAATGTACTAGATAGACCACCACCTTTTGGGTTTTGAGCTAAAATTATTAACACTAATAAGACTGCAACAAATATGATTATACCAACAAGTATCGTATACATAATTATTTTATAAGATTTTTAATTTTTTGTGCAAAATAAGCTTTTTTTTTCGGAAACTTTATTATTAATTTTTTATAAATATCAATTGATTCTTTTTTTTTATTTTGATCGGCATAAATTTTTGCCATATTTTCAGTAATAATATCTCTTATTTTCCGCTTTGATTTTGAAAAATCAATATTTGAAGAATTAGTTTTTTTATTTTTTTTTATTTGTGGATTATTTAATATAAAGGTGTTTATGATCTGCTTATGATCTTTATTTTTTTTCGATAATATTTTTTGAATATTTTTTTTTAAAACTCCTCTCTCTGTAATAAAAATAGATATACTATTTAGGTCTTTTCTATAATCCTTATCTTGAATAATGATATTATGAAATTTTAAAAACTTTGGTAACAAAAAATAAGGATAAGTTTTTGATAATTCAATTAAATATGAATTTGAATTTGACTTAGATAGTAAATTATTTAAACCTTTTTCTTTCATTGATTACCAATTTGCTACAGATGAATTAAAAATATCTAAAATTATTTGATCAAATATTTCATCCATAAATTCTTGTTCATTTGAGGATAATTCCTCGTTATTTTGATCAAAATCTTTATAAAATGAAAAAGATTTATTTTCATAGTTAAATTGATCATCTCTAGTATTGAAGTATGTAGAAGAAACTCTAATTGTTAATCTAGTTAATCCTGTGAAATATTGAGAGTTTTTACCACCATCGGCAGTTGGAGCTACTGGTGAAGTGCTAAAATCATCAATAGCACCTTCTAGTTGTAAATCCCCATCTGATTCAACTAAGACTAAGCTAGTATTTTTTTGAAAATAATCTTTTAGTTTTTCAGTAAATAATATACTCATGTTAGAAGGTCCAAGAGGAGAGTTATTAAAATATGTTTCTATTGATACTGTTTTTATTTCAGGTGATATAGATGCTCCAGTAAATGAATAAACACCACAACTAAAATTAATTAATATTATAAAAAAAAATATATTAAAAGTTCTCAAGGTTATACTGTTTAATTTTTCTGTAGAGTGTTCTTTCTGAAATTCCAAGATCTTTTGCTGCATATTTACGTTTGTTATGATTTTTTTTAAGTGCTCTTATAATAAAATTTATTTCATTTTTTTCTAGTGATAAAGACTCATTATTGTAAATCTCAGTAACTTCTTCAAATTGATCATTTTTTTTAACTTCTTTTTTAGATTCAATTTTTATGTCCCTATCTTTTTTTTCTGAAATATTGCTATCTAATAGTTTTCTTTGTTCTTCAGTTACCTCAATTTGAAATTGATCATCCCCTAAAATTTTATTGATTAATTTCTTTAATTCATTAACATCATTTTTTACATCAAAAAGTACTTTATATAAAATATCTCTTTCATTATACCCTTTTTTTGAATTTTCATGATTGGATAAGGTGGGTAGAGTATTTTCCTGTTTAGGTAAATATTTTAAAAGAGTTTGGTTACCAATATTTCTATTTAATTCTAAAATAGAAATTTGTTCAACTAAATTTTTTAATTCTCTTATGTTACCAGGAAATCTATAATTATTAATTAATTCAGAGGCTTCAGAGTCAAGTCTTATTGGTTTTATTTTATGTTGATCGGAAAAATCAGAAGCAAATTTTCTAAATAATAAAGTAATATCCTTTTCTCTTTTTCTTAATGGTGGTACAGAAATAGGCACTGTGTTTAATCTATAATATAAATCTTCTCTAAATTTTTTTTCAATAATAGATGCTTTCAAATCAAGGTTTGATGCTGCTATTATTCTTACATTAGTTTTTTGAGGTTTTGAAGATCCAACTTTGATAAATTCACCGTTTTCAAGTACTCTCAATAGACGTGCTTGTGTACTTAGGGGCATTTCAGAAATTTCATCAAGAAAAATTGTACCTCCATCTGTTACTTCAAAGTATCCTTTTCTAGATTCATTTGCGCCAGTAAATGAACCTTTTTCATGCCCAAATAGTTCAGAATCAATGGTTCCTTCAGGAATTGCTCCACAATTTATAGCAATAAACTGACCATGTTTTCTTTTACTTAAAGCATGAATTATTTTTGAAAATGATTCTTTTCCACTACCACTTTCTCCAGATATTAACACACCCATATCAGTAGGAGCTACTTGAATAGCTACCTCAATAGCATAATTTAATAATTCTGAATTTCCTATTATCCCATACTTTTGTTTAACCGACTGAATCTTCTTATCTATCATATTTTTTACTTTAATATTTCACCAAATAAAGTAGCGGAATTACATTTTAAAACTTTAACGTCAACATATTCACCAATGTTATATTTTCTTTTTGGAAAAACAATCGTTTTATTTTCACTATTTCTACCTTTAAAATTATTTTCAGATTTTTTTGATAAACCTTCAATTAAAACTCTATAAGTTTTATTTAAACATAATTTATTTCTATAAAATGAGTGTTCTCTTTGCTTTATTATTAATTCAGATAATCTTTTCTGCTTTATATTAATTGGAATATCATCATTAAATTTTCTTTCTGCCATTGTACCTTTTCTTTCTGAATAAGAAAATGTATAAGAATAATCATATTTTATTTCATCCATTAAAGACAATGTGTCTTTATGCTCTTTGTTAGTCTCACTACAAAATCCACTTATAAAATCAGAAGATATACCACAATCATCACCAACTATTTTTCTAATGGAATTAATTTTATTTAAGTACCATTCTCTTGTATAAGTTCTGTTCATTAATTTCAATATTCTATTATTTCCACTTTGAGCTGGAAGATGAATATAATTACATATATTTTCATATTTTTTAATTACATATAGCACATCATCAGTAATATCTTTTGGATGAGAAGTGGAAAATCTAATTCTTAAATCAGGGGTTATTAAAGCAACCATTTCTAATAAATTAGCAAATGATATACTTTCTGAATTATTCTGAAGTTTTTCAAGTTCTTTTTTATTATTAGATAAATGAGACCATCTGAAAGAATCAACATTTTGACCTAATAGAGTAACTTCTCTAAATCCTTTTTTGAATAAATCTTTTGCTTCTTTTACTATTGAATTTGGATTTCTACTTCTTTCTCTTCCTCTTGTAAATGGCACAACACAAAAAGAACACATATTATCACATCCTCTCATTATTGATATTAAGCCAGTAATATTATTTGAATCAAAATGATGAGGAACAATATCATCATAAGTTTCTACTTTTGATAATTTGGTATCAATTGATTTATATCCTTTATTAGTTTTTTTAATTAAATCAGGTAAATTCCTATAAGAATCTGGCCCTACAACTAAATCAACTACCTTTTCTTCATGTAAGAGCTTTTCTTTTAACCTTTCAGCCATACAACCCAAAACTCCAATTTTTAGATTATTATTTTTCTTTTTTAGTGAATTAAAAAATGATAATCTTTTTCTTATACTTTCTTCAGCTTTTTCTCTGATGGAACATGTGTTAATCAATATTAAATCTGCTTTTTCAATAGTTTTAGTATGATCAAAACCTTCTTTTAATAAAATTGATGATACAATTTCACTATCTGAAAAGTTCATTTGACATCCGTAACTTTCTATATATACTTTTTTGTTAGAAAATATTTTATTTCTAATTTTTAACATTAATATATTTTTTGCAAATTTATATAAAGACTGACAATTTGTCAAAATATTGATTTTAAATGATAATTTATTATCTTAAGTATTAAATTTTAAATCCTATAAAAAATGAAAAAAATACTCATATTATTATTATTAATATCTTCTGTTAACCATTCTTTTTCTCAAAGAAATAAAACTAAAACATCATTAATCTCTTATCCAGAATCAATTTACAATTCTGTTAAATGGAGATTAGTTGGACCTTTTAGAGGAGGAAGGGCAGGAACCGTTTCGGGTGTAATTGATGATAATAATTTATATTATATGGGAACTGCTGGAGGAGGTGTTTGGAAAACTGAAGATGCTGGTAATTCTTGGGAATGTATTTCAGATGGATATTTTGGAGGTTCGATTGGTTCAGTTTCTGTATCTGAAAGTGACCCTAATATAATATATGTTGGTGAAGGAGAACAAACATTAAGAGGCAATGTTTCTTCAGGTAAAGGGGCTTGGAAAAGTACTGATGCAGGTAAATCTTGGTCATTTATAGGTTTAAATGATACTGAACACATATCAAGAATAAGAATCCACCCAAAAAACCCTGATATAGTTTATTTTGCTGCACTTGGTAATTTATGGAAACCTAATAAAGAAAGAGGACTATATAAATCTATCGATGGAGGAAAATCTTGGAAGAAAATTTTATATGTCAGCGATAAAGCAGGGGTAGGGGATATAATTTTAGATCCGAATAATCCCAGAATAATTTATGCTTCTACATGGCAAATGAAAAGAAATGGTTATAGAATGGATAGTGGTGGTCCAGATAGTAAGGTTTTTAGAAGTAATGATGGTGGTGAAAATTGGATAGATATATCAAATCATAAGGGTTTACCAGAATTTCCATGGGGAATTGTTGGCATTACAATATCACCTGTTAATTCAAATAGAATTTGGATAATGATTGAAGCAGATAATGGTGGACTATTTAGATCAGATGATGCTGGTGAAACTTGGAAAAAGGTAAATTCAAATAGAGCTTTAAGACAAAGAGCATGGTATTATACTAGAATTTATGCAGATACTCAAAATGAAGATAAAATTTATGTTTTAAATGTTAGTTATGGTGTTTCTACAGACGGCGGTAAAACATTTAAATTAAAAAATGCACCACATGGAGATCATCATGATTTATGGATTGATCCAAACAATAATAATAGAATGGTTGTAGCTGATGATGGTGGAGCTCAAGTTTCAAATGATGGTGGTGAGAATTGGACAACTTATTTTAATCAACCTACAGCTCAGTTTTATAGAGTTACAACTGATAATACATTTCCATATAAAATTTATGGTGCCCAACAAGATAATAGCACCATAAGAATATCTCATAGAACATCAGGAGGTTCAATTTCGGAAAGAGATTGGGAATCTACTGCAGGAGGAGAAAGTGCTCATTTAGCTCCTGACCCTAATAATAATGATATAGTTTATGGAGGCACTTACAAAGGGTATATGATGAGAAGGGATCATTCAATCAATCAGACCAGATCAGTAAATGTATGGCCTGATAATCCAGCTGGTTCTGGAGTTGAAGTTATGAAATATAGATTTAATTGGAATTTTCCTGTTATATTTAGTCCTCATGATTCAAAAAAATTATATGCTGGATCTAATTTTTTACACCAAACCACTAATGAAGGACAATCTTGGGAAGTTATATCTCCAGATTTAACTAGAGGTATTCCTAAAACTATGAAGTCTTCTGGGGGTTTAATTACTCAAGATAATACTGGGGCTGAATTTTATGCTAATATTTTTGTAATTCAAGAATCTATGAGAGAAAAAGGTGTAATATGGGTTGGTAGTGATGATGGTTTAATTCATATATCAAAAGATAATGGATCTTCTTGGGTCAACGTAACGCCTCCTGAATCAATTTCCCCTAAATTAAATATGATTAATTCTATTGATGTTAGTCCTTTTACAGATGGAACTGCTTATGTTGCAGCTACTTCTTATAAATTTGGAGACTATACTCCTTATTTGTACAAAACCTCAAATTATGGTGAAACTTGGGAGCTAATAACTAATGGGATTAATTCAAATTACTATACCAGGGTTATTAGATCTGACAAAGTAGTTGAAGGGTTATTATATGCCGGAACAGAATGGGGAATGTTTATTTCTTTTGATGATGGAAAATCTTGGTCATCATTTCAATTGAATTTACCTATAACTTCTATTAGGGATTTGCAAGTAAAAGAAAATGACTTAATTGCAGCTACCCATGGAAGAAGTTTCTGGATGATTGATGATCTAACCCCTTTACATCAATTAAATCAAGAAATGATTAACAAAAATTCCTATTTATTTAAACCTGATAAATCATATAGAATGCATCAGTCTGGTGGATGGGGAAGGGTTAATACCAAGTTGGTTGGAGAAAATCATCCAAATGGAGTGATTATTAATTACTATATTAAAAATTTAAAAGAAAACGATAAAGTAAGAATAGATATTTTAGATTCAGAAAATAAAATAATACAAAGTTATTCTAATAAGAATTTAGATGATATAGAAAATAATGATTCTAAGCCTGTTTTAAGTAATTCTCAAGATATAGATTATGCTTTAACTGGAATGAATATTAAATCTTTAAAAGTTAAATCTGGTGGCAATAGATTAATTTGGGATATGAGATATCCTGGCTTTACTTCATTTGATGGAATGGTATTGTATTCATCACCTAATGTTGGCCCTAAGGCTATTCCTGGAAATTATAAGGTTAAAATGTATTATAATGATGATATTATAAATCAAGATTTTACAATTGTTAAAGATCCAAGAATTTCAAATACTTTAGATGATTACGAAGAACAATTTAACTTTTTAATTGATGTAAGAAATCAGGTTAGTAGAGCTAATCAGGCTATTATAGATATTAGAGAAGGTAGAGAAAATTTAAATTTTATTAAAAAACAAGTAAATGAAAATGATCAATTAATTGATTTGATTAATGAATTTGATAAAAAAATATCTGTTATAGAAAATAATATTCATATGACTAAAAATAAAAGTAGACAAGATCCTCTAAACTATGGAATTAGAATTAATAATAGACTTGCTTTTTTGATGGCTGATTCTCAAAGAGGAGATTATCCACCTACAGATCAATCTCAGGATTTTTTTAAAGAAATAAAAAAAGAACTGGATAATGAATTGATTAATTTAAATAAAATATTATTAGAATATACTGAAACAATTAATAGACAGATAGAAGAAAATAATATTAATAGATTAAAGTTTTAGTATTCAAATAATTTTTTCCAATCTTCCTTAAATTTATTTTTAATTTCATTCAAATCATTTTTGTTAATTAGAGAATTTTTATGAATTAAAAATCTTGGAATTAGTAGTGAAGTATACATAACTAAATGAAATAATAGCCACCAAGGTCTATAATAAAGCCAGTGTTTTATTCTTTTTTTATTGCTAATAGATTTATCTAGAGTGATTTCTTGATAATCATAATATTCAGGTGGTGTTTTTTTAAATATTCTACAAAATTTCTGAAGAAAAATAAGTTGTTTTTCAGAATAAGATTTATGAACAGTATTTAATGATATTTTAGCTTTTGAATATTTAGAATTTGTATAATTAGAAATTCTATCTAGATAATTAAATGGATTTTTTTTTAACTCTTCAAATTTTAAAATTAATGGATCTGATTTAGAATATTTTTTAATAATTTCTATTTTATTCATATACGTCATATCTGAATCCTTCCACAATCCTGTATTATTTATATTATAAAAATTTTTAAAATTCCAATACCATCCATTTTTGACTGACTTTTTATATTGAGACGCTATCCACTTATCGTGTCTTCTGAAAACAACAATAATTTTAGTTTGAGGGAAAAATGTTGTAAACTTCTTAATTTCCTTTTCAAATTGCTTATCAAATTCTCTTGATATTAAATAAGATTTATAATTAGAACTATTAATAATATCTACACATTTATTGTATTTATGAGTATCCAGATATTTAATATTTTTTAAATATGGAAAAAAATTTTTTTGTAAAAATGTTGATCCAGTTTTAGCTAAACCAACATGAAAGTAAATTTCTTTATTCATTATTTTACTAATTATATTAGTATTTGATTGAATTTTTTTTTAAATTTAAATTTATGCTAAAAATAATAGTAATATGATTAATTTAAATGAGAATATAAGGTATTTAAGAAAAAAAAAGGGATGGACGCAAGATAAATTTTCAAAAAAAATTGGAATTAAAAGATCCTTAGTTGGAGCATATGAAGAAGGAAGAGCAGATCCAAGATTATCTAATTTATTAAAAATTGCATCAACATTTTCTATTTCATTAGATAATATCCTTACAAAAGATGTAAAAAAAATTCCAAAAAATGATTTGCTTTCTTCTCAAAATGAAAAAGTGAAAGTTTTATCAATAACTGTAGATAATACTGACAACGAAAATATTGAATTAATTAATGAAAAGGCATCAGCTGGATATTTAAATTCATATTCTGATTTTGAGTTTATTGAAAGTTTACCAAGATTTCAGTTGCCATTTTTAAAAAGTAATGGAACTCATCGCGCATTTGAGATTAAAGGTGATTCTATGCTGCCTTTAAATCCTGGATCTATTGTTATTGGTAAATATTTAGAATCTTTACATTATATAAAAAACAATAAAACTTATATAATACTAACAAAAAATGATGGTGTAATTTATAAGAGAGTTTCTTTAGATGTTGATGGTAAAATTAATTTGATTTCTGATAATATCATTTATAAACCTTATTCTATTTCTTTTAATGAAATTATTGAAATTTGGGAAGCAATTGGTTTTTATAGTCATGATTTACCAAAACCTAATGAAACTATTAATTCACTAAAAACAGTAGTTGAAAATATTCAATCTGATATTGATAGTATTAAAAATAAGATTAGTTAAAATAGAATATATTTACATTTAATTTCTGATTAAATGTCATTAGATAAATCAATTAATCATCTTCCAAAAATAAACTATAAAGAATTTGAAAAAGTTATTAAATCAAGAAGAAGCGTTAGGTTCTTTACAAAAGAAGTAATTCCTGAAACTATAATTAAAAACTCTTTAAATAATGCACTACTTGCTCCAAATTCTTCAAATTTACAGGTTTGGGAAATTTATTGGGTAAAAAATTTAAATAAAAAGAAAAGACTTATAAAAGCTTGTTTATCTCAACCTGCTGCTTCAACAGCTAAAGAGTTATTTGTCTTTGTTGCAAGACCAGACAATTGGAAAAGAAATAATGAATTAATGCTAGATCATATTAAAAAAAATAACTTAAATTCTAAATTATTGAACTATTATTCTAAAATCACAAAAATTGTATATTCCCAGGGTATTTTTAACTTTTTTGGTTATATAAAAAAAATTCTTATAATAATAATTGGCTTGTTTAGAGTTATTCCAAGAGAACCTACATCATTTTCTGATATGAAGATTTGGTCACATAAATCAATTGCTTTAGCATGTCAAAATTTTATGTTATCTATGAGAGCATATGGGTATGATACTTGTCCAATGGAAGGAATGGATTCTTTGAAAGTAAAAAAAATTCTTAATTTACCAAGAAGAGCTCAAATATCAATGGTTATAGGTGCAGGAAAAAGAGATAGAAAAAAAGGAGTAATTGGACATCAAATCCGATTTGATAATAATTTATTTATAAAAATAGTTTGATGATATTATGTTTATAATTGTGTTTTAATTATGAATAAAGAAGATAAAATAAATATTACATTTCCTGATGCTAAAGTTTTGTCTTATGATAAAGGTATTTCTTGTTTTGAAGTTGCAGAAAATATTAGTCAAGGATTTGCTAGAAATCAACTTGTTGCTTCTTTGAATGATGAACTTGTTGATTTATCAACAAAAATAAATGTTGATTCTGATATCATGTTTTATGGATGGGATTCTGAGATAGGAAAATCAATATTTTGGCACTCATCAGCACATCTTATGGCTGAAGCTTTAGAATCCTTATTTACTAATATAAAATTTGGTATAGGTCCACCTATTGAAAATGGATTTTATTATGATGTTGATTTTAGAAAAAATGAATTCAGAGATGAAGATAAAATTAAATTAGAAAATAAAATATTGGAACTTGCCAAACAAAAAAGTGAATTTATTAGAGAAGAGGTTTCCAAAAAAAATGCATTAAAATATTTTAATGATAAAGGTGATAATTATAAAATTGATTTAATTAATGAATTAAACGATGGAGATATCACATTTTATAAACAAGGAAATTTTATTGATTTATGCAAAGGTCCTCATCTTCCAAATACTAAGCTAATTAAATCAGTTAAAATTCTAAATATAGCTGGGGCGTATTGGAGGGGTGATGAAAAAGGAAAACAATTGACTAGAATTTATGGTATTTCTTTTCCTAGTAATAAAGAATTATCAAATTTTTTGTTACTTCAAGAAGAAGCTAAAAAAAGAGATCATAGAAAAATAGGTAAAGAATTAGAATTATTTACATTCAGTGAAAAAGTAGGCCAAGGTCTTCCCTTATGGTTACCCAATGGAACAATCGTTCGAGACTGTTTAATAGATTTTATGAAAAAAGAACAGATTAAAGAAGGGTATTTACCAGTTGTTTCTCCTCATATAGGATCTAAGGAGTTGTATGTTACCTCTGGTCATTACGATAAATATGGTGAATCATCATTTCAACCTATAAAAACTCCTAATGAAAATGAGGAATTTTTTCTCAAACCAATGAATTGCCCTCATCATTGTGAAATATATAAATCTAAACCAAGGTCTTATAAAAATTTACCATTAAGATTGGCAGAATTTGGATCTGTATATAGATACGAACAAAGCGGTGAGCTCCATGGTTTAACAAGAGTAAGGGGCTTTACACAAGACGATGCTCATATATTTTGTACTAATGAACAAGTTAAGATTGAATTTATTAAAGTTATTGACTTAATTTTGAAAGTTTTTGATTCTCTCTCATTTGATAATTATAGTGTTCAGGTATCACTAAGAGACAAAGAAGATAAATCTAAATATATAGGATCTGATAAGACTTGGGAAATGGCTGAAAATGATATTTTAGAAGCAGTAAAAGAAAAAAAAATAAAGTACTCTATTGAATATGGAGAGGCTGCTTTTTATGGACCTAAATTAGATTTTATGGTAAAAGATTCATTAAATAGAAAATGGCAACTAGGAACAATTCAAGTCGATTATCAACTTCCTGAAAGATTTAAATTAGAATATATAACTGAAAATAATGATAAAAAAACTCCAGTAGTAATACATAGAGCACCTTTTGGTTCTTTAGAAAGATTTGTTGCACTATTAACAGAACATTGTTATGGTAATTTTCCTTTTTGGTTAGCGCCAACTCAAATCACGATTTTATCTATTTCAGATAAGTTTAATTCATATAGTGAAAAAATTTTTAAATCTTTATCTAAATTAAATTTAAGAGTTATACAAGATATAAGATCAGAAAAAATATCCAAAAAAATTAGGGATGCGGAGTTAAAGAAAATCCCATATATGATTATAATAGGTGAAAATGAATTAAAATCAAAAAAAATATCATTAAGAAAACATACCGAAGGTGATTTAGGAATAATGACTTTAGATGATTTAATTTCCACTTTAAGAAAAGAAAAAAATGTTATAATAAATAACTAATCATATTCTTTTTTTTATTTAAATAATTTAGATATTTGCATAAATTTTAAAACTATAAGAAGAAAAAAAACATTTTTTAGAAGAAGACCTCAGGAGAGATTTAAAATAAATGAAAAAATTGTTTCTCCTAAAGTTAGATTGGTTGGAGATAATATTAATGTTGATATTTATCCTTTAGAGCGAGCATTAGTAATTGCTAAACAAAAAGGTTTAGATTTGGTTGAAATATCCCCTAATTCTGATCCACCTGTTTGTAAAGTCATTGATTACTCAAAGTTCAAATATTCGCAGAAAAAAAAGCAAAAATCAATTAAATCAAATTCTCAAAAAAATGTTTTAAAAGAAATAAGGTTTGGTCCTAACACCGATGAACATGATTTTAATTTTAAATTAAATCATGCTAAAAAGTTTTTAGGAAATGGTTTTAAAGTAAAAGCTTATGTCCATTTTTATGGTAGAACAATAGTTTTTAAAGAAAGAGGTGAAATCTTATTATTAAGGTTAGCTCAAGAATTGGATGATTTTTCAAATGTTGAAGAGTTACCTAGATTAGAAGGAAAAAGAATGTTTTTAATGTTAACACCTAAAAAATAAATATTATGCCTAAAATGAAAACAAAATCGGGTGCAAAAAAAAGATTCAAATTAACTGGGTCGGGTAAGATTAAGAGAAAGAATGCTTTTAAAAATCATATTCTTACAAAAAAGGAAACAAAGCAAAAAAGAAATTTAACTAAATCCAGTTTGGTTCATAAATCAGATGAAAAGAATATTAGAAAAATGATTTAAATTTAACTTTATGCCAAGATCAAGAAATACAGTTGCTTCAAAAAGAAGAAAAAAGAAAATACTAAAGTCAGCTAAAGGTTTTTTTGGGAGAAGAAAAAATGTTTGGACTATAGCAAAAAATGCTGTTGAAAAGGCACTCTTATATT
The DNA here is from genome assembly GCA_042095375.1 of Marinoscillum sp. Lineage (GTDB taxonomy): Bacteria > Bacteroidota > Bacteroidia > Cytophagales > MED-G16. The sequence continues at coordinate 15,949 of JBELBJ010000019.1, forward strand.
CATATTCTCATAGAAAAAGAAAGAAAAGAGAGATGAGAAGCCTATGGATACAAAGAATTAATGCTGCTGTTGGCCAACATGATTTGTCTTATTCAAAATTTATTGGTTTACTACAAAAGAATAACATTAAACTTAATAGAAAAGTTCTTGCTGATATGGCAATGAATGATCCTAAATCATTCTCTGAAGTTCTAAAGTCTATCAAATAATTTTGATTCTATTGTTTTGTTTAACTCAAAATTAATTCAAAGACTTAATAAATTAAACACTCCTTTTTATTTTTATGATATAGATCTATTAGATAAAACTATCTTATCATTAAAGAAATCTTTAGACTTAAATTATAATATTTATTACGCTATTAAAGCTAATAATAATACTAAAATAATTGAATTAATTAAAAACCATAATCTTGGAATTGATGCTGTTAGTGGTGAAGAAATTAATAAATCATTAAAATGTAAAATAAATCCAAAAAAAATTGTTTTTGCCGGAGTTGGAAAAACAAAGGATGAAATTATTCTTGCTATAAAGAAAAAAATATATTTATTTAACTGTGAATCCTTTGATGAAATTAAGTTAATAGATAAAATTTCTAATGAATTAAATGTAATAACTGAAATAGCTATAAGGTTGAATCCAAATATTGATTCAAGAACTCATAAATATATAAAAACAGGAATGTTTGATACTAAATTTGGAATACAAATTGATAGTTTATCTGAAATTTTAGAAAAAATAAAAACCCTTAAAAATATTAATTTAAAAGGCTATCATTTTCATTTAGGATCTCAAATTGATGATTTAAATGTTTTTGTTAAGCTATGTAAGGTTTCTAATGAAATAAACACTTATTTAAGAAATAATAAATTTAATATTAAAGATATTAATTTAGGAGGAGGCTTAGGAATAAGCTATAAAGAACCTGATTTAAATTTAATACCAGATTTTAGATCATATTTTAATGTTTTTAAAAAAAATCTAATTTGTTTCGATAATCAAAAAGTACATTTTGAATTAGGTAGATCTATTGTGGGTCAGTGTGGTTCTTTATTTTCAAGGATATTGTATTTAAAGAAATCATTTAATAAAAATTTTATCATTATTGATGCTGGTATGACTGAATTGATAAGACCAGCTCTTTATAATGCTCATCATCATATTGATAATTTATCTTCAATTAAAAAAGAAATAAAATATGATATTGTAGGTCCTCTTTGTGAATCATCTGATACTTTTGCTAAAGATTATTATTTAAATGAATCTAAAATAGGAGATTTAATAGTAATTAGGTCCTCTGGAGCATATGGAGAAGTAATGTCTAGTAATTATAATTTAAGAAAAAAAGCAATAGCATATTACTCAAATGACTTATTTTAGTAGCTAATTATGTTAAGATATTATATACAATTTTTTTTAATTATATTAATTAATTTCAATCTTCACTCACAAGAGGAAAATAATATATATTCATCTTCTTCAATAATATCTAAACTTGAAAAATTAAATACATTAGGAAAAGTTTTATATGTAGCAGCTCATCCAGATGATGAAAATACTAGATTAATTACTTATTTATCAAATGAAAAAAAATATCAAACTGCCTATCTTTCTTTGACTAGGGGAGATGGTGGTCAAAATTTAATCGGTAAAGATCTAAAAGAAAATTTAGGCTTAATTAGAACTCAAGAACTATTGGAAGCTAGAAAAATTGATGGAGGTATTCAATTTTTTACTTCAGCTATTGATTTTGGTTATTCAAAAAATTCAAAAGAATCACTAGAGTTTTGGAATGAAGATCAGATATTATATGAATTAGTTTGGATTATTAGAAAGTTTAAACCCGATGTTATTATAACTAGATTTAATGAAGTATCAGGGATAACACATGGGCATCACACAGCATCATCAATTTTAGCTAATAAAGCATTTCGTATTTCCGGAAACCCTGATATTTTTCCAGATCAACTTGAATTTTTGGAATCCTGGAAAGCAAAAAGAATATTTTGGAATACATCAACTAGATTTTTTGATTTAAGTAAGTACTCTGATGATGAGATATTAAAAATAGATGTAGGCATATACAACAACATACTTGGTAAGTCCTATAATGAAATTTCTTCTGAAAGCAGATCAATGCATAAAAGTCAAGGTTTTGGATCCCTAAAAAGAAGGGGGAGCGAAAAAGAACTATTTATATTATCACAAGGCGAAAAATATGATGATAATTTAATGGATGGTATAGATTTTACTTGGAATAGATTAGGTGAAAATAATGAAATTATTGAATACATTAACAATTTAGTTGATGAGTACGATCCAAAAAAACCTTATAAAACAGTAAATAAATTATCTATTTTATATGAAAAAGTAAGTAAGATTAATGATGAGGATTGGAAAAAAATTAAATTGAATGAAATAAAAAACCTAATTAAAGCTTGTTTAGGACTTTTTTTCGAATCTTTATCTGATGTTTCAATTTCATCTATTGGGGAAAATATTAAAGTTAATTTTGATGCAATTAATAGAAGTCCTATAAATATTAATTTAAAACAAGTATCAGTTTTTGGTGAAGATTTTTTGATAGAAAAGGATTTAATTAATAATGAATCTTTTAGGTTTGAAAAAACCATAAAAATTCCTGAATCTGAAAATTTCACTGAAAAGTATTGGTTAATAAACAAACCTAATTTTGGTAATTACGATGTTAATGAGCAAGAATTAATTGGAAATGCCGATAATGATTTTCCTGTAGAAACAAATTTTGTTTTTACTGTTAATAATATAGAACTATCTTATACTATTCCTTTATTAAATAAAAAAAATAGTCCAACTAAAGGTGATGATTATAAAATATTTAATATAGGTCTTCCAATTTATTTGAATCCAAAAAGATACAATGAACTAGTAGTTAATTCAAATAGTCAGACTATTGAAGTAGAGGTTATTTCAGGGAAAGAAAATTTAGATGCAACTATTTATTTAGATGTACCAGAAAATATAAAATATGAACCTAAATATTTCGATCTTTCTTTTAAAGATTTAAATGAAAAAAAAATAATAAAATTTGATTTAACTCTTCCTGAAACAGATTCATTTAAAGAAAATATTATTGTAAAAGCTAAATATAATGATGAGTATTATGAAAGAGGTATAAAAGAAATTAATTATGATCATATTATCCAACAAGTAAGATTTCCTTTATCTGAAATAAAAATAATTAAATTTAATATCAAAACTAAAGGAAAAAATATCGCATATTTTATGGGTTCAGGAGATAATATACCTAGCTTTCTTTCTTTAATTGGATACAAAATTGATTTATTAACTTTAGATCAATTAAGTACAGATATTTTGTCAAATTATGATGCTTTAATTATAGGAATTCGTGCCTATAATGTAAATAAAAAGTTAATTGAAAAAACAAAAGAAATACATAATTATGTTAAAAATGGTGGAAATGTATTAGTTCAATACAATACTTCAAGAGGTATTGATGTAAAAGACTTTGCTCCATATAGTTTTAATATCTCTAGAAATAGAACTTCTCAAGAAAATTCAAAAGTTGATATTATTAATAAGAATCATTTAGCGTTAAATTATCCTAATAAAATTCTATTAGAGGATTTTGATAATTGGGTACAGGAAAGAGGATTATATTTTCCAACCAATTGGTCTAATGATTATGAAACATTAATTTCTTCTAATGATTCTGGTGAAAAGCCAAATCATGGCGGTATTTTAATTTCTAAAATCGGTAAAGGACATTATGTATATACATCATATTCATGGTTTCGACAATTACCATCTGGAGTTAGCGGTGCTTATAAATTATTTGTTAATTTAATTTCTTTAGGTATAGAATGAATAAAACAAAATGGAATTTTATGTATATAATAATAGCTTTTTTATTAATAGTTTATATCTTTTTATTGTCATTATTTACAAATAATTTTTAATGAGCAATATTGATTTTTTCATACTTTTTTCTACTCTACTATTTATTTCTTTATATGGTGCCTATAAGAATTTTTCTCATAAATCTATAAAATCTTATTTTCTTGGTGATAATAAAATGTCTTGGGGTACTGTAGGTATCTCTGTAATGCTGACTCAAGCAACAGCAATAACTTTTTTATCTACTCCAGGTCAAGGTTTTGCTTCTGGAATGAGTTTTATTCAAAACTATTTTGGTCTTCCATTAGCTCTAATTGTAGTTTGTATATTTTTTATCCCTACTTATTTCAATTCTAAAGTTACCACTGCATATGAATATCTAGAACAAAGATTTGACTTAAAAATTAGAATATTAGCTTCTTTTCTTTTTCTTCTCCAAAGAGGTTTCCAATGTGGTTTAACAATATATGCTCCATCAATAATTTTAACTACTATTCTTGGCTGGAACCTTTCTTTAACCATTATTTGTGTTGGTATTTTAGTTATAATTTATACTGTAATAGGTGGCAGCAAAGCTGTAAGTTTTACTCAGAAACAGCAAATGGTAGTTATTTTAATTGGTATGCTTTTTGTCTTTTATTTTTTAATAAATAAATTATTTGTTTATACTACTTTTAATGAATCACTTCAATTGGCTGGTGTTTTTAATAAAACAAATGCTATAAGTTTTAGTTTTGATCCATCTGAAAGGTATACTGTTTGGACAGGTTTATTAGGTGGATTTTTTTTATCCTTATCTTATTTTGGAACTGATCAATCTCAGGTTTTGAGATATATTAATGCTAAAAACATTGATCAAAGTAGAATGGGATTAGTTTTTAATGCAATATTAAAAATACCTATGCAATTTTTTATTCTTTTACTAGGAGTGTTATTGTTCGTTTTTTATTTGTTTTATACGCCCCCAATCCATTTTAATAAAAATGTTTTAGAACAGTTCAGATCATCTAATACTGAAACCTTAAACTCCTTTGAACTTTCGCATGAAAAATTATATAATGAAAGAAAAGATTTAATTAATGATTTTTTAGAAAATGACGATGAATTAATAAAAGAGAAATTGTCTGTTATAATTTTAGAAAAATCTCAACAACTTGATGATCAAAAAAATGAACTTGAAAAGCTAATGGTTTCATCAGGCGGTAAATTAAAAAACTCTGAAAGTGATTATGTTTTTATATCTTTTATTCTAGATTATTTGCCTGTAGGTTTTATTGGTTTATTATTAGCCGTTATTTTTTCTGCAGCAATGAGTTCAACATCAGCTGAAATAACAGCATTATCTTCTATTTCAACAATTGATTTTTATAAAAGATTGATTAACAACAATTCTAAAGAAATTCAGTATATAAAGTATTCCAAACTATTTACTTTATTTTGGGGATTATTAAGTATTATTTTTGCTCTTACTTTGGTAACAAGTGAAAATTTAATTGAATCTATAAATATTGTTGCTTCATTATTTTATGGAAATATCCTAGGTATTTTCTTAGTAGCTTTTTTTACAAAAAAAGTTAATTCAAGTAATGTTTTTTATGCTGCAATATTATCACAACTATTAGTTTTAATACTATTTATTTTGTCTAAATCTTCTATATTACAAATAGGTTATCTTTGGTTTAATTTAATAGGAGGGTGTATTACTATTATATTATCAATCATTTTTTATAAAATCAATGAGTATTTTAATTATAGCTCCAAATAGAGATGAAAATATATGGAAAAAATCATTTATTGATTATGATCCTAATATAAAAGTTTTTAATTCTAGAGATTCTTTTGATGATGAATCTATTGATTGTGTTGTTGTATGGGATCACCCTCAAGGAGTATTAAAAAAATATAAAAATTTAAAACTTATTTATTCAATGGGTGCCGGTGTAGATCACGTTTTCAATGACAGTGAGCTTCCAGAAGACATACCTATATGTAAAATTGTTGATGATAGACTTTCTTTTTCTATGTCAAATTATATTATAATGGCAATTCTAAATTATCATAGAAGATTTTATAAATATCAAAGTGATAAAAAAAATAAAGTTTGGGATCAAGAATCAAATCCTGAAATTAATCTAAAAATTGGCATTTTAGGTTTTGGTATTTTAGGAAAAGATGCAGCTGAAAAACTTAAAAAATTAAATTTTGATGTTATTGGATATAGTTTGAATAAAAAAGAAGAAAAAGAAATTGATGTTTATTTTGGTAATGAAATTGATCTTTTCTTATCAAAAATCAATGTTTTGGTTTGTACAGTTCCTTATACAAAAAGTACAAATTCGCTTTTAAATAAAGATCTATTTCATAAATTAAAAACACCCACATATTTAATTAATGTTTCAAGAGGAAAAGTGCATGTTGAAAAAGATATTTTAGATGCAATAGAATCAGGTAAGTTAACGGGTGCTTTTTTAGATGTATTTGAAAAAGAACCTTTACCAAAGGATAGTTTTATTTGGGAGCATGATAAAATTCAGTTTACTCCCCATATTGCTAGTATAACTAATGTTAAAGCTGTTATTCCCCAAGTAGTAAAAAACTACAAAAACTTATTGTCCGGCAATAAATTAATTAATTTAGTTAATAGAGATAAAAAGTATTAAAATAATATTTTATGAAATTTAGAATTTTATTTTTTTTATTATTAATAAATTCTTATCCATTTTTTGGTCAGATTCCAATTAATAATCTTGTAGGAATTGAATCAATTTCAAATATAAACACAGAGTTTTTTGAATATAATGGTTATATCAATAAAAATAAAAACTTTATCTTTTTCAATAGATCAAATGATCCAAATAATGTTGGTGGCATTAAGGATCAAGGAGATGTTTGGTATTCTAAAAAAGTGTTTGATAATCTATGGACGTCTCCAGAGAATATGTTAGAACTAAATGATCAAGAAAATAATTTATTATTAGGTGTTGAAAACCAAAATATTATTGTTTTCACTAATGGTGAAATTTATATTTATAATATTACTGATTCGGGCACTAAGCTTATTAGCAATTCTTTTATTAAATACTATAAATCTAATTCTAATATACTTTCTGGTTCAATTTCAGAAGATAAAAAATTAATAGTTTTATCTATAGATTCTTACGGATCATATGGTGTTGAAGATTTATATGTTTCTAAAAAAATAAATGATTCAACCTGGTCATCATTAATTAATTTGGGATCATCAATTAATACTTCCTATCAAGAAACATATCCTTATTTATCTTCTGATAATTCAAGATTGTTTTTTTCATCAAACGGTTATGATGGTTATGGTGGTTTTGATATATTTTATTCTGATAGACAAGATGATTCATGGAAACAATGGAGCCAACCAATAAATTTAGGAAACAAAATTAATTCTGAAGGTTCTGAAAATTCTTTTATATACGATTCAAATTCTAACATAATATCTTTTAGTTCTTCAATAAACAGTATTGGTAATTCTGATTTGAAATTTTATTATTTAAATCTTAATAAAAATGACTTACCTTCATCTGATATAACCAATTTCTCAAGTATTGAAGATGGTCAAAAAATTATATTAAATAAAGTATTTTTTTATCAATCATCACATGAGTTATTGAATGAATCTTTTGATCAGTTAGATTTAATTTTTAATTTTTTAAATGAAAATCAAAACTTAACAGTATTTTTAGAGGGTCATACAGATAATATAGGTAATGCTAAAAAAAATCTAGAGCTTTCTGGTAAAAGAGTTCAAACAGTTAAAAATTATTTAATTACAAAAGGAATAAATAAAAAAAGAATTGATGGTAAAGGATTTGGAGGTGAAAGACCTCTTATATCAAATAAAAGTTCATCATCAAATAAATTGAATAGGAGGGTAGAAATAATATTTAATAACAAGTTAGATTAGATTTTTAAAAAAACCTTGATAAAATCTTTTCAGGAAGGATTTTAATAAGTAAAGAAATTATTTTCCACCTTTTTGTTATATATAAAATATTCTTTTTTGATTCAATTCCTTTCATAATTTGACTACAAGCTTTTTCAACTGTAGATACCCAAAAAAGATCATCTTTATTACCCTGAAGAATTTCTGTGTCTACAAATCCTGGCCTAACATCTGTCAAATAAACTGGAATTTTTTTTCTAATTGTCTTAAATCTTAATCCTTGAAGGTAATTTGCTTGATATGCTTTTGAGGCATTGTAAGATGGTGCAATTCCATTTCCAATTTCAGAAGCAATAGAACTTATATTTACAATATGACCATAGTTTTGATTTATAAAGTAATTAAAACCCCAATCAACAACTTGAGTAAAACCTGATACATTAAGGTTGTTTACTTTTTTTTCAATTTGATAATCTAATTTCTTATTTAATATACCAATGCCTGAAGAATAAATTAAAAGGTCTAATCCGCCTAATTTATTAACTAGATCTGATAAAAGTTTATCGTTTTGCTCAGTAGACGAATCAAACTCTTTAATGATTACATTATTTGGATTAATGGATTTAATTTCTTCTAATCTCTCTTTTCTTCTAGCAGAAATTGCTATTTTATAATTCTTTTTAAGAAGCTCTAAAGCTATACCTTTTCCTATACCTGATGAAGCACCAATTATTATAGCTCTTTTCATATATCTAATCTACCAATATAGTATGAAAATACAAAAAAATGAATTTAAAAAAAGAGTTAGAGTAACTTTTTAATAATAAAAATAATAACCAAAATAAGATGGGGTAGAGAATGACGAATATGTTCATTTTTAAGTAAAACTACCCCAAAACTTATTTGTAACACTTACTATAGCACACTACAACTATAGCATTTTTTCTATACGCAATAAAAATATTGGGGTTGTAGAAAAATTCAAAAAACTAATAATATGAACTTTTATTCATTGATTAATTTTGATAGATCATCTATAGAATTACATGAAAAGAATAAAAAAATGCCCAAAATAAAATTATTAATTTAAAAAAATTTTCATATTAATACCCTTCTAGATAAAGAAAGAACCTCTAGCAATAGGGGTTTTTTTGTTTATTCTAATG
>JBELBJ010000020.1:0-24336 GCA_042095375.1 Marinoscillum sp.
AATGGTGTTCTCGAAGTTTCATATGATAGATATGATCAATTTGATAATAAATTTGGACATATTTTTTATACTTTAAAAGAATTTAAAGATTATCATTTAAGTTTAGAATATCGTTTTTTTGGATCTCATTTACTAGGTGCGCCATCTTGGTCTATAAAAAATAGTGGTATTATGATTCATTCCCAATCTCCTTTCTCAATGTTAATTGATCAAGAATTTCCTGTAAGTGTTGAAGCTCAACTTTTGGGCGGTATTGATAAAAGTAAAACTAGAAATACACTTAATATGTGTAGCCCTGGAACAGAAGTATCTATAAATAGTATTAAAGCTTTGTCACACTGTATAAACTCTAAATCAAAAACTTATTATTCTGATGATTGGGTAAAAGCTGAGGTAATAGTATATTCAGATTCGATTATTCATCATATAATAAATAAAGATACAGTTCTTAGTTATACAAATATTACAATAGGGGGAGAGTATACTCCTGAAAACTTTTCTAAGAAAATAGGGAGTAAATTAAAAAAAGGGTTTATTTCTCTCCAATCTGAGGGTCATCCGATTCAATTTAAAAACATAAAAATAAAACCTCTCTAAACTTTAGAAAGGTTTTATTTTAAATGTATTAATTTATTCCTTCACCAAGAATATGTGGTGCTCCAACTTTTTTAAGTTCTGATTTTATTTCAGGAATTTTAATTTGATTAACTTCTTTAACTTTATCATACATTTTTGACAACATACTTTCAGCAACAGATAACTGTTCCTTGTGAAGGCCTGTTGGTCCATATGTAGTAGATAGACCTCTCGTTGCTACTCTCATATGATAACTGACTGTTGGTTTATTTTTCTCACCAATTTCAGATTTTGATTTGTTACCGTTAAGCTCTTCATCAAGATCATGAAGATGAGTTTTTAAATCATATATCTTTTTATTTAATTCACCAGATTTTGCATGAGATCTTGACAAAGCAACACTCATTGCATTTACCATATTTATACTTTCTCTTAATACGTCAGATACGATAGAAGATTTTTCATTCAATTCTTTTACTTTTTGAGCAAAAGTATTATAATCTTCATAAGAAGTGCCTTTTAAAGTACCTTCTCTTAGAGGAACCACATTAAATTTGACTGGGCCATCTAATTGGCTAATTACACCATCGTCTTCTTTGTATAAATCAACTGAATAACTTCCTGGAGTAACCATTGGTCCAGATGAATTCCATCCTCTTCTTCCTCCTTGAGCAGAAGATCCTGAAGATGGTCTTACTGGTCTTGGATTAGAGTGTCTAAGATCCCAAGCTACTCTATTCATTCCTTTTTTATTGGATCCAGTTATCTTTCTAACTACGTTTCCATCTTTATCCTTTATGTAAAACCAGATCTTTACTCTTTCTTCTCTTCTTTCATCTTCAAGAGCATCCCATCCTGGGAATGGAATATTTTGATTATTTTTATTTAATTCTCTTTCTTTTTTCTTTCTATCTTGTTTTAAGGTAGTATATCTTTTATTTAGGTGGTAAGTAAAAGTAGCTCCGAATTCTGGATTTGGAGCAAAATAATAATCTCCTCCAGTATTACCTATTATACTTTTTGGAACATACCATAAAGCATCTTTGATAGAAAATAATGATCCTTCTTTTCTTTGCTTTTCTCTTCCAGATTCCTTTAATGGAGAAATTTCCCTTAATGGACTATAATCATCTAGTACATAAAAACCTCTTCCAAATGAAGCTCCGATTAAATCATTTTCTCTTTTTTGAATTACTAGATCTCTGAATGAAATAGTAGGAGATCCTGGAATTTTTTGCCAGTTTCTGCCACCAGTTAAGCTAGTGTAAATTCCAAATTCAGTAGCTAGAAAAAGTAAGGACTTATCTATATGGTCTTGAACAATTCTCCAAACTAATGTTCTTTTCGGAATATTTGAACTTATTGATGTCCATGTTTCACCCATGTCAGAACTTTTATATAAATAAGGATTAAAGTCACCTTCTTTATGGTTATCAAGTGCAACATAAACAGTATTTTCATCATAAAGATCAGCTTTTATATCATTAATAAAAGTTCTATTTGGAAGACCTAACTTTGTTACTGGTATTTTTTTCCAATTTTCACCACCATTTTGAGTTACTTGTATAATGCCATCATCAGTTCCAGCCCATATTACACCTTTTTTTATTGGTGATTCTGATAAAGAGGTTATTGTATTATATGTCGACATAGCCTTAATGTCCCATGCATTGTCCCAACTTTGACTTCTACCCATAATTGGCAATTCTATTCTTTCTTCATTTCTTGTTAAATCTGATGAAATAGCTTTCCAACTATCGCCCCTGTTTTCAGATTTCCAAATTCTTTGTGAGCCAACAAAAATTGTTGATGCATTATGAGGACTAACTAAAATAGGTGTATCCCAGTTGTATCTTTCAAATGGCTCTCCTTCTTTTGGGTGAGGTTGAATTAGTACTTGCTCTCCAGTTTTCAAATCAATCCTATGCAAAACACCTTGTTGAAATTCTCCATAAACAATATCATTATATTCTGGATCAGTTGCAGTTTGATGTCCATCTGCACCTAAAATTTTATACCAATGTTTATTAGCAATTCCTTGTCTTTCATCAGTTCTAGAAGGGCCTCCAGCAGAACCGTTATCTTGTGTCCCTCCAAAAATATGATAAAATGGTTTTTTATTATTAACTGCGACTTTATAGAATTGCGTTAAAGGAAGATTTTTAAAATATTTCCATGTTTCAGCTAAATCAAAACTTTCATATATACCTGCATCAGTTCCTACGAGAAGATAATTTGGATCATCATCTCTAAAATTAATGGAATGATTATCAGAATGTTTATCTCTTTCTTTTAATTGAACAAATGTTTTTCCTCCATCTTCAGAAGTAAGAATCCTTACATTCATAAGGTAAAGTCTATCAAACTTGTGTGGGCTTGCATAGAGTTCTTGATAATAATGAGGTCCAGTGGCACCAGAAACAGTATTTGACATTTTTTTCCATGATTCCCCTTTATCTTCTGATCGATAAACTGCTCCTTTTGTTCTTTCAAGTTCTATTGCTGCATATAGAACATCTGGTTTTTGAGGTGATATAGCAAGTCCAATTTTTGCCATTCTTATTGAATGACCATAGTTTTCATTTTCATCTAAAATACCATCGCCATTTAAATCTTGAGCATTTTTTGGTAACCCATTACTAAGCTCTCTCCAAGTTTCTCCTCCATCGGTAGATTTATGAATCCCAGTTCCAGGACCGCCTCCCATTAAGGCTGCTACAGTTCTGTGTCTTTGCCATGTTGCAGCATATAAAACGTTGGGGTTTCTAGGGTCAATTAATAGATCTGTTGCACCAGTCCATTCATTACCACCTAAAACTTTTTTCCAATTTTTTCCTCCATCAACGGTTTTAAATAAACCTCTTTCTCCACCTTTAGACCATAATGGTCCTTGAGCTGCAACCCAAACTATATCAGAATTATTTGGATGAACTATAATCTTTGAAATATGTTCGGATGATTTTAAACCCATATTTTTCCAATCTTTTCCTCCATTTTCAGATTTGTATACTCCATCTCCATAAGCCACGTGTCTTCCTCCAACATTTTCTCCTGATCCTACCCATATAGTTGAGTGATTATTTGGATCAATAGTAATACATCCAACTGAATAAGAAGATTCATCATCAAAAATAGGTTTCCAAGTTGTTCCAGAATTTTCAGTTTTCCATACACCTCCAGAACCAACAGCTACATACCAAAGATTTTTATTTTCTGGATGAATTGCAATATCTGCAATTCTTCCCGATAAAAATGCAGGTCCCACATTTCTAAGTTTTAAAGCAGAAATTGAAACGTTTCTACTGTTTGAATTATTATCTGTGTTTTTTGCTGGTTGTCGTTTTCTTTGAGAGAAAATCGATGTAGAAATTAAGGAGAATAATAGTATATATAAAAATATATTTTTTTTCATAATTGGATTTTTAAGGGTTAACAAAGGAATATAAATTTAATAAAATAATTTAAAATGAGTATATAAGTCTAATTAAATTCTGTCTTAAATTAATTTAAAGAATTTTTAATGTTATTTTTTAGTTTTAAAACTTCCGATTTCCATCTAGAAATGTTTATTTCTTTATTTTGATATTTTTCATGAGCCATTTCTACAGAACTTTCAATTTGATTTGACCATGAATCCAATAATATATCTATTTGACTTATGTTAAAAAAACTATTTTTAAATACATTATCAAGACTATCATATTGTTTTGTATATATGGCATAACTACCAATTATTTTATCACAACTTGCAGATCTTTGATAAAGACCTGCTTCTCCGAATCTAAATGATTTACAGTTTGAACTTTTCTCATGCCACTTATCTTTTATAGGAGTAACAGGGTTTTCATTTTTAACTAAATTTTCAAAGGCATTATCCAAGTCCCAAGGGATAAGTTGAAGATTGTTTAAAATAGGGTCTTCATACCAATAATAATTATGATTATTACAATAACCGTTTCCTCCACAATACCAATGTAGAAATCCATCATCATTTGCTATTCTTCTATCTACTACTATCGTTCTTAAAAATTGTTTTGTATCAATCCATTTAGAAATAACGGAATTAATTTCATTATTTGATGCAGTTTCGACTTCTATTCCAAAATTTTTCATTTTTGATACGTCTGAAATTTCTTCATTTGTTTTAAGTGCATCTTTTAATCTATCCTCGCTGGTTGCATTATTATAATTGTTTATAGGCCAAATTTCTTTATATAAATTTCCATCACCATTTGTGAAATTTTCATTACAAAATCCTTCATCAATTTGTTCTGTGTTTGCATATAATCCAGAAAATTCACCATTTATATAAATTATAGCATGATTTGATCTTGGAGCTGGGACATTAAAACTTCTATACATCCAATAACCAAGTCTTTCATGCATTTTACTTGGATCTAAATTTTGTGAGTGAAATTGAAGTTTTTTCAATCCATAAAATTCATTGTCACTACCTTTCCAATTAATTTTTAATTTGAGAGATAATTTAGGGCACTTTTTTGCACCACTTGGATTTGACCAATCTTCTCCTTCAAGACAGCCTACCCAAGCTCCAATTGAGCCTTTATATCTAATACCAATTTTTGAGATAATTTCGTCTTCAAAAACTAAAGATCCTTCAACATATTGTTCTGCTGCAGGGTCTGCATCAATTTTAGAAAGGTTTTCATTTGAAAGCCAAATATCAAATCTATGTAACTTATTTTGGTCATATATGTATTCGGATTTATGTGAATTTTTATAGGAATATTCACTATAAGAATTTCTTATTTTATCTAAATCAATATCTGATAATGTAATTTGTTCTTGATTTCTATTACAACTAAAGAAAAGTAATAAAAAAATAATAGTATAATTTGTTAAATTGTTTCTCATTTATTGCAAGAAATTGATATTATAAAACAAAGTTAATCTAACTATATTTGTATTTTTAATAACATATATGAAAAAATTTTTTTTTATTTATTGTTTTACATTATTTATTATTTCATGTAATAAAGATGAAGTTAAAGTTGATGAGATTTCTGGTCTTTTTATTAATGAGTTTTTGGCAAGTAACGATGCTTGTTGTGCTGATGAAAAGGGGGAGTATGATGATTGGGTAGAACTATATAATAAAACAGAATCTTCAATAGATATTGGAGGAATGTATTTTACTGATAAACCTGATGATGATGATCCGTATCAAATCCCTGATTCTGTTCCTACCAAAACCACAATACCTCCAGGTGGCTTTCTTGTTCTTTGGTGTGATAAAGATGAAGAGCAAGGTATTCTTCATTTAAAAGTTAAACTATCTGCTGATGGCGAATCTGTTATCTTAATTGATAAAGATGGGGTTTCAGTAATTGATTCTTTAACTTTTGAATCTCAAAAGACAGATGTATCAATGGGTAGAGACCCATCTGATTTCTTACAATGGAAAACTTTTACAAATCCTACTCCTGGTTTTCCGAATAATTAATTATAGATTTATATTGTGAAATTTCTTGTTAATTTATTATTTATTATTCTCTGTTTTTCTTGTACTTTCAATCATAAAAACAAACCACCTAATATAATTTTAATAATCAGTGATGACCAGGGATATGCAGATGTTGGTTTTCATGGTAGTAAAGAAATATTTACTCCAAATATTGATAGAATAGCTAATAATGGTGTTGTTTTTTCTCAGGGATATGTTTCATATGCAGTTTGTTCTCCAAGTAGGGCTGGATTAATTACAGGAAGATATCAGAACAGATTTGGTTATAGCAGAAATATATTATTAGCTCCAAAAGATTCTACAATGGGATTGCCTTTATCTGAACAAACACTTCCTGAAGTATTAAAAAAAGTAGATTATAAAACAAAAGCCATTGGAAAATGGCATCTTGGTGCCCACAAGTCACTTGTCCCAGAAAGGAGAGGTTTCGATGAGTTTTATGGTTTTATAATCGGGGGACATAGGTATTTCCCAGATGATCTTACTTTAAATGATTTAACTGAAGCTAGAAGACAGATGGATGGATATATTACAAAAATTTATGATAATGGCAAGAGGATAAATATATCTAAATATCTTACTGAAGAGTTATCTGATAATGCTGTAAAATTTGTTGATGATAATTCTGAAAACCCTTTCTTTCTATATCTTTCTTATAATGCCCCACATACTCCTTTGCAAGCAACAGAGAAAGATTTAGCCAGGAATATGCATATTGAGGAAAAGAATAGAAGAACATATGCTGCTATGGTAACCTCAATGGATGATGGAATTGGTTTGATTCTTGATAAACTTGAAGAGAAAAAAATTTCAGATAATACAATAGTTATATTCTTTTCAGATAATGGTGGTGTAGAATGGTACAATTATTCTGATAATGGTGAATTAAGAGGTATTAAAGGAGATTTTTTTGAGGGTGGAATAAGAGTCCCTTTTGTTATGCAATGGCCAGATTTACTTCCTGCTGGATTAACTTATGATAATCCTATAATTGCACTTGATATTTTTGCTACTGCCGCATCTGTAGCTAATGCTGAACAATATATTAAATCAGATATTGACGGTGTTAATTTAATACCTTACATTCTAGGTCAAAAAGATGATTTACCTCATGATTATCTTTATTGGCAGAATAGAGATAAAGATATTGATGTTATAAGAGGAGAGAGATATAAGTATCTTAGAATGGGGGATGAAGAATTTATTTTTGATTTAAATAATGATATAAGTGAGAAGAATAATTTAATAGATACCTTTAAAAATATTTATAATGAATATAGATTCAAGTTTAAAGAGTGGGAAAAAGACATGATTGATCCTGTTTTTTTAGATTTAGGTAGTGGAAAAGAATATAATAAACTTCATCCAGATAGGTGGTATAATTCTAATCCAGAGAAACAGTAATAGGCCAGCCTTTAAATTGTTTTGAATTATCTAATTTCACATTCTGATATCTTGGCCAGCACTCGAAAGTTACGTTATTTTTTTTCTTATTAAACTTTATAATACCATATCCAGCTCCGTTGGAATCAGTATCGGGATTAGCGTATGCATGCATAGTAATTTTATTATCAAAACCATCTGTATATCTTCCGGTCCATGGTAGTAAATTATTTGATCCAATTCCACCTTTTTCATTTTCAGGCCACCACCATCTGCTATAATAATTATTTACTATAGCAGGTACAACAAATGCCCATGGACCATCCTCATATTCTTCTATACCATGCTGGATTAAAGTTGCAATATGTTGATCACCTCCAATATGAACAGCGTTAGCTTTTTTTATCAACTTTAATGCCTTATTTCTTCCTTTTTGTGGCCACCCATTTGAATCCATATCTGCATGAAGTCTATTTTCTTTACTTCCATGAAGATGAGCTCCTCCACAAAATCCTGTTTGTGAAAGAACAGATTTCATAATAACATTTTCATTATTTGACGCCCAATTGTTTAAAAAATCAAGTTGCCTTTCACCTAATAAAGTAAGTCCTTCTACATCTACAGATTTTGAATCATAATTTGGATTTCTTATATGATCGGGCCTAGGTCCTTGTTGAGGTATTTTTCCTTTAGGACCAGATTTAAATTTTCTATCTTCGATGATTGCAAAATCAATTCCACCAATGATAAGATTTGTATAATAAACACCTATTCCTTGTTCAATGGAAGTGCTATCAAATGGATCAGGAAGATGAGAAGTTTGAACCCTTTCTACCATTTTAACATAATCTTTATCATAAAAATATCCACCATCATTTCCAGCAGAGGAAGAAGCTTTTTTACCATTTTCACCCCATAAATTTCCTTGTCCTATATCGTGATCATCTGGGATGGTGATGCATGGTCTTTCTCTGAATATTTCTCTGAATTGCATACCGAACTTTAACCATGCAGCAGTGTGCTCTTTGTGATCATAAGATTGATCTCCAGCAAAAAATAAAATATCTGGATTTATGTGATTTATATTATTTATGTAATTTTCTCTATCGCCTCTATCTTTATTACTATTACATGAAAAAGCAGCTAAAACAATTTCGTTTTTATCAATTGGATCTTTTCTAATAAGGCCCTCAAAAAAGGCATTTTTACCATGTTTTATCTTGTAATTTATATCATTTTCAATATCCCAATTTTCAACTCGAAAGGTTGTTGACCAACCTATTTCATTTATTTTTCTTTTTTGTATTTCAACCCACTTTTTTCCTTTTTTTATTTCTAACCTTACTTCTCTAGTTTCTTCTGGATAAAGTGGGAAAAATTGAGCTGTAAGTTTTAGTGTTCTATTAGATACTGTATACATTCCAAATGCAACAACATCTTTTCTTTCAACTTTTAGGTTTATTATAGGATTAGAACCTCTATTCCACCAGTCATTGGTTGATAAGGTATCCAGCGAGTCAAAAGGTGCCTTTACAATACCTTGAAATAAACTTTTATTTATATTTTCTTTATTTACTTCGGTACAAGAAAATATTAAAATAGAGAGTATAAATAAAAATTTATTTAAATTTTTCATTTAATTAATTTTATTAGACAAGATAATCAATTACATACTATTTCGTATTCTGACCAATTTTTTTCAGTTTTTTGATTTGGAAAATAAAAGCATTTTTTTGAATTATTAGGGAAGGTTACATGTTTATAGAAACCATCAGGCACATAGGCATCTGTATCTAATATTTTGCTATTTTCAGAAAATTTTAATTCTATTCTAATATTTAAAGTTCCAAATTCTTTTGCCCATAATCTGTTTTGTTCTTCAAGTTCTCTCCATTCTCCTCTATTTAATTGATCAATCTGTAAAGCACAATTTAAAAAAGAAAATGTGGTATAAAGATTTTCCCATGAATCAGTAAAAGATCCTGCAGGTGCCATATGGCCCTTATCCCAATGATTATTTTTATAATCCATATTATCTGATGTTCTTACGTCATTGATAACGTAAAAATCCATTCCACCTCTATCAGCAACTTTTGTTATATCTCTGACTTTAAACTCAATCCAATTTGGTTGTTGTCTCTTTTCATTATATGAAATTTTAAACACATTATTTTCAACGATAACATCATCTCTCAATGGTCCAAGATTTAATTTTTCAATTTCTTTTTCATTTAAACATGAAATAAAGAAAATACAATTAAGAATAAATATTGATTTATACATAAAATTCTTATCAATTAAATTTAATAACTTTGCTAAAATTATTGATATCAAGTAATTTCAGATAAATAAAATGAAAAAATTTTTATTTTTTTTTTTAATATATCCTTCTTTCTTATTTCCCCAACAAAAAGACTTTTCATTAAGACCATCTTTTGATGTTTTTTTTTCTGATTCCAAGCCTGTTTTAGATGGAAATATTATTTCTGATGAGTTTTGGGTTAATGTTCCTTTTTTAAAAAATAAAATGATTCAACAAAAACCTTTTGAGGGTTTAGAATCAACAGAAAATACAGAAATAAAAGTTACATATAATAATTCAACTTTATTTTTAGGTGTAGTATGTTATGATTCAAGTCCAAATACTCTAGTTGTATCAGATTCTAGAAGGGATTCTGATTTAAGTGATGATGATAGCTTTTTATTTATAATTGATACATACAATGATCAACAAAATGGATTTCTATTTGGAACGAATTCAGATGGTATGGAATATGATGCTCAAATTGACAATGAAGGTGTCGGTAATAGAACAGCTCAGAGGCAACAAGGTGGTGTAGTGGGGGGAACAAATGTAAACTGGGATACTTCTTGGAGCGTGAAAACAGAAAAAAATGATTACGGATGGAGTGCTGAATTTGCAATTCCATTAAAATCTATAAGATTTACTCCTGGAAAAGATAAAACTTGGGGTATCAATTTTCAAAGAAATATTAGTAAAAATAACGAAGTCTCCTTTTGGTCTCCTTTACCTGTAGGTTTTGGGTTTGGTATAAAAAGAGTTTCTTTGGCAGGAAAAATGAATGGTTTAACCTTAAAAAATCCTGGTAATTTAAAATTTTCACCATACGTTTTAACCCAAGCTACTAGAAATAAAGCTGCTAATAATAACTCAGCTGATTATGAATTTGGAGCTGATGTTAAATATAGTATAACACCAGCATTAACTCTTGATTTAACCTATAATACTGATTTTGCACAAGTAGAAGTTGATCAACAGCAAGTAAATCTTGATAGATTTAATCTTTTTTATCCAGAAAAGAGAGCTTTCTTTTTAGAAAATGCTGGTCAATTTTCTATTGGAAGCCCTGGGGAAATCGATTTATTTTTTACCAGAAGAATAGGTATTTCGGATGAAGGATCTGTTGTTCCAATAATTGGTGGTGGTCGGCTTTCAGGTAAAATAGGTCAAACAAATGTTGGTTTCTTATCAATGTTTACAGACAAAATTGATGAGCTAAATATCAATGGAAATAATTATAGTGCACTCAGAATAAATCATAATTTAAAAAATTCAAGATCATCTGTAGGTGGAGCATACATCCGAAGGACATCTTTAGTTGATTCTTCAAATGATTATAATGGAGTTTTTGCAGTTGATGGAACTTGGGGAATAGGGAAAAAAGCCAAAATATCTGGTTTTATATCAAAAAGCAATACTCCAGGAATCAAGTCAAAAAACCATGCTTTTAAATTTTTAGCAAATTATGATTGGAATATGTGGAATTTAATTGCACAATATTCTGAAGTGGGGGAAGGTTTCAATCCAGAAGTCGGGTATCTGGAAAGAAGTTCATTTAAGAAACCTGAATTTTTGATTTTTAAAATTATTAGAGTATCTGAAGAAAGTAAATTATTAGAATATAGACCACATATTTCAGGAAGGTACTACCTTGATTTTCAAGGTAATGTAGTTACAACTTATACTCATATAGATACACATTGGGCATGGAAAAGTGGTTTAGAGATACATACAGGTTATAATGTGAGAAAAGAATGGGTCAGCGAAGAATTTAAAATTGTGGATTTAAATATTTCTGCAGGTAGTTATAATAACAGTGAAGTTCAACTCGTATTTATGACTAATAAGAATAAGAAAGTATCGTTTAATACAAGAAGTTATATAGGTGGTTATTTTGGAGGAAATAAATTTTTTAATAATGCAACTTTAAACATAAGGCCTAGTGATAAATTGAGTTCTTCAATTTTTTTAAACAGTAACATAATAAAATTTAATTCAGACAATTTAAATATATTAATTAGTGGAATTAGATTATCCTATTCATTTAATCCTAGAATGTTTCTTCAAAGTTTGATTCAATACAATAATATTACTAATTTAATTTCTGTAAATACAAGGTTTGGACTTATACAATCTGCAAACACTGGATTGTTTGTTGTTTTAAATGTCCTAAAAGATGAAGATTTAACTGATAGTATTAATAATCAGAGATTAACAATAAAATATTCTTATACATTTGATTTTATTAAATAATTTTTAACTAAAAAAAATAAATTATGAAAAAAATATTTTTCTTCCTAATAATATCTCTTCCGGTATTTTCTCAAGAATATAAAAAACCTCCAGAGGTTATTAGTTCTATGATTGAAGCAGAGCCACAACCCATACTTAACTTTAATGATAATGGTGATTTTGCTTTGATGCTAAGAAGAGATGGCTATAAGTCAATCGAAGACCTTGCAATTGAGGAATTAAGAATTGGAGGTACAAGAATCGACCCTTTAAGATATACCTCTTCAAGAATGACATACTATAACTCTTTCTCTTTGCTTGATATTAATTCAGGAGAAAACATTATGCTGAACCATCCAAAAAATGGAAAATTTTCTTTTTTCAGTTGGTCACCTGATGAAAGTAAGATTGCTTTTACTAATACTACAGCGGATGGGGTAGAGCTTTGGGTTTCAGATATTGAAACAAAACAATCAAGAAAAGTTTCAGATAGATATCTAAATGACATACTAGTAAGTCCATTTCAGTGGTATAATTCAGGATCCGAATTACTTATTAGTTTAAGGTGCAATTCTGACATGCCTTCTATTAAAACTGTACCTTCCGGCCCAATAATACAACAAACTAATAACCAAATTGCCCCTTCAAGAACTTACCAAGATTTAATTAAAAATAGTAATGATGAGATCTTATTTGAACATCTATCATGCATTGAATTACATAAAGTTTCTCTTAATGGTAAAAAGTCAGAATTTATAGAAAAAGGAATGGTTAAAGATTACGATTTATCTCCTGACCAAGATTATCTATTGATAAAAAAAATTAAAAGGCCATTCTCTTATTTAGTTCCATATTATAGATTTCCTTATATAGTAAAAACTATAGATCTAAATAACAAACGAGAAAAAACTATTGCAGATATTCCTGTAGATGAGGTAAGGCCAATAGGTTTTGATGCCACTAGAGAAGGAATTAGATCTGTAAGTTGGAGAAATGATAGAGGAAGTGAACTCTACTGGGTAGAAGCAAATGATAATGGAGATCCAAAGGTAGAATCTGATGGTAGAGATATTGTTTATACATTAAAAAGTCCATTTAATGACAAAAAAGATGAACTTTTAAGGACAAACCTCAGGTATAGTAATATTTCATGGGGTTCGGGAAATTATGCTATTCTAACAGAACGTTTATGGAAAAACAGGAATGAGCTGACTTCATTAGTTAATGTTAAAGATAGGAGTATTGAAAAAGTGCTATTTGATAGACAATATGATGATATTTATTCAGATCCAGGAGATCCTGTTTTTAAAAAAAATGAATACAACAGAAACATTGTTGATTTTAGAAAAAATTCTATAGTAATGATTGGACAGGGAGGGTCGCCAGAAGGGTATAGGCCTTTTCTCAGTGTTTTGGATCTAAAATCAGTTTCTAGTACAATTTTGTTTAGGTCCCAGGCGCCCTACTATGAAAGACCTATAAAGCTTTCCAGTGATAATGAAAATATTTTAATTACTTCTAAAGAATCTAAGTCTGAAAATCCAAATTATTTTCTTAGGGACCTACAAAAAAATACTAATAGTCAGATAACCTTTTTTGAAAATCCTTATAAAAAACTCGAGCAACTAAAAAAGGAAGTTATTAATTACAAGAGAAAAGACGGAATAGATTTAAGTTCTATAGTTTATACCCTTGATACATATAATCCAGAAAATGAAGGAAGGCTACCAGTACTTATATGGGCATATCCTAGAGAATATACATCCAAAAAAGTGGCTAGTCAGGTAAGAAATTCACCCTATAGATTTACTAGGATTAATTATGGATCTCCAATTTTTTGGGCCTTAAGAGGTTACGCTGTCATGGCAAGTACTGAGATGCCTATAGTTGGTTTTGATGGTGATCAGCCAAATAATTCTTTTAGAGAACAACTGGTTATGAATGCTGAAGCAGCAATTGACAAAATTGTAGATATGGGCATTGGAGATAGAGATAGGGTAGGTGTAGGTGGGCACTCTTATGGTGCATTTATGACAGCAAACCTTCTTGCGCATTCTGATTTATTTGCTGCTGGAATTGCTCGAAGCGGAGCATATAATAGGACATTTACACCTTTTGGTTTTCAGAGAGAGGAGAGAACTTATTGGGAGGCACCTGATCTTTACAATTATATGTCTCCATTTATGCATGCAGATAAAGTAAATGAACCCGTTTTACTTATCCATGGAGAGGAAGATAATAATTCAGGTACTTTTCCTGTTCAAAGTATCAGATTTTTTAATGCTATAAAAGGACATGGCGGAACATCTAAACTTGTAATGTTACCTAGAGAAAGTCATGGGTACCGTGCCAAAGAATCTATTTTACATATGTTATATGAGATGGATTCCTGGCTAGAGAAATACGTCAAAAACAAACCATTAAAACCCGATGAAGGTATTTTTAAAAATAATTAATAAGATATTTTTTCAATAAAAAGATGATTAATTACATTTGAATATTAAATTTAAAATTTAAAATTTTTACATATCATGAGATTAATATTAATAACAACTTTATTTTTTATCAGTTTTGTAGGTTTTTCACAAATTAAATCACCTGCTGCAAGTACGAGTTCAAAATTAGAACAAACTGTTGGTTTAACAGAAATAGATATAGAATACAATAGACCTTCTAAGAAAGGAAGAGCTATTTTTGGGAATTTAGTTCCTTATGGAAAAAAATGGAGAACTGGTGCGAATAGCAGCACTAAAATAAGTTTTTCTACAGATGTTGATATATCTGGAACTACTGTAAAAAATGGTACTTATTCCATATTTTCTATTCCAAATGAAAATGAATGGGATATAATACTTTATTCTGATGCTGAATTGTGGAGTGTCCCAGCAGATTGGGATGATAATAAGATTGTATTTCAATCAAAATTTAAAGTAAATAAAATTGGTTCAGGAAATGAAATTGAAACTTTTACAATCTCAATTAATAACATAACAAGTAATAATGCGGATATAATATTTGCTTGGGATGATACATACGTCAAAGTTAGAATTGATGTACCTACTAGTCAAATAGTTGATAAGAGCATTGAAAAAGTTATGGGAGGATCTCCTAAATCTTCAGATTATTATGCTGCTGCAGTATATTATAGACAAGAAAATATAAAATTGGATGTTGCTTTAAAATGGATAAATAAAGCTATGGAAATGACTGAAAATCCAAGATTTTTTCAGTTGAGACAACAGTCTTTGATTTTGGCTGCAAATGGAATGTATGAAGAAGCTATAAATGTAGCAAGAAGATCATTAAGATTATCAATAAGAGCTGGGAACGAAGATTATGTTAAAATGAATAATGATTCAATAGAGGAGTGGTCTAATCAATAATAATTAACCTAAATATTTTCTTGATTGTATATGCTAATTAATAATATTAGATTAGCATATAATGACTAAAAATAGGCTGATTTCATTAGATGCATTTAGGGGTTTTACAATTGCACTAATGATAATTGTAAATGACCCAGGCGACTGGGATAATACTTTTTCTCCGCTTCTTCATGCTGACTGGCATGGTATCACTTTAACGGATTTTGTATTTCCTTTCTTTATTTTTATTGTTGGTGTATCAATAGTTATTTCTCAAAAAAATAAAGGTACTTCTTCATCAAACTCTTCTATCATTTTCAGATCAATCAAAATATTTTCTTTGGGTGTCTTTCTTGGTTTATTTGGTGAATTTATGCATCATGTGATAAGTTTAGGAGAATCCATTCCTTTATCAGATATTAGAATACCAGGTGTACTTCAAAGAATTGCTTTAGTTTATTTATTTTGTGCATTATTATATAATTATACATCTTGGTTCCAACAGCTTTCAATAACTCTTATTCTTTTAATTGGATATTATATTGTTATGGAATTTATACCAGTTCCAGGAATTGGTCCAGGCATATTAGAACCAGGAAAAAACTTGGCTGCTTATGTTGATGGTATTTTAATACCAGGTTCACTGTGGCAGGGAACATGGGACCCAGAAGGGATATTCAGTACGTTTCCAGCAATTGCATCTGGTATTATTGGAATGTTAGCAGGTCATTTGATTATATCAAAACTATCAATAGAAAATAAAATTATTTGGATGTATTTACTAGGAGTTTTTTTCCTAGTTGATAGTTTTATATGGGAATGGCTCATGCCAATAAATAAAAATTTATGGACAAGTACTTATGTAATGTATACATCTGGATGGGCGTTTTTAATGTTAGCTTCATTAATTTGGACATGTGATGTATTAAAATATCAATCTTGGTTAAAAATAGGTATAATTTTTGGTAGCAATTCAATAGCTATATATGCATTATCTCAAGTACTGGTTTGGTTTGCTTATGAATTTTTAGGAGAAAACTCATTAAACAGCCTTATTTATGGTGGTATGGTAAGTATTGGTGTTTATCCTAAAATTGCATCTTTACTTTGGGCGATATTTTATACATTTATTTGTTTTTTGCCTGCTAAATATCTTTATGATAAAAAAATATTTTTAAAGTTATAATCAACGTTATGAGATATCTATCAGTATTATTTTTATTTGTTTTTTTTTTAATATTTTCATGCTCTTATAAAAATTCAAAAAATGAATTAAGTGTTTTTATAGATGGCAGTGCAAAATGGATACAGGATGAAAAAAAATTACCAAAAAATGATTCTTTATTTTATATAGACGATCCAACACCACTTTTTCGTAAAGTTTTTGATGTAGAAAAAAATATTGAGAATGCAAAACTATATATCACCTCTGCTGGATATTATTTAGCATTTATCAATAATCAAAGGGTTGGAAAAAATATTTTAGATCCTGCTTGGACTGATTACTCAAAAACAATTTATTATACAGAATATGATGTTACACCACTTATTAAAAATGGAAAAAACTTAATAGGAGTAACTATTGGAAATGGTTTTTATAATCCTCTTCCATTAAATATGTGGGGAAGAATAAATTTACGAAATGAAATAAATGTTGGAAAACCAAAATTTATATCAAAACTCATTATAACATTTAAAGATGGGAAGCGTGAGGAAATAGTTTCTGATTCTTCATGGAAATATTCTTATGGTCCGATAATTAAAAATAGTGTTTATATAGGATCTCATTATGATGCAAATAAAGAAATTAAAGAATGGAATTCTTCAAATTTTGATGCTGAAAACTGGAAAAATGTTCAAATAAGTGAACCACCTGGGGGCATATTGAAGAAAAGTTTTTTCCCTCCAGTTCAAATAACAAAAGAAATAGTACCAAAAGAAATTTATTCTACTGGAAATAATATGTGGATTGTTGATATGGGGAAAAACTTTACAGGTACTTATAAAGTAAAAATACAAGGTAAAAAAGGTGATACGATTACTTTTAGATTTGGAGAAAGAATTTATGAGGATGGGACTCTTAATCCAATGACTGCGGTTATTGGACAAATAAAAAGAAAAGGTGTCGGTGGTCCAGGATCTCCTGATGTTGCTTGGCAAACAGGTAGTTATATAATTGGTGAAGACACAAGTATTTGGTATCAACCTGAATTTACCTATCACGCATATAGATATATGGAAATTGAAGGACTAAGTAAAAAACCAGAGAAAAATGAGGTTTATGGATTATTTATGCATACCAATGTTAGAAATGAAAATAATATTAGTACTTCATCAGAACTAATAAATTCAATTCAAAAAGCTGTTGAAAGAACATTCCTTGCAAATCTTATAAGTGTCCAATCTGATTGTCCGGCAAGAGAAAAATTTGGGTATGGAGGTGATTTAAATGCTACAAGTGAATCTTTTATTTATAATTTTGATATGCAATCTATTTATCGAAAAACAATATACGATTGGGTAGATGCTATGAATGACTCCATTTTTATTGATACTGCTCCTTATGTAGGTATAAAATATTGTGGTTTGAGCTGGGAATCAGCATTTCTTATCACTCAATATTATTTATATGTTTATTATAATGATTTAGAAATCATTCAAGAACTATATCCATTAAATAATGAATGGATGGATAAGGTTACAAGAATTCATCCAAATGGCATTGTTGATGCTGGTCTAAGTGACCATGAATCATTAGAACCTGTGCCTGTAGAGTTAACTGGAACCCTTCATTATCTTCAATCTGCTCAAATTATGACTCTTTTTTCAAAGTTGCTAGGAAACAATGAGAATGAGAAAAAATATAAAAACTTATCTAATAAACTTAAAAAAATTATAAAAACTAAATTTTGGGATAAGCCGGTTAATGAGAAAATTAACCGTCAAACTTTATTTTCTTCTTTACTTTATCATGATATTATTCCACAAAATGAAGTTGAAATGGCTAAAGATTCTTTACTTAAAGCAATATTGAATGGCCCTTCTGGACACTTTACAACTGGTATTTTTGGAACTAAATATATATTAGAATCTGCTTCTAATTATATTTCCCCTCAAATTGTTTTTGATATTGTTAATAGTACCGAATATCCAGGATGGGGACATATGATAGATCAAGGTGCTACTACAATATGGGAAACATGGAAAGAGAGTGATAATACTTTTTCAAATTCACATCCTATGTTTGGAGTTGTTACGGAATGGTATTATCGATGGCTTGGAGGTATAAGACCAGATCCAGAAAACCCAGGATTCAAAGAATTTGCCTTAAATCCCGCAACTCCTAATGGATTAAATTATGTAAATTCTAGCTATCATTCTCCATATGGAAAAGTAGTTTCAAATTGGAAAAAACAAGTGAATGGTTACGTTTATGAGTTTCGTATCCCAGAAGGAACAACTGCTAATGTATCTATACCAGTTTCTTCTTTGCAAAAAATAAAAGTTAGATCTAATGATATGATATTAGAAAACATCATTGGTTTAGAAGATGGGAACTTCAAGTTAAAAAGTGGAAATTATGAAATTACAATTTCAAACTAAGTAATATACTTTATTTGTATTTAGACACCGTTGATATGAACAATAGTCAATGAATGAGGAGGTAGGTGAACGACACCATTTTTAAATTTTAGTTCTAAATCTTTTGGTTCCACTCTGTTGGGGTTTTCTATGTTATTATAACTATCAGTTGTCTCACCAGTAAGAATTGTCGCTTTATATATACCATTTAAAAGCTTGTCTCCCATACTAATTTTACATTCAAGGTTTTCTGATGGATGACGATTTACCAATGAGATAGCCCAGTTTTCTCCTTTTTTGTCGACAGTGGCAATAGCATCAATGACAGAAACGGAATCTTTACCATATATAAGTTTGCTTCCTGATGTCTTTGTATTACTGAAATATTCTTCGAGTTCGTTTACATACATTGACATTGTATGGAAATGAGTCCGCTTAACAATTCCTTTGGGATGAACATAAAGAGGTCCTGTTTGATTTACCAGCGGTGCAATATTAGCCATAGAAATATATTCAGAATTTCGGAGACATGAATTAAGAAATGAGGCGGAAAATAATGCATCTGAGAGGTTATAAATCGATGGATCCAAACTTTTATCCCTAGCTTTTATCAACTTTATAATTTCTGGGTCTTTATAATCCACTTTCTCAAAACGTTGAAATCCTGGATGATGCCAGGAACGTAAGTTCCATTCATCAAAAGCAATCTGAATTTGTCCTTCATTAATCTGTCCTTTTTTTTCTGCAGTTTGTATTTGACTAATTATATTTTTAATATACAACTCAGGCTTTTCAGAAAGCATCATACATGATAGGTAGTTTGGTCTAGAATGTTCTTGCCAGTTTTCAATCCAGTATTGATGTGCTGAAATATAATCCAAATATTCTCCTGCTGCTTCAAATAGATATGGATCTATACTGGAATTTCCGTGAATACCTGAACAAGTTACTAAAATACTTGAATCCATCTTTTTCATTTCTTGACCAGCATCACGTACTTTATGAATATAATCGCGACCTGACCTTTCATTTCCTACACTCCATATATTTACATTAAGTGGGTCAAAATATCCATTTTCCTTACGCATTTCCGCAAATTTTCCTTCATTTGCATTAGAGTATTTAACCCAATCGGTCATTTCTTTAACTTCTGCTAAACCATTATGACAGATATACGGCTCGGCATCTAATAATCTACAAAGCTCAATAAACTCATGAGTGCCAAATGTGTTTGGTTCAATTACTCCCCATCTAATATCATCTGTAGGTTGACGATTATCACCCACGCCATTAATCCAGTGGTAACCATCTACGAAACAACCACCTGGCCATCGAATTACAGGTACCTTAAGTTCATTTAATGCATTAACGACATCAATACGAAATCCATTTTTGTCTGACAATGGAGATCCAGGATCAAATACACCTCCATAAACTTGCTTACCAAAGTGTTCAATGAACCCACCAAAAATCATAGGATTATAAGGTTTAGCAGTTATATCAGTGTTTATTGTAACATTAGCCTTTATAGATGTTAGTGTTTGTTTTTTACATGAGAGAAAAAAACATATTAAGCTAAAGAATATTAGTTCTAAATACTTCATATTCTAATCTACTATTAATAAAGAAAAATTCAAAAGGAAATAAATGAGTAGTATATTTGACTATATGAAAAAAATCTATTTTTTATTATTTTTTCCTATTGTTATTTCATGTGAAATTATTAAAAAAAAAGAAAATATGTCTCTAGTTAAAATCGAGAAAGAATTTTTTGGGAAGACTAGTGATGGTATTGATATCAGTCGATACACTTTAAAAAACAGTAGCGGCATGGAGGTAAGTATCATTAATTATGGAGGGATAATAACCTCATGGAAGGTTAAGGATAGGGACGGTAACTACAAAGATATTGTTTTAGGTTTCAATGATTTGTTAGACTATGAGAGTAGTAGCCCATATTTTGGAGCTCTAATTGGAAGGTATGGTAACCGTATCAAGGAAGGAAAATTTAACCTGGATGGGGTAGAGTACACCCTCGCAGTTAATAATGGTGAAAATCATTTGCATGGAGGATTAAAGGGTTTTGATAAGGTCATCTGGGATATAAAGGAAGAAGAGAACGAGTCTTCAGCTTCCTTAGTTTTAAGTTATATAAGTAAGGATATGGAGGAAGGTTACCCTGGAAATTTAGACGTGAAAGTAACCTATACCTTAACTAATGAAGACGAATTGAAAGTAAGATACGAGGCAGACACAGATAAGAAGACTGTTGTTAACCTCACGCAGCATTCGTATTTTAACCTTTCTGCAAACCTAGGTAGAGATATATTAGGTCATCAAATTACTATCGATGCAGACTCCTTCCTTCCTGTAGACACGACTCTGATTCCAACTGGAGAGTTAAGAGATGTCGAAAGAACTCCATTTGACTTCAGAGAGTCAAAGAGAGTAGGCGATGATATCAATGAATTAGACAGACAGTTAACTTTTGGGAATGGTTACGATCATTGCTGGGTACTTAATAATCAAGATGAAGGTATCAGATTTGTTGCCTCTGCATATGATCCCTTGTCTGGGAGATTACTAGAGGTATTTTCTGATCAGCCTGGTATCCAGTTTTACTCTGGAAACTTTCTAGATGGTACTTTAAAATCTAAAGATGGTGGTAGCTATGTGTTTAGGTCTGGTTTCTGTCTAGAAACTCAACACTATCCTAACTCCCCAAACCAGAAAAGTTTTCCTACTGTCATATTAAATCCTGGAGAAAAGTACGATACCGAGACAATTTTCAGATTTTCGACTAGATAAATTTTTTCATACCTTAATTTAAAAAAAAGATTTTAAGGTTATCTTGATAAAAAAATAAATAGTTTACGAATGGCGTTTTCTATTTCTTCTCGATTTATTTCTATTTCCTTTGAATCCTTTTCTTGATTTTTTGAATTTTTTATCTTTTCTTTTAAAATCATTATTGATAGTTTTAGAAAGTTCTACACTACATTTATAATTATTCCATGTAAACTTTTTTAAAGTAGTAAGAATTTCTCTTTCATGTTTTATGGGAATTTCAAAGAAAGAAAACCCTGTCATTATATCAATTTTACCGATAGAAATATCTTTATTAGCAGTAAACTCATTAATTATACCAATAAGGTTTTGAGGTTTTAGTTTATGTTTTTTACCTAGATTAATAAAAAATCTAGAGAATCCTTTGTCAGCTTTTCCTTTATTTAAATTTATTTTTTTTTCATCTGAATTTATATCAGCTACATTATTATAAAAAGAAAGAAATCTACTAAACTCTAAAGAAACCAATTGTTTTAATAAATCTTCTCTATTTAGATGAGAAACTTTTTCCATGATAGAGGGTATAAATTTTTCTATATCATTATTAACTTCTGAATGAATTATTCTTTCTATGAGATTCATTAGTTGTACCTCGCAAATATCTTTTCCTTTTGGAATTTCTTTTTTTTTTATTTCTTTATTAATCGTTTTTTGTATTGAAAGAATCTTTCTTTTATCTCTTAGAGAACCAATAATTATGGATATGCCTTTTTTACCTGCTCTACCGGTTCTTCCAGATCTATGAACATAGATTTGATTGTCATCAGGTAGATTGTAATTAATTATATGAGACAAATCATTAACATCTAGACCTCTTGCAGCAACATCAGTAGCTACTAATAGTTGTATGTTTTTTTTTCTAAATTTATTCATTACATGATCTCTTTGTGGTTGAGATAGGTCACCATTTAATGAATCTGCATTATAACCATCCTGTACTAGTTTGCTTAAAATATCTTTACATTCTCTCCTTGTTCTACAAAATATAATACCGTAGATATTTGGGTTAATATCACAAATTCTTCTAAGAACTTGATATCTATCTTTTAGATTCATAACTAAATAATAGTTATGTTCTATGTCTTTTACTCCTTCATTTTTAGAATCAACCTGAATTTTTTTAGGTTTTTTCATATAATTTTTTGAGATTTTCAAAACTTCTTTAGGCATAGTAGCTGAAAATAAGAGTATTTGCTTATTTTCATTTGTTCCCTCTAGTATTAAATCAATATCTTCTTTAAATCCCATGTTTAACATTTCATCGGCTTCATCAAGAACTACTACATCTATATTTTTTAATTCTAATTTCTTTTTATTTATTAGGTCTAAAACTCTACCTGGTGTTCCTACTACTATTTGGCTGCCCAATTTAAGTTCTCGCATTTGTTTTCTAATGTCCGATCCACCGTAAATAGGAGTTATTAGTAATTCTTTTATATATTTTGAATATAATTTAAGGTCTTTTGTTATTTGTAGACACAATTCTCTTGTTGGACATAATATTATTGATTGAGTATTTTTTTTCTTTATGTTAGTATTATGAATTATTGGTAAACCAAATGCTGCAGTTTTACCTGTACCAGTTTGTGCCAAAGAAATTAAATCTTGATTTGAATTTAGTAGATAAGGAATAGCTTTTATTTGGATTGGAGTAGGTTTAATGAAATTTAAATCAATTAGTGATTTTTGTATAGATTCATTTAAACTAATATCGGAAAAATTCATTTTTTATAATTTTTTGCAAACCTAACCCTTTAATTGTCTAATGTATTATTAAAAATGATATTTATAGATTATGATTTGAATGGGTGGCTTATTGAAAAATAAGCGGGATGGACGGGTCTTGAATATTCCAGTAATGACTATCTCCAATGATTGATTTTATAGTTAGGGCAATATAAGGGATGCCGAAATTTTCTTATTTGAAAGTAATTAATAATAATTTTTTTCTAAATAAAAAAAGCCCCGTATAAAGGGGCTTTTTTATTTACCAAACAAAATTATTGAGTTGTTATATACTTTAAATTTTCAAATGTAAAGTCATGAACTATTTTAGTTTTGCCTCTATCTTTAACAAACTTTTCCATTGCTGCAGGATATTTTGTTTCAAGATTATTTAGTAGCTGTAGGTGATCATCAAGATCCTTTCCAGATACTAAAACCCAGTGAGTTGCCCCATTTGGTTGATTTATATCGTATGTGCCAAATCCATTGAATCTTCCTCCAAATACTTGAGGTACTGACTCAATAAATTCTTTGTGTGCTTTCTGAAATGCAGCTGGATCTTCTGGAGTAATATCCCAGATATGAACAAATGGCGTTTCTTTCATGTCACCTTCTATCCAATTAATCATTCTACCTGAATATGACATTCCCCATTTCTCTACATATCCTCTTAGCTGACTTCTGAAATCTGATTGTTCAAACTCAGATAATTCACCATCTACCATTCCCCTTTTTCCAAGTTCCCATAACCAAACAATTCTGTGAGTCATTCCCTCTGGTCTTCCGTGTCTTAGCTTTTCTAAAACCACTCCGCCAGATTGTCTCTTATTGTTAGTATA
>JBELBJ010000021.1:0-13668 GCA_042095375.1 Marinoscillum sp.
TGATAATAATAGATTTTTATATCTAAAATTATTATTAAGGGTTGAAATACATAATTCAAATAATTTTATATCTTCTGTTTTTAATATTACTTTTCCATTATTTTTTAAAATTTTAAAATATTTTTTCATAAAATCTAATCCAACTAATCTTTTTTTTAAATCTCTTTTTTTTGGTCTTGGATCTGGAAAAATTATGTAGATAGAATTAACTTCATTTTTTGAGAAAAAGTCAATTATTTCTTCTATTCTAATCCTTAAAAACATTACATTTTTTAAGTTTTCATCTTCAGCAATTTTAGAACCTTTCCATATTCTAGAACCTTTTATATCAATTCCAATGAAATTTTTTTTTTTGTATTTTCTAGCTAAATTAAAAGTATACTCACCATAACCACACCCTATTTCTAAATTAATTAAATTGTTATTTTTAAAAATTTTATTCCACTTACCTTTTGTATTATTATATAAACCTTTTCCTTCTTGAATAATAAATTTACTTTTTTTATTTTCTTCGAATCTCTCTAGTTTTTTCTTTCCCATTCTTGAAAAAATTCAGATACAACAAATAAACTTCCACCTACAAAAAGTATATCTTTTTCCTTAACAACCAACTTAGAATAATTAAAAGCTGAAGATGTACTTTTAAAAGTTTTGTAATTTAAATTATAGTATTTAAAAATTTTTGAAAGTGAATTTACATTCATTTTTCTTTCTATATTAGGTTGACATAAAAGGTAAAAATAATTTTTTGGTAATTTTTTTATAATATTTTTCCAATCCTTAGACTCAACTCCCCCAATTATAAAATATAAATTTTTAAAATTCATGTTATTTAATTCATTTATAATTTCATTGAAAGCATCAATATTATGACATATATCACAAATTACTTTAGGTTTATTAGAAAGAATTTCCCATCTTCCTCTTAATCCAGATTCTTTAATATATTCTATACCTTTAAATGGTTCTTTGCTTTTTATTTTTAAACTTTTTAAAATAAAAAAAGATGTGAGGATTATACCAGGTATATTTTTTGAATAGTAGTTTGATACTATACTAGTATTTATTGAGTATTTTTTTTCATCAAAAGATAAAAAGAAATTTATTTTATTATTTTTTCTATTTAATATTTGAATTTCATTATCTGCAAAATATATTTTACTTTTTAATTTAATAGATTTTTCAATAAAGACATTTTTAATTTCATTTTGTCTTTTTCCAATTATTACAATTGATTTTTTCTTAATAATACCTGCCTTTTCATTAGCAATTTCATTTAATGTAGAGCCGAGTATTTCTTTATGATCAAAACCGATATTGGTAATTAAACTTATCAATGGATTAACAATATTTGTTGAATCTAACCTTCCTCCTAATCCAACTTCTATTATAGCTAAATCAACTTTTTTTTTCTTAAAGTAACATAAACTAATAGCAAAAGTAATTTCAAAAAATGAGGGTGAAATTTCTTTAATTTTTTCTATGTTTTTATTTACAAATTCAGTTATAAAGTTTTTATCAACTTTTTTTCCATTAATTCTTATTCTTTCCCTAAAATCAAATAGATGAGGAGATGTATATAATCCTGTTTTAAGTTGGTTATATTGACAAATAGCTGCTATACTATGTGCAGAAGAACCTTTACCATTTGTTCCAGCTATATGAATAATTTTTAAAGATTCTTGAGGATTATCAAGTTTAATTAATAATTTTTTAATTTTTTCTAAACCTATGTTTAATGCCTTATTTCCAATATTTTGATATACAGGGAGATGATTATAAAGAAACTTAATTGTTTCATTATAATCCATTTTATTTAGATTTTATTATGAAAGTTATAGTTCCTTTTGAAATATCTGCTGGATTATAATTTGTTGAAGTTGGTGTAAATGATAAATTTAAAACTTCATCTTTATAAACCTTTTCAACTGATGGAGTTACAGTAGTTTCCAATGTTCTTATATTTTCAATTTCGCCATAAATATTTACAAAAATTTCGAAAATAATTTTTCCATTTTCTTTACTTAAGTCTTTTGGTTCTGGTAAGGAATCCCACATCCAACCTTGTAAGTCTAATGAAGCTCCTGTTGGTGAATTACTTTTTTCAGAATAAATTGATCTAGAGTCAATCACTTTTTTAGAGCTTAATTTTTCATCAGTAGTTTTCTTTTCTACATTTTCTTTTTCAATATCTTCAACTTCTTTTTTTATAGTTTCAATTTTATCAATAGGTGTATCATTAAAATCTTCTAAATCATCTTCATCTAAATTTTCTTTTTCAAATACATTATCTCCAGATTGTATAGACTCATCTTCAACTAACTCATTATTCAATTCATTTTTTATTTCATCTTCAATTTCAGCATCATTATCTTCTTTTTTATCATTTTTATTTGAAATATCATCTGATTCACTATTTTCTGAATCATCAATATACTCGGTAATTCCAATTTCAATTCCATATTCTGGTATTGGTGGTATTGTTTCTTTCCAGGCAATCATAAAAAAAATAACAAGAAAAAATATGATATTAACTAATAATGTTAATAGACTAGCTTTATTTTTTGATGATAAATTATTTTTCAAAACTTATTTCATTGGTTTAGTTGCAATACTAACTTTTGCTTCTAATAATGTAGCTATTCCTGCTACTTCAACGAGTTTCTCTACTGGAACACTTTTATCACAGTGCAAAACAATTAAACCTTCTTTTCCTTGAAGTTCATTTTTTAGTATCATTTCTAAATTTTGAATTTCAATTTTTTCATCGTTAACAAAATATTCTAGCTC
The DNA here is from genome assembly GCA_042095375.1 of Marinoscillum sp. Classification (GTDB taxonomy): domain Bacteria; phylum Bacteroidota; class Bacteroidia; order Cytophagales; family MED-G16. The sequence goes on from JBELBJ010000021.1 coordinate 2,791, forward strand.
TTCAGTAATAGAAATAGAAATTTTTTGAATAACTATATTTGAACTTTTACTAGATGGTAAATTAATTGGTAAACCTGATGGAGTTATAAATGATGCCGTAAGCATAAAAAAGATTAATAATAGAAATATAATATCTGTCATTGAAGACATACTGAACGTTGAATTAACCTTATGTTTAGATTTAATATTCATCGCTTTTCTTGTAAAATATCTAAGAATTCAATTGAAGAATATTCCATATTATGTATTAATTTTTCAACTTTCGCTACAAGATAATTATAAGATAAAAAGGCAATTATACCAACAAATAATCCAGATGCTGTTGTTATCATAGCTTCATATATCCCACTTGATAATAATTTAGGACTTACAGCACCTTCTTCTTGAGCGATTGATATAAATGCTTGAATCATACCAGTTACTGTTCCTAAGAAACCTATCATTGGTGCAGCACCAGAAATAGTAGCTAGAAGACTTAAATTTTTTTCTAAATTATATATTTCTATTTTCCCAACGTTTTCAATTGATGCTTCAATATTTTTTAAATTTCCATTAATTCTAGATAAACCTTTCAATATCATTCTAGAAGATGGAGTGTTTGTTTCTTGACAGATTAATTTTGCTCCATTAATATCACCCTGAACAACCCTATCTCTTATTTCTTTATTAAATCCTTTAATATTTTTAGATTCTCTTCTCAAAACAAAAATTTTTTCAAAAAGAATGTAAATTGACATGATAAATAATATGAAGATTGGAATCATCATAAAACCACCTTTTAATAATAAATCAAAAACAGATATTGTCAATGGTTCATTTGATTTTTCAATTATGGTTGAATCGTTTATAATTTGTAGTATTAATGTTTTAAAATCCATAGTTCCTTTTTTAAAGTCTTTTTATAATTATTTAATGCAATTATAGCTTCCCCTTTAATAAAATGAGCATCAATTGCAACTCTGTAATATCCTTTTTTATTTTCTATTGGTAAAATAATTGAACTTTGAAATCCATTATTTAAAAATTCATTTGCTTCATTTAAAGATAATTCGTAATCTTTGAAACTTCCTGATATAATATAATATTTTCCAGTTTTTTTATCGTTAATTAAAACTTCAGTTTTTTTAATTTCAATTGGCAGACTCGTTTTTTCAACTATTTTAGGATCAATTTTTAAGGTATCAATAGTATATGATGAAGGTTTTGATTCATTTTTTATTTCTTGAACTTCAGGATTAGCTAATTCATCTCTTTTATTTATAGAAATATAAATGCCAATTAAACTTGAAAGTAGTATTATTAAAACCGATAAAATTATAAACTTTATTGGTTTATTATTTTTTACTTTTTTGATTTTAGATAAATCTATTTTTTTTAATCCATAATCATCCTTTAAATAGTCATTGAGTTTTTTCATTTCAAGCTATATATAAATCCAAATTTTAAATTAAACCCTAGATCATTATATTTATAGTAAACCTCATTTTTAGAGTCTAGAATATTATTTAACTGAAGTATAATTTTTGTATTTTCAAATAATAGATAGTTTATATTAAAATTAACATTTAAATAATTTTCCAATTTTTCTGAATTCTTATTATTATCAATAGAATAGGTTTCTATAAAAGATGATATATTTCCAATTATTTCAAAATTATTTATTTTTAATTCATTAGATAAATAAATTTCATATTTGGGTAAATTTGAAGGAAAAGAAAAATTATTTAGTTTATAGTTATTATAAGTAAAAATCAAAGATGAATTAAAAAATTTATTTTTAGAATAATCAAAAAACAAGTTTATTTTCTTTTGATTAACATTTCCAGAGTCATAAAATATTGAATACCTATATATATCAAAATCTTTATTATTTGATGAAATAATATCATTTTTAGATTTTCCATATACAAAAAAATTGGATATTTTTTTTTCATTATAGCTTAACTTAAGATTTCCTTTATTTTTGAAAAGTTTAATCCCAAATAAACCACCATAATTTATTTTTTCTACTAAATCAGTATATTCAAAATTAGTATCATACAGGTAAGGGTTCTCCTTTATTCTAGAAAAATAAAAATTTGTATCATCTCCTCCATCTAAAAATAAATTCATGTAATATCCCTTTTTATTTAAATAATTAAATTCAAATAATGGATATAAAACATGATCTTTTAATTTTGAATCAATGTCATAAATTATTCCTAGTTTTATATCATAATTTTTAAACTTGTAATCAAAAAAATAATTTAGCAACATATTATTTCTTTTTTGATCTTCCGATATAATTAAATTATTATTTTTTTTGAGGTTTCTATAATAGTTATCAAAAGTTAAATTAGAATTAATATTATTATTAATTTTAAAACTTATCTCTGCTTGAATTATCGATACATATTCATTATATAAATAGCTATTTAAATTTGAATTATTAAAAATTATTTTATAAAATAATTTTTGTTTTATATCATCATTAATTCCCCTTGAAATTGAAAAGTTATATTGAATAAAATTATTATTAATATCAATATCTTCTTTTGAAATTTCTTTGCTATTTTCATTAATAAAACCATAATAGAAGGTTTTAATTCTGTTATAACTTAAATTTAGATTTATATTATGATATGAATTCAAAAACCTTTCAGTATAATAAGAATTAAATAAAATTTTTGAATTATAAAAGCCACTATTTTCATCTTTTGTATATCCAATTTTATTTGAATTGTGATATAAACTAGCATCAAACTTTAAATTGTCTGAAAAATCAAAATAATTATTAGATTTAATCAGTAATGACTTGTAGTTACCATATAAAAAGGAAAAATTATTATTAAAACCTGTGATTGTTTTTTTATCAATTAAATAGTCTTTTATTTCATCTATTGATAATTTTTCTTTCCTTACGTTTAATTCTATAGAATTAATATTTAAAGGATATTTTATGTTTTTATTGATACTTTCGATAGTGTCATTCCCTTTTTTTTGAGCATCGGGCAATACTATAATTTTATTTTTTTCAATTAAGATTTGAGCATTTTCAATTTTACCCTCACTTTCTTTTATTTCTTGAGATAGTGTATTGTGATTTATAATCATTATAATAAATAATAAGAAAAAGTAGTATTTCATCTTAATCAATGGTATTTATTTTATTTAACATATTTTCTGCTTCTTTTTTAATTTCTTCGTTACTATTTTTTTCAATTAAGGATTCTAAAGTTGATTTAGCTTGAAAAAACTCATCTGAATCAATAAAAATTTTAGCAATCAATAAATAACCTTTTCCTCTCCAATAATTAAACTCAGAGAAGTTTTCATTTAATAAGTATAAAGTTTCAAGGGATTGATTTAATTGACTTTTATCATAAAAAATCTTTGCTAATAGGTATTGTGCTTCTGCCCCACTTTCATCTTTAACTAAATTTATTGTTGTTAATAGATAGTCAATACCATTATTTATTTGATTATTTTCTATAAATGATTTTGCAATAAATAAGTTAGCCTTATTTTTTAAATTAAAAGATATTTTATCAATTATCAACAACTTTTGAGAATAATAAATCGAGGAATCATATACTTTCAGAGTATAGAAATTATTTACTATCCCTAAGTATGCATCTGTTAATTCCCTATTATTAATTGCATTATTATTTAAATTTTTATAATACTTTAATGATTCATTGTATGATTTTATATTAAAATAAATTTTTCCTAATTTATTAATAGACCTATTAAAATATTTTTTGTTTTCAATAGTAATTAGATATTGATAATTGATAATTGATGCATCATAATTTTTTAACTTGAAGTTAGATTCTCCTAATAAAAATTTCACTTCATTTAAATATGTGCTTTCTTGATATGTATTAATAAATTCGTTTGATAAAGAAATAACTTGATAATAATTTTGAGAAAAATATAAATTTTTTATAGTTTCAAATTCTATTGACTCTATACTTTTATCATCTGGATAAAGGGTTTTAAATTTTTCAAGATATTCACTAAGTATTGAAAAATTTTCAGTAAAGTTTACTACTTTTTGAACACCTAGTATAGATTCATTATAAATTTCTTTGGATTTAAAATTTTTAAGTAAAAACAAATAGTCATTTTCAGATTGCTCATATGATTTTAAATTATAATATGCAATAGCTCTTTTTAAATATGAATAAGATAAATATTCACTATTTTGATATTCATCTATTATTTTTGATAAAAACACAATAGATGAATCGAATTTTGATGTTTCAAAATATATTGAAGCTATTCTAAATACAGCATCATCTATTAGATTTGACGTATCGTTTTCTATTATTTGAGTTAAATTTTCAATACTTTTTTGATTTTTATTCCTACCATAATTAGCTAATCCTATTTGATATAAAAGATAATTTTTGTCAATGTTAGATTTGTAAAGTAAACTATTATATATATCGATAGATTTAGAATAATTTTTAATTGCATAATAAGAATCAGCTAATCTCAATTTAGCATCTAATAACTTACTGTCATCTAATTGATTTAGATTAATATATGATAAGAAATAATTAATTGATTTGTTATATTCTTTGTTATTGAAAAGTGTATACGCAATTGAATATAATGTATTTAATCTAAGAGAGTTGTCAATTTTGCAATTACAATTCAATAATTCAATATAGTTTTTATATGCCTCAGGGAATTTCTTTTGAAGAAAATTTGACTCCCCTATCCAAAATAAAGATTCTAAATACAGGTTTTTGTCAATCTGATAAGTCTGTGATTTCTTAAAAAAATTAATTGATCTAATTAGTTCACCTTGATTGAATAATTCCGAACCTCTTTGGAATGTTATTATTTGATAACTCTTTTTTACTTTTACTCCTATAGAATCCAATGATTCAATAAAACTTATTGCCTTTTGAAAATTTGTAGTTTTTAAATAATTTTCTGCTATTAAATAATTTATTTCTTCAGTCTTATATCTAGGGTATTTTTCTTTTATTTCAATTAATGAACTTAATGATTCATCGTTGTTTTCAATTTTATAATTTATTATTGAATATTTATAGAGTGCATCTAATGAATATTTTTCATCAAATTTTTTTAGGTAAGCATTATAAAAAGCATTTAATGAAAATTTATAATTTTTTTTCTTATAAAAGATATCACCTAAATAATATGAGGATAATTGACCATAATAGTTATCATTTAATGCGTTTGTTTCAAAAATATTTATGGCAGAATCAGTATCATTAATTTTTAATAAAGAGTATCCGATTTCAAAATTTAATTTATTATCAACTTCCCCTTTATTATTATATTTTGAGTAAAAATTTAAACTATTCTCATATTCATTAATAACAAAATATGTACTTCCTAATATATAATTAATGTGATTTAGATTTAAAGTATTTTCATCTATCTCTTCTGACAATTTTATTACTTCATTATAATTTTCAATATTATAGTTTGTAAATATTAAGTAATATTTAATAGCATCCTGATAAATAAATTTACTTATGCTTTTTAAATAGTTAATTGCTGCCTTATAATTTTTTTTCTTTATTTCAATAATACCTAAATAATAACTTGCATCATCTTTATAATCTGATAATCTTATTTTTTTTAAATAATTTTCAGCATTAATATAATTTTCTATTTTGTAATAAGAAAATCCTATTTTGTATAAAATATCATAGGTTGTCAATTTAGAAATATCAAGATATTTTATTGCTTTATTATAATCACCTTTGTCAAAAACATATTCACCATATGCTGCGGGTAATTGACTATACTTGGGGTCTTTATTGTTAAGGATAAATTTTTCTATTTCATCGTGATCTTCTATTTTGTAAGTATAAACTTCTGAAAGAAATATATAAAAATCAGATTCTTCAATTAATGGAGAATTAGGAAATTTTTTTTTAAAGTTTTTAAATTCATTTAATGCAATTTCATAATTCTTATTTTTAAATATGCTTTCTGAATTATTGAATAAATTCACTTCATAATCCAAATTAAGTTTTTGAGCATTTAAATCAAATGATAAAAAAAATATAAGTAAATAACTAATTAGAATTAGATATGGTTTATACATAAGTCATCTTATAAATTAATTCTTTTAATAATATAGCTTCCTTATTATTATTTAATTTGATTCCTTTAGTAATTAAATCTATTTCTTTAAAATATTTAATTATTTTTTTTATATCACTCATGGAATACTTATTTGTTGCTTTCATATATGATTTAGCGGCAAAAGGATGTATTTTTAAAATTTGAGAGATACTTTGAGTTTCTTTGGGGCTGAAAGACTTAATAAAAAGTAATCTACTAAAAAAATTAAATAAGAATATAATAGTTTTCTGAATAGGATTATTTTTTGGGTTTGATTCAAAATAGGATACTATTTTAATTGCTTTATTAAGATCTTTGTTAATTAAAGAATCCTGTAATTCAAATAGATTATAATCTCTATTTATACCTACAAACATTTCAATATCTTTAGAATTTATTATCTGACTATCTTTTTTATTTAAGTAAACTTTTTGAAGTTCATTTACAATTTTATTAAGATTATTTCCAATATTTTCAATTAATAATATAATAGCCTTTTCATCGATTGAAAAATTATGTTCTTTTACTTCAGTTTTTATCCATTCTGAAAGTTGATTTTCATATACTTTGTTTTGTTTATCTTCAGTGTTTAACACCACACAACTTTCTATGATTTTTTTTGTTATTTTTTTTCTTTGATCTAAAACTTTATTTTTAAATGCAAAGATTAAAAAGGTTTGTTTTACAGGATTTGATAAATAATTAATAAAGTTTTCATATTCATTTTCTTTATTATTTTTAAAGAAAGATAAATTTTGAGATTCTTTAATGATAATTAATTGTTTATCAGACATCATTGGGAATCTTTTACATCTATTAATTATTGTATTAATGTCTGTGTCTTTTCCATAAATAATTTCCTGATCAAAAGATTTATGTTCTGCCTTTATAAAATTTTGAGTAAAATAGTTTGTTATTTTATCTATAAAATAGGATTCCTCTCCCATTAAAAAATATATATTAAAAAAAGTGTTGTTTTTTATGTCCTCTAATATTTTTTTGTAGGAGTATATCATAGATAGTTTATACTTAAATTTAATTAGATTTTAATAATAATATATTATTATTATTTTATTAAATTTTGATTATTCAAGGTTAAGATTATAAACAAATATATATTTTTGCATTATATGAAAGACTTTCTTGAAGAGCTAAAATGGAGAGGTATGATCCATGATTTAACTCCAGGCGTAGAGGATTTATTACAAAAAGAAATGACAGCAGGATATATAGGCTTTGATCCTACCGCTGATTCCCTTCATATTGGAAATATGCTTCAAGTTATGATATTGTCTATTTTTCAAAAATGCGGACATAAACCAATAGTTTTAATTGGAGGAGCAACTGGAATGGTTGGTGATCCATCAGGAAAATCGAAAGAAAGAAAGTTTTTAGATGAAGATTTGTTATTTTATAATCAAAAGAAAATTAAAAAACAATTTGAAATATTTTTAGACTTTGAAAAAACTAAAAATAAGGCCTTAATAGTAAATAACTTTGATTGGTTTAAAGATTTTAATGTTCTTAATTTTTTAAGATCAGTTGGAAAACATATATCTATTAATTATATGTTAGCAAAAGAATCTGTTAAAAACAGATTAGAATCTGGCATTTCATTTACAGAATTTTCTTATCAATTAATTCAAGGATATGATTTTTATTGGCTTTGGAAAAATAAAAAAGTAAAAATTCAAATGGGAGGATCTGATCAATGGGGTAATATTGTTTCAGGAACTGAGTTGATTAGAAGAAAAGGAAATGGGACAGCTTTTGGAATAACGACAAATCTATTAACTAAATCTGATGGTGGAAAATTTGGAAAAACTGAAGAAGGAAATATTTGGCTTGATCCAAAAAAAACTAGTCCATATAATTTTTATCAATTTTGGTTAAACATATCTGATGATGATGCATTGAACTATATTAAAATATTTTCTATGAAAGAAAGAACTTTTGTTGAAGATTTAATTAAAAAAAGTAAAATCAATTCAGAATTGAGGCTTCTTCAAAATCATATTGCAGAAGAACTAACTAATTTGGTTCATTCAAAAGAAAGTTTAAATATTGCAAAAAAAACCTCAAAGATATTATTTGGAAAATCAACTTTTGATGATTTAAAATCACTAGATAAAATTGGATTAGAATCTATTTCCTCAGCTGTACCTAATATTTCAATATCAAAAAAATCATTTAAAAATTGTGGAATTATTGATTTGCTATCTACAACTACAGAAAATAAAATTTTTAATTCTAAATCTGAAATAAGAAGAATGATAATAAGTGGAGGAGTAAGTATTAATAAAATAAAAGTTGATGAAAACTATACTTTAAATAATTTGGAGTTACTAGATGATAAATATTTGTTAATTCAAAAAGGAAAAAAAAAATATTATTTCATAATAACGAATTAATAAATTAATTTTAAATAAATATAAAAATCATGCAAAACAATAAATTACTTTCTTTAATAATTGTATTACTATTTAGTGTAACAATTCTTTTTTCATTTGCTTCAAGTATATTTTTTGTTGTTGAATCAACAGAAAGAGCTGTTATTTTTAGAAAATTTACTGGAGGTCTAGATAAGAAAAATATCATTATTCCAGGATTTAATTATAAAATGCCATGGAATGACATTTACAAATTTGACATTACTGACAATTTGGTTGAAGAAACTATCGATGTTTTAGATAAGAATGGTTTAAATATAAATGTTGATGTTACTATGAGTTTTCATCCAGTATATGATTCTATAGGTGAAATATATGAAACATTTCAAATGGATTATTTAAGAAGATTAGTTAGACCTGAATTTAGATCTACAGTACGTCAAGTTATGGGTAGGTATACGGCAGAAGAAATATATTCTACAAAGCGTTCAGCAGTTGAAACGCAAATTCAATCTGAAGCTAGTCTAGTTTTAATTAAACCAGGGAATAATATTGTTATGAAATCTCTTCTAATAAGATCTATTTCATTACCTGATCAAATTAAGAATGCAATTGAAAGTAAATTACAACAAGAACAAGAAGCTTTAGCTTATCAATTTAGACTTGATAAAGAAAAAAGTGAAGCTGAAAGAAAAAGAATTGCTGCAGAAGGTGAAGCAAAAGCTAATAAAATTATTAATAATAGTCTTACTCCTAATTTATTAAAAATGAGAGGTATTGAGGCAACAAGCAAGTTAGCTGAATCACCGAATTCAAAAGTTATTGTTATAGGAAGCGCAAAAGACGGACTTCCAATAATTCTTGGTAATAATTAGGTATAATTCATAAAACAAAATGGATAAATTTGCTAATCTTGAAATAAATGGGAAAAATTTAAAAATTCCATTGATAAAAGGTTCAGAAGATGAAATTGCTTTAGACATATCAAAATTAAGATCTGAAACAGGATTTATTACAATAGATAAGGGTTTTAAAAATACTGGATCTACTACAAGTAATATTACTTATTTAGATGGTGAAAAAGGTATATTGAGACATAGAGGGTATTCTATTGAAGAACTTGCATCTAAATCATCCTTTATTGAAGTATGTTATTTGTTAATCTATGGTGAATTACCATCCAAAGATGAATTGATTTATTTTGAAAATAATATAAGAATTCATACCCTAGTTCATGAAGATTTTAAAATTATTCTTGAGGGATATCCATCTAAAGCACATCCTATGGGTATTTTATCTTCATTAATTACTAGTTTGACCGCTTTCTACCCTGAATCATTAGATCCAAGCAGATCAAAAAATCTTGTAGATTTAAGTATTGTTAGAATACTTGGGAAATTTCCAACCTTTGCAGCTTGGTCATATAAAAGGAGAAAGGGTCATCCTATAATTTACCCAGACAATAGACTTGATTATTGTTCCAATTTCCTGAAAATGATGTTTAAACTTCCATCTGAAAATTATAGTGTAAATCCAGTTGTTACAGATGCTTTAAATAAGTTACTTATTTTACATGCTGATCATGAACAAAACTGTTCAACTTCAACTGTTAGAATAGTAGGTTCTTCTCTTTCAAGTATATATGCATCAGTATCTGCTGGTATTAATGCATTATGGGGACCATTACATGGCGGTGCTAATCAAGCTGTTATTGAAATGTTAGAACAAATTTCAGCTGATAATAATAATATTGATAAATATATTAAAAAAGCTAAAGATAAAAATGATCCTTTTAGGTTAATGGGCTTTGGTCATAGAGTTTATAAAAACTTTGATCCAAGAGCAAAGATAATTAAGGTCGCTGCTGACAATGTAATGAATAAATTAGGTATTGATGATCCTATTTTGGATTTAGCCAAAAAATTAGAAGAAATAGCATTAAAAGATCAATACTTTATTGATAAGAAACTTTATCCAAATGTTGATTTTTATAGTGGTATTATCTACAGGGCAATAGGTTTTCCTCCAGAAATGTTTACAGTTATGTTTGCGTTAGGAAGATTACCTGGCTGGATTGCACAATGGAAAGAAATGAGAGAAAATAAAGAGCCTTTAGGAAGGCCTAGACAGATTTATACTGGTAATACATCTAGAAAATACACAGATATAGGTAAAAGATAATTTTATTAGAATTTTCTTTTTAAGATTTCTTTAAATAAAAATGCTTTTTTTAATGAATTTGAATCATTTAATTCATTAAACAGTTCATTCTCAAATTTCTCATTACTTTTTTCTATTATTTTATAACCATCTAGTCTTTCAATTCTTTTAGATAAATCTTTATCTGATTTTTTTTCTGTTTCTGTATCAACATCATTTTCTTCAATATTTT
>JBELBJ010000021.1:13768-22022 GCA_042095375.1 Marinoscillum sp.
TCTTCTATTATTTCTTCCTCTTTTACTAATTCTTTTTTATTATCATTTTGATCAAGTTCTGACTTTACTTGATCTACTAAATCTTGAAATGTTTTAGGGATTTTATCTTCTTGAATTTCTTTATTTTCCTCAACTGAATCTTCACTAGGTTTCCTCTTATTTTTTTCTTTAAACCAACCAAATATTGCTGATGCAAAATAAGCTAAGGCACCAAAAATGTATATTAGATTCTCTAAATCAAAATCCATATTTAATAATTATTATATTTGTTCTGTTCCAAATTTAATTCATTATCTATAATGAAACTAAGTAAAATTGAAATAAAAGGGTTTAAAAGTTTTGGAGACAAAACGGTAATAAACTTTAATGATGGTGTAACTGGAGTTGTAGGCCCAAATGGTTGTGGTAAATCTAATGTTGTTGATGCAATTAGATGGGTTTTAGGTGAACAGAAAACAACTTTACTCAGATCAGATAAAATGGAAAATATAATTTTTAATGGAAGTAAATCAAGAAAAAAATTAAATTTAGCAGAAGTTTCTATAACATTTGATAATACTAAAAATTTAATTCCTTCCGAATATTCAAATGTATCTATAGCCAGAAAATATTTCAGATCGGGTGAAAGTGAATATTTTTTAAATGACGTTAAGTGTAGGTTAAAAGATATTACAAATTTATTTTTAGATACTGGAATCACATCAAATAACTATGCAATAATTGAATTATCGATGGTTGATAATATATTAAATGATAAAGATAATTCTAGAATGAAGTTGTTTGAGGAAGCATCTGGAATTTCAAAATTTAAAAAAAGAAAGAAAGAAACTTTAAATAAAATATCTTATACAGATAAAGATTTAGAAAGAGTCGATGATTTAATATATGAAATTGAAAAAAATTTACGTTCCCTAAAAAGACAATCGGATCAGACTAAAAAGTTTTATGAATTAAAAGATAAATATAAAAAACTATCAATTAATATAGCTATAAAAGCTACTTTAGAAAAAAGTAAGAAATTAAGTAAAATCAAAAATGATTTAAAAAAAATAGAAGTTAATGATGTTAAACTGTCATCTGGAATTGCAAAAAAAAATGCAAACCTTGAATCCCTAAAATCTTCTTTAATTTCATTTGAACAAGAATTAATTAAAAAGCAAAAAGTTGTAAATAATAAATTAGACCGAATCAGAAAGCATGAAGAAAATAAAAAAATAAAAAAAGAAAAATTAAAATTTCTTGAAATCAAATCTGAAGAATTAAATAAAAAAATGAAACTTGATGAGGAGAGCAATTCGAGGTCTTTATTTTCTATCGAAAGTATAAAGAAAGAAATTTTTCAAGAAGAAGACTCCCTACAAAAGCTTTCAAAAAAACTCAGTAAAACAAAGGAGCAATTTTCAAAATTTGAAAAACAGATTGATAATAAGCAAATTAAAATCTCAAGTCTAGATGAAATAAATCAAAACTTTAGATCAATCAATTTTAATTTAAAGTCTATACAAGAAAAGAAAAATCAAATTATTAGTCTTATTCAAATTGAAGAAATGAATAGAGAAGAAATTATTTTAAAATTAAATTCCTTTGAAAAACAAATTAATGAAATATTATCTAATGTTAATTTACTTGAAAAGTCATTTTCAGATGAAAATAAAGAATTAATTAAATTAAATAAACAATTCACCAAAAAATCAAAGGATTTATCAAACGAGGAAATACTTTTTAACAAAATTAAAAATAAAATTAATTCTCTTAATAATGAATTGGACTATAAATCATCAACCTATGAATATAACCTAAACCAAATAAAAATAAATAAAAAAGAATTACTTAAATGTAATGATGAAATTAAGGATTCAAAAAATATTACTTCTGATAAGGATAATTTACTTGTTGACTTATATAAACAAAAAGATAAACTTGAAATTGAATTAAATAATTATGAAAATGATTATCATAAAACTAGAGAAGAAATTGATAAGATTGATAAGGAAATTAAATTAAATAGAGATAAAAAAGATCAAAATCTAATTTTAATAAATGAATATAAAAATGAAATTCATGAGTTAGAATTAGACTTAAATTCTGTAAATGAAAGAATTAAAGTTGAATTTGATTTGAATATTTTAGATCTCAAATTAGATGAAGGTATTTTTGAAAATAAGTCAACTGAAACAATTGAAAATATTATTCTAAAAACCAAAGAAAAAATTGATAAAATTGGTCAAATTAATCCTCTAGCATTAGAAACTTATAATGAAATGAAAGAAAGAAATGAATTTATCAGTAAAGAAAGAAATGATTTATTGGAAGCAAAAGAATCACTATTAAAAACAATAAATGAAATTGATAAAAACGCTACTGAAACATTTCTGAATTCTTTTGAAAAAATAAAAAAATATTTTAAGGATGTTTTTCGCTCACTTTTCATAGAAGATGATGATTGTGATTTAATTTTATCAGATAAAAATAACCCATTAGAGTCAAGCATCGATATATTAGCTAAACCAAAAGGTAAAAAACCAATTTCAATTAATCAACTATCAGGTGGTGAAAAAACTTTAACTGCTACTTCACTATTATTTGCTATATATTTATTAAAACCAGCTCCATTTTGTATATTTGATGAGGTTGATGCACCTTTAGATGATAATAACATTGATAAATTTAATAGAATTATTAAAAAATTCTCTAAAGATTCTCAATTTATAATAGTTACTCATAATAAAAGAACGATGATGAATACAGATGTTATTTATGGTATTACCATGCCTGAACAAGGCGTATCAAAAGTAGTACCTGTGGATTTAAGAAATCTTAACCTTTAGATAACTATTGATTTATAATTAATATATATATTTAAAACATAATTTTAATTATAAACGTTTACTAGAATAATATTGATATAAAACTTATAAAAATGGATAAAGAGTTAGCTAAAAAATCATTAATCGGCGGAGAATTTCTTATAAATGATATTGATTCAAATTCAATTTTCACGATTGATGATTTCAATGAGGATCAAAGAATGATGGTAGAAGCTTGTGAAGATTTTATTAAAAGAGATATAAATCCTGTTAAAGACCAAATAGATGAACTTGAAGATGGATTAATGGCTTCTTTGTTAGAAAAAGCTGGAGAACTAGGTTTGTTGGGAATATGTGTTCCATCTCAATATGGTGGGTTAAATATGAGTTTCAATACTAGTATGTTAATTGCAGATATAATAGGTTCTACAGGATCTTATTCAACCGCATATGGTGCTCATACTGCTATAGCTACTTTACCTATATTATATTTTGGAACAGAAGATCAAAAAAATAAGTATTTACCTAAGTTAGTTTCTGGTGAGTGGAAAGGTGCATATTGTTTATCTGAACCAGATTCTGGCTCAGATGCTAATGCTGCTAAAACAAAGGCAAAATTATCTGCAGATAAAAATCATTATTTAATTAATGGTCAAAAAATGTGGATTACGAACGGTGGTATTTCAGACGTATACATTGTTTTTGCAAAAATTGATGATGATAAATTTTTATCTGCTTTTATAGTTGAAAAATCTTTTGGTGGCATAACTATGAATGATGAAGAAAAAAAGCTCGGTATAAAAGGATCTTCTACTAGACAAATATTTTTTAACGATTGTAAGGTTCCTATTGAAAATCTTCTTTCAAAAAGAGAAAATGGTTTTAAAATTGCATTAAACGTTTTAAATATTGGTCGTATAAAATTAGGTGCTGGTGTCTTAGGAGGATGTAGGGGGGTTATTGATCATGTTATTACTTACTCTAATGAAAGAATACAATTTGGTAAACCACTTTCATCTTTTGGTGCAATAAAAAATAAAATTGCTCAAATGGTCTGTAAGACTTATGCCTGTGAAGCTTTATCATACAGAGCTGGACAAGACATTGATAATAAAGTTATTGAATTAATGGATAGTGGTTTATCAAAATCTAAGGCTGAAGTTGATGCTTTAGATCAATTTGCTGTCGAATGTGCTATTGCAAAAGTATTTGGTTCTGAAATACTTGATTATGTAGTTGATGAAGGTGTTCAGATTTATGGTGGAATGGGCTTTTCAGAAGAGGCCCCAATGGCTAGAGCTTATAGAGATGCTAGGATATCTAGAATTTATGAAGGAACAAGTGAAATTAATAGAATGTTATTAGTAGGTATGATTTTAAAAAGAGCAGCTAAAGGCGAATTAGATATAACTACAAGTGCATTATCTGTTTCTAAAGAATTATTATCAGTTCCGACTATAGAAAATGGTGATGATTCATCTATTTTCAGTGAATATCATCATGTAATTAAAAATTTAAAAAAAGCTACTCTTATGGTTTTAGGAAAGGCAGCACTACATTTTAAAGATAAAATTTCAGATGAACAGGAGATTCTTATGAATATAGCAGATATGATAATAAACTTATATGCTGCTGAATCAGTTTTATTAAGATCTGAGAAAATTATAAAACGATACAATAAAGATGATAAATCAATTTATTTTGATATAATGAAATCATTTCTTTATGACTCATGTGTTAATATCTCAAATTCAGGTAAAGAGTGTTTAAATAACTTCGTTTCTTCAGATGAATTAAATATGATGATAATTGGATTAAGAAGATTTACTAAAATTAATCCAATTAATATTAAAGATACAAGAAGAAGAATTGCAGATAAAATAATATCTACTGGCGAATACAATATATTTAATATTTTATAATAATTAAATATTACATGATTAATACATCTTTATTTATATCTTTAAATAAAGAAACTTTCCAATGAATTCTAGAGGTGGTTTTAATTCAAAAATAGGTTTTATATTAGCAGCTGCTGGATCAGCGGTAGGTTTAGGAAATATTTGGAAGTTTCCAATAGAGGTTTCTAACGGTGGAGGAGCAGCCTTTTTGTTAATGTATTTATTTTTCTGTTTTATTCTATGTTTTCCTGTTATAGTATCTGAAATTGCAATTGGAAGAAAATCAAAGAGAAACGCAATAGGTTCATTTAAAAAATTAGGTTTTAAAAAGTGGAATTTTATTGGAAAAATGGGTGTTTTAACTGGTATTTTAATATTATCATTTTATTCAGTTGTTGCGGGTTGGGTTTTAGGCTATGTATTTGAAATGATTAAGGGAAATTTTCAAGTTTATGAAAGCTTTTATGAATATACAAATAATGTTAAAAGCATCATCCTATACTCATTTTTATTTATGTTCGTTACTGCATTTATTGTATCTAAAGGAATAGCAGATGGAATTGAAAGAGCCTCTAAAATATTAATGCCTTCCTTAATATTTCTAATGATAATCCTAATCATTTATGCTCTTACACTTCCAAATTCGATAGAAGGGATTAAGTTTTATTTGATACCTGATTTCTCTCAAATTAATTTAAATATTGCTGGAAGTGCACTAGGTCAAGCTTTTTTTTCATTATCGCTAGGAATGGGAATGTTAATTACATATGGAAGTTATATTAATAAAGATACTAATATCGTAAAATCTGCTGCTTTAATTACCATGGCGGATGTAGGAATTGCGTTTTTAGCAGGATTAGTTATTTTTCCTTTTATATTTTCAAATAATTTAGCTGTAGAAGGAGGTCCAGGATTAATATTTACTACATTACCTCAAATTTTTGAATCTCTAGGTGAAACAACTGGTATTTTAGTTGGCTCAGCTTTTTTTATTTTATTAACATTTGCAGCATTAACATCAACTGTCTCACTTCTAGAAGTACCAGTTTCTTATGTTGTAGATGAATATAAAATTCAAAGAAGCCTTTCTGTATGGATAATAGCTTTTTTTATTTTTATATTAGGAATTCCTTCTATGTTATCTCAAGGTGAATTTCTATTTTTTAAAAATTTTATCACTTATTTAGGATCACCAGAACCAATTGATTTTATGAGCTTTGTTATTCATATTTCAAATGATACATTATTACCATTAGGTGGTTTTTTAATAACTGTTTTTGTTGCTTATATATGGAAAAAAGAAAGTTTATTAGAAGAAATTTCTATTGGTGGGAATAGTAATTTTAAGAATTCATTTTTAGCTAAATATATTTCATTTTCAATATCATTTATATGTCCAATAATTTTAGGTTTACTATTTTTAATAACATTTTTAGATAAGTTTTTTGGAATAAATATTTTTTAAAATTATTCGTATCTTAATGATTCTATAGGATCCAGATTACTAGCCCTATTTGCTGGAATATATCCACTAATAATCCCAACAATAGTACTTATTAAAATTCCTAAAAGTATCCAAAGCCATGGTATTGAAAATAAACCACCCATCCAAAATGTAACAAAAGAACCAAAAATTAGACCGAATATAACACCTCCTAATCCACCAATTTGACAGATAATGATTGATTCAGTTAAAAATTGATTTTTGATATCTATTGGTGTAGCACCAATAGATTTTCTTATTCCAATTTCTCTTGTTCTTTCATTTACTGAGACTAACATTATATTCATTAATCCAATTGACGCTCCTAATAATGTTATGAAAGAAATAGAAAAACCACCTATCTTAAGATATCCCGTAATATCACTTAATCTTTCTTCTAGTGATTCGTTTCTTACTACGTCAAATGATTTTTCACTTCCAATAGGATCTCGTCTAATTATACTCATTATTTTTGAAGAAATACCCATATCTTTTTCTACTTCCGTTGTGTTATCTACTTTTACTTCAACTTCAAATCTTGAAGAAGGTCTTAACCTTCTCCCTGTTTCAAGTGGTATTATTACCATATCATCAACACTTCTACCAAAAGAACTACCCTTTTCTTCCAAAACTCCAATTATTCTAAAATTAGTTCCCCTAGCTGAAAAAACTTTATTTATTGGGTTTTCGCTTCTTTCAAATAATTTATCAATTATTTTAGAACCAATTATGGCTACATTTATACCATTATTTGACTCTAGTTCAGTAAAGTTTCTTCCAGACTTTAAATTATAACCTTTAACTTTTAACAAATTAAAATCGCCAGCCGCTACACTGATATTTGGATTTGTAGTCTTTGATTTATATTTAAGTTCTGCTATTTGGGTAACATAAGTATTTACACTAACAGTTCCATTTCCATTGTACTTTTGAACAAATTTTTTGATTTCTCTCCATTTTAATGGAGGATTATTTTTCTTTTTTATTCCTCTATTTCTACCTCTCTCATCTCTAGAACTTTCTATAGTATAAACATTTGATCCTAAACTAGAAAAACTATCTGTTACAGAGCTTTTAATTCCATCAATAGAGGTTAGTATACCTACTAAAGAAGATATACCAATTGAAATAATAGCAGCAGAAAGAAATACTCTTAATTTATTAGACTTAATAGAGGATATACTTTCTAAGATTAATTGAAATAAGTTCATATTGAAAATTTAAATCAATACAAATTTATATAAAAATCAATAAGCAGACTTTGTAGTTTTAATAATTATAGCAGCTATTTTATATGGATCACCATTGGAAGACGGTCTTCTATCTTCTAATCTACCCTTCCATCCATCTTCAACAGTTCCAATAGGTATTCTAATTGATGCTCCCCTATCAGAAACACCATAGCTAAATTGGTCAATTGATTGAGTTTCATGTAGACCGGTTAATCTTTGATCATTATCAGCACCATAAACATTAATATGGGAATCAATATTTTCACCAAATTTATCACATACCTTATTGAAGATAGCTTCATCACCACAAGTTCTTAAAGTATTATCAGAGAAATTTGCATGCATACCAGAACCATTCCAATCACCCTTCACTGGTTTAGGATGAAGATTAATAGAAACACCAAACTTCTCGGCATTTCTTTCAGCAAGATATCTTGCTATCCAAACTTGATCACCTGCATTTTTTGCGCCTTTAGCAAAGATTTGATATTCCCATTGACCAGGGGCTACTTCAGCATTTATTCCCTCTACATTTATTCCAGAATCTAAACATTGATTAAGATGAGCTTCTACTATTTCTCTTCCGAATGTATTTTCAGCACCTACACTGCAATAGTAAGGGCCTTGTGGTCTTAATGGGAAGCCTTCTTTTGGAAAACCTAGAGGTTTATTAATTTCATAATCCCAGAAAAAATATTCTTGCTCAAAACCAAACCAAAAATCATTGTCATCATCATCTATGTTAGATCAACCATTTGTTTTATGAGGTGTCCCATCTGAATTTAATACTTCAGTCATTACTAAATAACCTTCAACTCTATCGGGGTCAGG
>JBELBJ010000022.1:0-21051 GCA_042095375.1 Marinoscillum sp.
AAATTCTTCTTTATAATTATCTCCTATTTTTAATTTCATTTTATTTATTATTTAACAGGTTTAAATTAATTTTTTGAATAGCAATTAATGAAGGTTTAATAGAGGCAACAATTGAAATGAAAAATACTATTGATACAATCATTATTAGGTCACTAAGTTTAACTTTTACAGGATAATATTTAATTATGGCAGTTTCCATACCTAATGAAACCAACCCATATTCATTTTGAAGCACACATAATAATACCCCTAAAAAACCACCAATTATAATTCCAAGAACAGATATTATTATAGATTCAAAGTAAAAGATTTTTTTTATTGATTTTTCGGTCAATCCTAATGATAATAATATAGACAAGTCTCTTTTTTTATCAATGGCATGCATGCTTAATAAGAAAAAAATATTAAATGATGATATAATTAAAATGAAACTAAATATTATAAAAACAATTAGCTTTTCGGTTTTTAAAATTTTATATAAATCGGAATGTTGTTCTTCAATTGTTAATACACTATAGTCACCACCAACTATATTTCTAATTTCTGTCTTAATTTTATCGTTATCTTCTTTTTCATTTATTTTTAATTCTAGTGCGGTAATTTTATTTTTTTTCTTAAAAAGTTTTTCTGCAAAATTTAATGAAGATATTATATAATTATTATCTATTTGTTGCTCTATAGCGAAAACCCCAGAGGGGATTATAGATAGTTGATTAAAAGGTTGTTTTTGTATCCCAGATGGAATAAAAGAAAAGTCAGGAGATACAGAATATAAGATTAGGTTGTTAAAATTATCCTTTAAATTTAGAGACATTTTATATTTTATTCCTCTTCCAATTATAGCATAAGAAGAGCTGTCTTTTTTTAAGGTAAAATTACCCTCAACAATATTATTGTTTAATCTTTTTTGTAAACTAAATGATGAATCAACCCCTTTTATATATACTGGAATCTCATAACCATTATAGCTAGCTATTGCACGATCTTCTATTACTTTACTCACAAAATCAACACCTTCAATTTTATTTATCTTAGTTATATGTTCCTCATTTTTTATGAAATATTTAGAGTTATTGGAAACGATTTTTATTTCAGGGTTAAAGTTTATGTATAATGATTTTAATAAGTCTTCTAAACCATTAAACACGGAGAGAACAATTATCAGAGATGAGGTTCCAACTAACACACCAAGAAATGCAGTAATACTTAGAAAGTTAATAAACGATTTTTTTTTTGAAAAAAAAAATCGTTTTGCTATAAATAAAGATAAATTCATTTTTTGTTATCCTTTGGAATATCAAGTCCCGCAAGAATTTTTTCAATATTTGAGGCTTTATGTTCTGATTTGTCTAGAATAAATTTAATTTCAGGAATTTTTCTAATTAAATGTCTTATTTTATTTCCTAAATAACCTCTTATTTTTTTTGAATTTTGTTGTACTATTTTAAAATTTTCATTTTCTGAGTTTTCTTTTAAAAAACTCAAATAAATTTTTATCAAACTCATATTAGACGACGCCTTTACACCCATGATTGTTAAAAAATTATTTTTTATTAATCCCTTTCCTTCTACAGTAAAATACTGATTTATTATACTTTGAATTAGACTTTCGTATTTCTCTAATCTTTTTTTTTCCATTAAATTCTTAAATATCTATTTTTTTTATTCTATTTAAGTGCCTTCCGCCCTCGAAGTTTTTTTTCATGAAGATATCTATCATTCTTAACACATCATCCAAAGAAACAAATCTTGCAGGAAAACATATAATATTAGCATTATTGTGAGTTTTTGCTAATGATGAAATTTCACTATTCCAACATATTGCTGCTCTAATATTATTATGTTTATTGGCAGCCATCGCTACTCCATTTGCACTTCCACATACTAAGATACCAAAATCAACCTCTTTTTTCTGAACTGACTTTGCGACTAAATGCGAAAAATCAGGGTAATCACAAGACACCTTATCTTCTGGGCCAACATCTATAATTTTTATTCCATTGGAGGTTAAATACTCAATTATTTTTTTTTTATAACTAAAACCAGCATGATCTCCACCAATAGCTATTTTCATTTTTCAATATTTTTTACTTTTCCAGAAATGTAAATACTTATTTGATATAATCCAATTAAAGGTATTGCTAAAACTATTTGACTAAATGGATCTGGCGGTGTAAGTATCGCTCCAAACACTAAAATAATTACTATTGCATGCCTTCTGTATTCTCTTAAAATAAATTTATCCACAAGACCTGCTTTAGTTAAAAAAAATATTACCATTGGTAATTGAAAAACCAATCCAGATGCCAAGACAAGAGTAGAAATAGTTGAAACATAAGATATAATATCAAATTCATTTAAAATACTTGGATCAATCTGATAGTTTGCTAAAAAGTTTATTGAAATGGGAGTAAGCACAAAATATCCAAACATAATTCCTATAAAAAAAAGAAATGAAACATAAAACGTTGCTCCTCTAGCAGCTTTTTTTTCATTGACATACAATCCGGGTGATATAAATCTCCAAAATTCCCAAAAAGCATAAGGAAATGCACAAATAATTCCAATAACAAAAGATGATGAAATATGCATCATAAACTGACCAGCCATTTGTCTGCTCTGAATTATGAAGGGGAGTTTTTCAATGCAAAAAACATTAATATTTATCCATTGACCAATATCACATAAAGCCTTATATGTCCAAAAATCACTTTTAGAGGGGCCTAAAATGATTTTTCCAAAAACAATACTTTTAGATAAAAAAGCTATTATAGCAAAAATAATAATTGCAATTAAAGATCTAATTATATGCCACCTAAGTTCCTCTAGGTGGTCTAAAAAAGACATTTCTTTTTCTTCCTGTTTCTTCATTTAAATAAAGGATAATTTATCATCCACTTGTTAATTTCTTTTTTGATTTCTCTTATTTTTTTTTCATTGTTTCTGTTTTTTAATACTTCATCAATATAAAAAACCACCTTTTTCATTTCTTTTTCTTTCATTCCTCTAGTTGTGATTGCTGCACTCCCTATCCTCATTCCCGATGTTGTGAAGGGAGACTCTTTATCAAATGGAACCATATTTTTGTTAATAGTTATATCAGCTTTTACCAAAATGTTTTCAGCAACTTTTCCTGTTATACCCTTATTACTTAAGTCAATAAGCATAAGGTGATTGTCTGTCCCATTTGAAATGATATTATACTCTTTTTCAATAAAACATTCTGCCATCGTTTTCGCATTTTTTTTCACCTGTAAAACATATTCCATATAATTTTCGGATAAAGCTTCTTCAAACGAGACTGCTTTTGCTGCAATTATGTGTTCTAATGGCCCCCCTTGGGTGCCCGGGAAAACAGCAGAGTCTAGAACTGACGATAAAGATTTTAAATTTCCTTTAGGTGATTTCATTCCAAGAGGATTATTACAGTCATTCCGCATCATTATGATTCCTCCCCTAGGTCCCCTTAATGTTTTATGAGTAGTTGAGGTTACTATATGACAGTGATCCAATGGATCATTCAATAATCCTCTTGCAATAAGACCAGATGGATGAGCAATATCTGCAAGTACAATTGCATTAACTGAATCTGCTATTTCTCGAATTTTTTTATAATCCCAGTCTCTACTGTAAGATGATGCTCCACAAATTATTAATTTAGGTTTTTCTTTAAAAGCAACCTTTTCTAGTTGATTATAATCTAGCAGTCCATTATTTTTTTTGACCCCATAAAAACATGAAGAATATATTTTTCCAGAAAAATTCACACTAGACCCATGTGTTAGATGGCCGCCGTGAGCCAAATCAAAACCTAAAATTTTATCACCAGGGTTTAATATTCCCAACATTACTGCAGCATTAGCTTGTGCCCCTGAATGAGGTTGTACATTTACCCAATTAGCATTAAATAATTTTTTTAATCTATTTCTTGCAATATCTTCAATTTCATCTACAATTTCACATCCACCATAATACCTTTTTCCCGGCAATCCTTCCGCATATTTATTTGTTAAAACACTTCCAGCAGCAGCCATCACTTCCTCTGATACAAAATTTTCTGATGCAATTAATTCAATCCCTTGTGTTTGTCTTATTTTCTCTTTTTCAATATATTCAAAAACTATTTTATCTTTGATCATTATTTTATTTTTAGTCTGTTAAGTAAGATTTTAAGTTTAATCTTTATATTTAATATTTTAATTTTATAAATCTAATGAACATTCAAGAATTACGTATCGAAATAGATAAAATTGATAACAAAATTATTGATCTTTTAAATAAGAGAATGAATTTTGTGAATCAAGTTGGAGACATTAAGAAAAAAAACAATGAACCCATTTACAGACCAGAAAGAGAAAAAGAAATTATAGATAGATTATCTAACAATTCTAATGGTAAGTTAAATCATCAAGCCATTAAATCTATCTTTCAAGAAGTTTTTGCTATTGCTAGAAATTTGGAATCAGAAGATAAAATTTCATATTTAGGTCCTGAAGGTAGTTTCACACATCAAGCTGCCGAGAATAATTTTGGTTCTTCTAGTTCTTTTATTTCATTAAATTCTATTAAAGCTGTCTTTGAATCTTTGGAATCAAACAAATCAAAGTTTGGTATTATTCCACTAGAAAATAATCAAGAAGGAATTGTTCAAGAAACTATAGATATGTTAGGTTTGAGTGACTTAAGTATTGTTGCAGAAATGTCAATGTCTATAAGTTTTGTTTTTGCCTCTAAGTGTAAAAATATTGCAGAAGTGGAAAAAGTTTATTCCAAAGACATTGCTTTTAAGCAATGTAAAAATTTTATCGAGGAGTACTTTGATGAATCAATTCAGTTGGTTCCAGTTGGAAGCACTAGCAGAGCAGTTTCAACCGCGAATAAAACCAAAAATTCTGGAGCAATATGCTCAAGAATAGCAGCTGTTGAAAAGGGGTTGCCTATATTATTTAATAAGATTGAAAATTCTTCAAAAAATCACACAAGGTTTATAGTTCTTTCAAAAAACCATTCAAACAAAAAATCCGGAAATGACAAAACATCAGTATTAGTCCGCTTAACAGATGGACATGGTGTCTTAGCAAATTTTCTTCAAGAGTTTCATAATGCAAAAATTAATTTAACTAAGCTTGAAAGTAGACCAGCTAGGGAAGGAACAGATTTCAAATATGTTTTTTATATAGACTTTGAAGGACATTATTTAGACAACAATTTCCAGATTATTCTTAAAAGATATGAAGACAATATCAAAATCTTAGGAAGCTATGTAAGGTTAATTTAATCTTTTTGGCCTTTAGTATATTTTTTCCATTTAGCAATTACACCACTAAAATCTTTAGGTAACGATGATTCAAAACTAATCTTCTTTTTTGACTTAGGGTGAATGAAGCCTAAAGATTTTGCATGAAGGGCTTGTCTTGGTATAATATTAAAACAGTTTTCTACAAATTTTTTATATTTTGAAAAAACCGTTCCTTTTAAAACCTTATCTCCTCCATATACTTTATCATTAAATATGGGATGACCAAGGTATTTCATATGGGCTCTAATCTGATGTGTTCTTCCAGTCTCTAATTGACACTCAACAATTGATACATAGTAAAATGATTCAATAACTTTATAATGTGTAATTGCTTTTTTACCTTTATCATTTTCAGCATAAGCACACACAACCCTTCTATCCTTGATAGACCTACCTAAATTAACATCTATAGTGCCTTGTTTGTTTTTTGGTTCACCCCAAACTAATGCTACATATTTTCGCTCGATAGAATGATCAAAAAATTGTTTGGCAAGTGAAATCATTGATTTTTCGTTTTTTGCAACGACTAATAAACCAGAAGTTTCTTTATCAATTCTATGAACCAATCCAGGTCTTCCATCATTTTTAGGCATTATAGGTAGTTTTTTAAAGTAATATACCAATCCATTTACTAAAGTTCCTGTCCAGTTATTATAAGATGGATGGACTACCATTCCAGCTTTTTTATTAACTAGCAATACATCTTCATCTTCATATATAATATTGATATCAATTTTTTCTGGTATTATTTCTTCATTTCTTGGCGGTGCAGGAAAAGAAACACTTATTTTATCTAAAGGCTTTACTTTATAGTTTTGTTTAACAACTACTTCATTAACCTTAACATAACCGTTTTGTATTCCATCTTGAATTTTATTTCTAGATGTTCCAGGAATTTTATCAATAAGGAATCTGTCGATTCTTAGTAATGACTGGTATTTATCTACCTTAATATTATGGTGTTCATACAATTCATCATTTATGTTTTTTTTATTATTACTCATCTACTCAAAATATCATGCCTGTTAATGAAATATACTTTCATAAACTTGTTGAATTTTTCTATATGGAGAAACTTTTATCTTATGTTTTGTTTCAATTTTATTATAAAATGGAATTATAATTTCAACAAAACCTAACTTTTCTGCTTCCATTATTCTTGATTCAATTCTGCTTACAGGTCTAATTTCTCCGTTTAATCCAACCTCTCCTGTAAAACATAATTTATTATTTATAACTTTTTCTTCATAGGAAGATATTATGGCCATACATAAGGCTAAATCACCACTAGGATCATCTATTTTTAAGCCACCGGCTACATTAACAAAAACATCTTGAGAATTTAATTGAAGGCCAAGTCTTTTTTCTAAAACCGCTAAAATCATATTAAATCTTTTTAAATTATAACCATTACAACTTCTTTGTGATGTGCTATAGTTTGATGTACTAACTAATGATTGAATCTCTAAAATTAAAGACCTGTTTCCTTCTACAATATTTCCAATACAAACCCCACTCAATTCATTATCTTTTTGTGAAATTAAAATTTCAGATGGGTTTGAAACTTCTTTTAACCCTCTTTCGGCCATCTCATATATTCCTAAAGCATTTGTTGGTCCATATCTATTTTTTTTTGTTCTTAATAACCTGTAAGAAAGGTTTTTTTCTCCTTCAAATACAACAACTACATCAACCATATGTTCTAATATTTTTGGTCCTGCAATAATCCCATCTTTAGTTATATGTCCAATAAGAAAAATTGTTTTTCCATTTTCTTTTGAATATTTCATTAATTCAAACGTACATTCTTTAATTTGAGAAATTGATCCTGGAGTAGATTCAAGATTATTTGTGCTTAATGTTTGTATAGAATCAATTATTAATATACTTGGGTTTAGATTTTGGCTGGCTAGAAATAAAGATTCTAAATTTGTTTCAGTATATATAAAGCAATTTTCATTTTTTTGTCCAATTCTTTCAGATCTAATTTTTATTTGCTCTTTACTTTCTTCGCCCGACACGTATAAAGTTTTTAGTTTTTTTAATGCTAAAACAAACTGTAACATTAATGTAGATTTGCCAATTCCCGGCTCTCCTCCAATTAGAATTACTGAACCAGGCACAATTCCTCCTCCTAATACTCTATTCAGTTCTTTATCTGTTGTTACTACTCTTTTTCTTTCTTCATTTGAAATTTTATCTAGATTTATAGGTTTATTTTTTTCAACATCATTTTTTTTCCAAACTTCTTTTTTTTCTTTTTTTTCTTTTACAATTTCTTCCATATAACTATTCCAGCTCTCACATTTAGAACACCTTCCCATCCATTTTGGGGAAATTGAACCGCAATTTTGACAAACGTATTGAGTTGAAGTTTTCACTTTTTATTCATAACTTAAATTCAATTTTAATTTAGTGAATTATAAAAACGAACACAAAGATATTCCTGGTAATCCATCTGCAGTAAAGTCTAGCAGTTATAAATTGAATGATAGAACACAATACTCAGATCTAAATATTTTATCTGAAAAGGATTGGGATTTTTGGTTGAATAATGGCTTTGTTATTATTAAAAATTCAGTTTCTGAGTCCCAAGCTGATAAAACAGCTAAGTTTTTGTGGGAATTTGAAAATAAAAATCCTTATGAGCCTTTAACCTGGAATTCAAAGCCAAGAGCAGAAATGCAAATGAAAGAACTTGTAGGCACGGGAATGGTAGAAGTC
The DNA here is from genome assembly GCA_042095375.1 of Marinoscillum sp. Lineage (GTDB taxonomy): Bacteria > Bacteroidota > Bacteroidia > Cytophagales > MED-G16. The sequence goes on from JBELBJ010000022.1 coordinate 8,024, forward strand.
TATAATCATCAGACATTATGGGATAACAGGCAATCAAAAAAAATTTATGATGCTTTTGTTGACGTTTGGGGAACACATAAATTGTGGGTTTCAATAGATCGAGCAAATCTTAATTTTCCAATAGGTGAGTATAATCAAAATTTAGGCTTTATTCATTGGGATTATGACCCAGATACAAAACCTGTTAATGTTCAAGGAGTTTTAGCTTTGTCTGATCAAATTGATGAAAAAATGGGTGGCTTTCAGTGTGTTCCAAGACTATTCAGAGAATATGATTATTGGAAACTGAAACAGCCAAAAAATAGAGATAAATTTAAACCAGACATTTCAGACTTTAAAAATGAAATAATCAAAGTCCCATTAAAAAAAGGTGATCTTTTAATATTTAATAGCCTTCTTCCTCATGGGATTAGGCCAAACTTATCTAAAAATAAAATTAGAATTGCTCAATATGTTTCAATGTTTCCATCAGAGGAAAACAATGAATCTTTAAAAGAATGGAGAATTAAATCGTGGTCAGAAAGAATTGCCCCCGAAGGGTATGCTTTTCCTGGTGACCCTAGAAGTTGGGAACAAAAAAAGTATAAAAAAGCAAAATTAAGTGATTTAGGAAAAAAATTATTAGGTCTTAAGTCTTGGTGATTTTTTTTGATTTATTCCAATAAATATTCATTTCGTTTAAGCTCATTTTTTTTAGTGTCTTACCTTTTTTATTAGTTTCTGACTCTAAATAATTAAATCTTTTTTTAAATTTTATGTTTGTTAATTCTAGTGCTTCTTCTGGATCAATATTTATAAATCTAGCATAATTTATTACTGAGAAAAGAAGATCTCCAACTTCTTCTTTTATTTTTTTTTTCGAAGTTTCTTCTTGAAGTTCTCTTAACTCCTCTTTTATTTTTTTTAAAACTTGATTTTTATTTTCCCAATCAAAACCCACATTTCTAACTTTTTTTTGAATAATCATGGCCTTTGTCATAGGAGGTATTTTTTCAGGAACTCCACTCAAAACTTTTCTTCTCCCTTCTTCTTTAAGTTTTAGTTTTTCCCAGTTGTTCTCTACTTCTTTTTTAGTTAGTTTTTTTTCTTTCTTATAAATGTGCGGGTGTCTATGAATTAATTTTTTATTCAAATTTTCAATAATACTATCAATTGTAAATTTTTTTTTTTCTGATCCAATTTCAGCATACATCATCACGTGTAATAGCAAATCCCCCAATTCATCTTCAATATTTTTTTTTTTATTTTTTAAAATTGCGTCTGAAAGCTCATAAACTTCTTCTATTGTTAAATGTCTCAAACTATTAATTGTTTGTTTCTTATCCCAAGGACACTTTGACCTTAACTCTTTTATGATTTTTTTGAGTTGTAGAAAAAAATCTTTTTTTTTATTATAAGTATTTGCCATTTTTTATGATTAAAAAAAGTATAATTTTTTAAAGATAAAAACTTGTTTTGGTAACTTAGCAAATATTTAAATTATTATGAGTACTATATTATTGTCTATACTGATCTTCGGCTTTTTTATATTTGCTTTGTCTTTTCGGTTGATTTTTTTTAATGAATCGGAATTTAGAGGTACTTGCGCATCTCAAAATCCACTTCTTAAATCCGAAGAGGAATCTTGTTCTTATTGTGGAAAGACCGTTAAGCCCGGTCAAGAATGTAATAAAGCATAAAAAGTGGTTTTAGTTAAATCTATATCAGGCATAAGGGGAACTTTAGAAAATATACCAGGAAAATCTTTGTCAGATTTAGATATTTCCAAAACAATTTTATCATATATTAATTTTGTTGTTAAAAAATCTTCAAAAAAAAAAATTGTTATTGGGAGAGACGCTAGACCTTCTGGAGATCGTATAAGTAAGTTGGTTATTAAAATTCTAATAGAAAACGGTATTGATGTTGTTGACTTGGGGCTAGCTACAACACCATCAATTGGCATTTTTGTTAAAACACATTCATTATCAGGCGGGATAGTAATATCTGCTAGTCATAACGGAATTGAATGGAATGCCCTAAAGCTTTTAAATGATAAAGGTGAGTTTTTAAGCAAAAACATTGCAAGTAAAATTATTAAGGCAGATACAGGTAATTATAAAAAATCAGATAAACAGGGGAAGTATAATTTTAATAAAAATGCTTTAGAAGAACACATTCAGAAAATTTTGTCTATAAACATCATTAATCCAGATGCAATTAAGAAAAAAAATTTTAAAGTAATTGTAGATGGTATAAATTCTGTTGGAGGTTTTGCTGTTCCTGAACTTTTAAAAAAAATAGGAGTAAAAAAAATTCATCAACTTAATTGTATACCCAATGGTAAGTTCTCTCATAATCCCGAACCTCTTCCTGAAAATATTATTGAAATTAGAAACATTATGAAGAATAATGATTTTGATTTAGGAATTGTAGTAGATCCTGATGTTGATAGGCTGTGTTTCTTAGATGAAAAAGGCAATACTATTGGGGAGGAATACACGCTTGTCTTAGCAGCAAAACAACTACTTTCAAAACAAGAAAAAATTATAACATGCTCAAACCTTTCTTCTACGATGGCTCTTAAAGAAGTCACAATCCAGGCTAATGGTAAATATTTTCCCTCTGCAGTTGGAGAGATTAATGTAGTTGAAAAAATGAAAGAACATAATGCAGACATAGGAGGGGAAGGAAATGGTGGGGTGATTTATCCCAAAACACATTATGGGAGAGATGCTTTAGTTGGAATCGCAATTATACTTTCATTATTAGCTGAAACAGATTCTAGTTTCTCGGCTTTAAAAAATGAACTGCCTCAATATTTTATATCCAAAAATAAAATTACTTTTAATAAAGATTTTAATTTATTAGTTGATAAATTCAAAAAAGAATATGTCGATTATAATGTTATAACAATCGATGGTATCAAAATAGAAAGAAAAAATAGTTGGTTTCATATTCGTAAATCTAACACTGAACCCGTTGTTAGAATTTATGCAGAGTCACCTTCTAAAGAAAAGGCTATTTTATTAGCAAATGAAGTAATAGAAAAAATCAAAAAAATCTAGATTAATGAATATTTATTTTGATAATGCCGCTACAACTCAGCTAGATAAACGTGTTTTAGATGAGATGATTCCTTTCATGGTTGAAAATTATGGAAACCCATCTTCTATTCATAAGCATGGAAGAGAAGTTAAAACTTCAGTTGAAAATTCAAGAAATAAAATTGCTGATATTTTAGGTGTAACTCCTGGAGAAATATTTTTCACTTCAGGTGGCACTGAAGCTGATAATACGTTTATAATAAATGCTATATATTCTAGAAAAATAAAAACAGCAATAACATCAAAAATTGAACACCATGCTGTTTTGCATACATTAGAAGATCTTGAAAAGAAAAATGTTATAAAAATTTTATATGTTAATCTAGATTCAAACGGCCATATAGATTATAACCATTTAGAAGAATTAATTTCAAGTAATCCTAAATCACTGATAAGTTTGATGCATGGTAATAATGAAATTGGAAATATTACTAATATAGAAAGAGTTGCAGAAGTTTGTAATACAAACGATTCTATTTTTCATTCCGATACAGTGCAAACTATCGGACATTTTAATATTAATCTTTCTTCTAATATTATTCATTCAATAGTAGGCTCAGCTCATAAATTTCATGGTCCTAAAGGTATAGGTTTTATGTATATCAACAATAAGATAAAAATACCACCATATATTATAGGTGGGTCACAGGAAAGAAATATGCGGGGGGGAACAGAAAACGTTTCTGGAATTATAGGTTTGTCCAAAGCTTTTGAAATAACAATAGAAGAAAAAATCAAAACGAAGAAACATATTGAAAATTTGAAATTTAATATGATAGAAATGTTGAAGAGAAATATTAAGAATTTAATGTTCAATGGAGATTGTGATAATTCTAAAAAAAGTTTATTTCACGTATTAAGCTTGTCAATTCCTAAAATTGAAGATAAACAGATGTTTTTATTTAATTTAGATATTAATAAAATTTCAGTTTCTGCAGGAAGCGCTTGCTCTAGTGGTTCACCAAAAAATTCCCACGTTATAGAAGAACTAAAGATTAAGGAGAACCATAGCCCAGTTAGAATTTCATTTAGTAAATTGAATACGATGGAAGAAGTAAATTATGTTGTTGAAAAAATTGCAGAGCTTCAAAAAATAAGTTAAGGTGTGGCCAGGTAAATAATATAACCGTATAAAAAGTATCTTAAAAATCTTGCTAAAGCGAATAAAAAATATTTATTAATTGGATATCCTATAGCTCCTACAACCGCACTAGTAGCAGAAAAAGGTAATGGTGTAAGTGCTGCGATAACTACTGCTATTCCACCATACATATTTATTTTTCTTTCATATTTTCCAATTATATATTTTTTCATCGAGCTATAAAGAGAAGTTTCATGAAGATATTTTCCAAAAAGAAATGCAAATATTCCTGCAAAATATGAAATGGTGGATAGTGCAATTATAAAAAGAGGATACATTTCAGCCCCTTTGTTATTTAAAACCCAAATCATAAAAAACTCAGGGGGAATAATTCCAAAAATTACTTCTGAAAAGAAAAAAATTGTAAAAACAAAAGCTATAGATAAATCTTCTAATTGAGAAAACCCTTGAATATTATTTATATCTACATAATTAATTAATATTCTATAGAATACCAGCAATAATCCAAGAACGGCTATACCTTTAGCTACATTAATCAGAAAAAATTTTAGTTTAATTTTATTAGATCTTTTCATTATCTAAATATCTATTAATTTTTTATTAAAATAATAATGTTTACGTATATAAACTAAGAATAATTATTTTTGTTTCAAGATGAAAAAACAAGCATTAGTAGCTAAAAGTATTTCAAAAGAATATAGATCAAAAATTGTTGTAAATTCTGTCTCCTTAGAGGTTAATCAAGGAGAAATAGTTGGTTTATTAGGACCTAACGGTGCTGGTAAAACAACCTCTTTTTATATAATTGTTGGATTAATTCAACCAAATGGTGGAAAAATTTTCTTGGGTAATGAAAATATTACTGCTTTGCCCATGTATAAAAGGGCTCGTAAAGGAATAGGTTATTTAGCGCAGGAAGCTTCGGTTTTTAGAAACCTTAGTGTAGAAGACAATGTATATGCTATTTTAGAATCGCTAAACCTTTCAAAAGAAGAGCAACATAAAAAAGCAGAAAAGTTGCTAAATGAATTTGGACTTCAGGGGGTTAGAAAAAATTTAGGAAGAGTTTTGTCAGGAGGTGAAAGAAGAAGAACAGAAATTGCAAGAGCGCTAGCAACAGACCCAAAATTTGTTCTTTTAGATGAGCCATTTGCTGGCGTAGATCCAGTTGCAGTTGAAGAAATCCAAAATATTATTTCTACTTTGAAGAAAAAAAATATTGGTATACTTATTACTGACCATAATGTAAACGAAACCTTATCTATTACCGACCGAGCTTATTTGATGTTTGAGGGAAGATTGCTGAAGTCTGGAACGGCCGAAGAATTATCGTCTGATCCTCAAGTAAGAAAAGTATATTTAGGAAAGAATTTTGAATTAAAAAGAAAAGTTTAAAATGTCTCTTTTAAACTATTTACTTAGTTCAAACCTCAAAAGAAGATTCTCAAAATTTTATTTCGATTCCGAAAACCCTTTAGAATCTCAAAATAATACTCTAATGAATTTATTAAGTAAAGCAAAAAATACTTTATATGGAAAAAAATACTCATTCAAAGATATTACCAGCATGGAAAAATTTGCCTCAAGAATACCACCATTAACTTACGAAGAGTTTTTTCCTATAATTTCAAAGATGGTTCAGGGTGAAACTAATATTTCTTGGCCTGGAAAATTAAAGTGGTTTGCAAAATCATCAGGAACAACAAATGATAAAAGTAAATTTATCCCAGTTTCTTATGAAGCGCTTAGTTTTAATCACTTTAAGGCAGGTAAAGATCTACTTTCTATTTATTTAAATAATCATCCTGATTCCAAAATCTTTACTGGTAAATCTCTATCGATTGGTGGAAGCAGGCAAATTAGTCCATTAGATAATAATATTTTTACTGGAGACATATCGGCTGTTCTTATAAAAAACTTACCCATTTGGGCTAGGTTTTTTAGAACTCCTTCGATGAAGGTTGCTTTGATGAGTGAGTGGGAAAATAAAATTCAAAAAATGGCCATGATTACTTCAAAACAAAATGTAACAAGTATTTCTGGTGTTCCTACATGGACAATTGTTTTAATAAAAAGAATTTTAAAATTAAATAAGTGTGAGAATATATTAGAATTATGGCCAAATTTAGAACTCTTTATTCATGGAGCTGTTTCGTTTAAGCCATATAAAGAATTATTTGATTCTTTGGTGCCAGCAAATCAACTAAATTATTTAGAAACATATAATGCCTCGGAAGGCTTTTTTGCATTTCAAGATAAAAAAAATTCAGATGAAATGTTACTTTTACTAAATCACGGAATTTATTATGAGTTTGAAGATATTGCCAATAAAAATAAAATTCTTTCTTTAGATAAAGTTGAAATAAACAAGAACTATGCTTTAATAATTTCTACTAATTCTGGTTTGTGGAGATATAAAATTGGAGATACCATAGTTTTTTCTTCTTTGAATCCTTATAGAATTAGAATTTCAGGTAGAACTAAACAATTTATAAATGCTTTCGGCGAAGAATTAATAGTTGAGAATGCTGAAAATGCGATAAGTAAAGCCTGTAGTTTAACTGGCTCTAAAGTCTTCAATTTTACCGCAGGACCAAAATATATTTCAGGAACAAGCAAAGGGTGTCATGAGTGGATAATAGAGTTTAATCAAACTCCAAAAAATATTTCCTATTTTAATGATGTATTGGACAAGTCTTTAAAAAATCTAAATTCAGATTATGAAGCAAAAAGATATAAAGATATTGCGCTTGGACCGCCAATTATACATTCTGTTCGCTCAGGTGTTTTTGACAAATGGTTAAAGAAAAAAAATAAATTAGGAGGGCAGAATAAAATACCTAGGTTAGCAAATAACAGGAATTATTTAGATGATATATTATCAGCTATTTGATTCGTTCTCAATAAAATTAAAAGTTGAAAGTATAACGGGTTCATTATCTATAACAGCTATGTTATGTTCAAAATGTGCAGAAGGCTTTTTGTCTTGTGTAATTATTGTCCATCCATCAAACAAAGGTGTTATCTTTTCTGTCCCCATATTAATCATGGGTTCAATTGCTACTACAAGGCCGTTTTTTATTTCTGGTCCAGTATCTTTTTCCCCAAAGTTAGGTATCTCAGGATCCTCATGAAGTTTTTTCCCCAATCCATGCCCAACCAGTTCTCTTACTACTCCATATCCAAAACTCTCTGTATAGTTTTGTATAGTATTACTTACATCTCCAATTTTATTTCCCACTTTCAATTCTTTTATACCTAGGTATAGAGATTCTTTAGTTACTTTAAGCAGCTTTTTTATTTCTTTAGAAACTTCACCAACTTCAAAAGTATAAGCATGATCACCATAATAGTTATTTTTTTTTACTCCACAATCAACTGAAACGATATCTCCATCTTTAAGAGGAGAATTGGTTGGAATTCCATGAACAACTTGTTCATTTACGGAAACACATAAAGTATTTGGAAATCCATACATTCCCAAAAACCCAGGGCTTGCATTATTGTCTCTTATGAAGGTTTCAGCAAATTTGTCTAGTTCTAAAGGGGTTATTCCTGGCTCTATCATTTTATTAATTTCACCAAGTGTCTTTGAAACTAACAAACTGCTTTCTTTTATTAATTCTATTTCCTCGCTTGTTTTGTAAACGATCATTTTTATTATTTGATCATTTTTTTAGGATCAACCCACTTATCAAAATCTTTTTTAGAAACAAGATTTAATGATATAGCAGCTTCCTTTAGTGATGTTCCTTCTTTGTGAGCTTTTTTGGCAATTTTAGCAGCATTGTCATATCCAATATGATTATTCAAGGCTGTTACTAGCATTAAAGAATTATTTAGATGATTTTCAATAACTTTTTTATTGGGTTCTATGCCTTTTGCGCAGTTATTATTAAAAGAATTACAAGCATCAGCAATTAATCTTGATGAGTTTAATATATTATAAGCCATTAATGGTTTATATACATTCAATTCAAAATGACCATTCATTCCTCCAATTGTAGTAGCTACATCATTTCCAATTACTTGAGCACAGACCATTGTTAAAGCTTCACATTGAGTAGGGTTTACTTTCCCCGGCATTATAGAAGATCCGGGCTCATTAGATGGTAAAAGTATTTCTCCTATACCACTCCTAGGGCCTGATGCTAACATTCTTATATCATTACCAATTTTCATTAAAGCAGCAGCTAATTTTTTTAATGCTCCAGACGCTCCAACTATTGCATCATTTGCGGCAAGAGACTCAAATTTGTTTGGTGCAGAAATAAATTTGTATCCTGTTATTTCAGATATTTTTTTTGCTACAATTTTAGAATATCCTTTAGGGGTATTTAGTCCAGTGCCAACAGCTGTTCCGCCAAGAGCAATTTCTGATAAGTGACTTAAACTTTGTTTCAATTCTTTAACTCCATTTTTTAATTGTGTAGCGTAACCACTAAACTCCATACCAAGAGATAGTGGTGTGGCGTCCATAAAATGAGTCCTGCCAATTTTAACAATGTCCTTAAATTCACTAGCCTTTTTATTCAAAGTATTTTCAAGCTCCTTTACTGATGGGATTGTATAACTTTCAATTAAATGATAAGCAGCCATATTCATAGCAGTAGGAAATGTATCATTAGATGATTGAGATTTGTTTACATCGTCATTCGGGTGAATTTTTTTAATTTTATCTGAAATTTTACCTCCCATTAATTCATGCCCTCTATTAGATATCACCTCATTCACATTCATATTAGTTTGAGTTCCAGATCCAGTTTGCCAAACAACTAACGGAAAATGATCAACTAATTTACCGTCTAGAATTTCTTCACAAACCGTCGCAATAACTTCCATTTTCTCTTTATTTAAAACCCCTAATTCATGGTTTGTTTCAGCTGCTGCCATTTTAAGTACTGCAAAACTTTCAATTATTTCCCAAGGCATTTTTTCAAAACCAATATCAAAATTAATTAGAGATCTTTGTGTTTGTGCACCCCAATATTTGTCAATAGGAACCTCAATGTCACCTAGTGTATCTTTTTCTTTTCTAGTTTTCATATTTATTATTAAATGTAAAAATACACATAAATAAATTTCTATTTATACACTTATACTATCATGTATTTTTTTAATTTCCTTTTATATTGTAATTATTAATAAAATATATTTGATTTGCAGTTTAGAATTAATCTAAATAGTATATTATGAAAAAAATATTTTACATAGCCATAACTTGTTTTGTTTTGTCATGTAACTCAAAACCTGAAAAAAAACTTCAAGAAGTTAATTTATATAGTCAAAGACATTATGCTGTAGATGAAAAACAGTATGAAAATTTTGAAAAAGAAACTGGAATAAAGGTAAATGTAGTCAAAGCGAATGCTGATGAATTGATTGAGAGATTGAAAAACGAAGGAGATAATTCTCCGGCTGACTTATTTATCACTGTAGATGCTGGTAAATTATATAATGCAAGGGAAGCTGGAGTTTTACAAAAAATTAGTTCCCAGAAAGTTAATGATAATGTTAGAGATGAGTTACTTGATCCCAATGGATATTGGGTACCAATTACATATAGATCAAGGGTTATTGTTTACAGCAATGTTCGTGTCAAAAAAGAAGACCTTAGTACATATGAAGATCTTGCCAATCCTAAATGGAAAAACAGATTACTTGTTAGGTCATCTTCAAATGCTTATAACCAAGCCCTTATGTCTTCACTTGTTGCAAATCTTGGTGCTGATGCTACCGAGAATTGGTCTTCTGCGGTAGTAGATAATTTTGCTAGAGATCCAAAAGGTAGTGATAGAGATCAAGTAAAAGCTATTGCTGCTGGTCAAGGAGATATAGCAATTGTGAACTCATATTATATTGGATTGTTACTGTCCTCTGATAAAGAAGAAGAACTTAATGCTGGTAACTCAGTTTCAGTTTTTTTTCCTAATCAAGGTGAAAATGAAAGAGGCAGTCATATTAATATATCCGCAATTGGCTTAACAAAAAGCTCACCTAACAAAGAAAATGCAATTAAATTAATTGAGTATCTTACAAGTGAGGAAGCTCAGGAAGTTTATGTAAATAATAGCTATGAATATCCTGCCAATCCTTCTGTCGAGCCATCAGAAATAGTTAAAAGCTGGGGTGAATTTAAAATCGACAAATTAAATTTAAATGCCTTGGGAGAGCATAGAATTGAGGCTATTAAAATATTTGATAGAACTGGTTGGAAATAAGAAAACATTACTTTTTTATTGATAATAAAAGATGGGTTTTTAGTAGTCTATTTTTAGCTTTAATTCTATTATCACCTATCATTATTCTTATTATTAGTTTTTTTTCTGGAAGTAAAACAACTTTATTCTATTTATTAGATAATGTATTAATTGATTATACATTAAATACAATATATCTTATTTTAATCACCTCAATTTTCGCATTAATTTTGGGTGTTTTTCCTGCTTGGATAATAAGTAATTATTATTTTTTTGGGAGAAAATTTTTTGATATTGTATTATATCTACCATTAGCCATACCATCCTATATAATGGGATTTACTTATATTGATATTTTAAGTTATACGGGACCTATTCAAAGTTATCTTAGAGCCACAAGTCCTTATTTAGCTGAAATATTTAATAAAGATTATTTACAGATTGAAGTACTAGGGGCTCTACTTGGTTTGGCTCTATATCCATATGTTTATACAGCGTCCAGAATTTCATTTAGCCTGATAGGCTCTAACTATGTGAATATTTCAAAAAACCTTGGGTTATCATCATTTCAAACTTTTTATAAAGTCATCATACCTTTATCAAGACCTGCAATTTTTTCAGGACTATTTTTAGTGATTATGGAAGTGCTTAATGAATATGGTGCTGTTAAATATTTTGGTGTGAATACTTATACTACGGGCATTTTTAGATCTTGGCTTTCATTTGGAGATGTAAATGGAGCCATTCAATTAGCATGTATTCTTCTAATAATTGTACTATTCTTCTTTGTTCTGGATAAGCTATCATTAAAAAAATCAAAATTTTATTATCAAAAAAACTCACAAGTTCAAAAAATGAAATTAATTAATTGGAAAAAATCTTTATTTATGTCGAGTATATGTTCAGTACCTTTTTTATTTGGATTTTTAGTACCATTTTTTTTCATTTTAAATAATTCAATACAAACCTTATCTTCAACAAATTTTGAAAAATTAATTCAATTGACTGGCAATACTGTTTATGTTTCGTCTGTTTCATCAGTTATTATAATTTTTGTTGCGCTTTTCTTTCTTTTTGTAGAAAGAATATCAAAAACAAAAATTAATTTCTTCACAAACAATTTAATTTCCTTAGGCTATGCTTTGCCTGGTGCAATTATTGGTCTTGGTATAATTTTATTATTTAGCAAGTTTTCTTTAGTTGGATCTCTATTTATCTTAATTTTTGCATATGTAATCAGGTTTTTAGCTGTAGCCAAGTCCCCCATAAAAGCAAGTCTAGATAAACACCCTAATACAATCGATGATACTGGTAGAAATTTAGGCCTAAATCCTTTAAGCCTTCTCAGGAGATTGCACCTTCCAATAAATAGGTTTGCTTTGATTAGCGCATTTATTGTTACTTTTATTGATATTATGAAAGAACTGCCTATCACCTTAATTCTGAGACCTTTTAATTTTGATACTCTAGCCACTCAAACTTATGAATTTGCGGTTGAGGAAATGATCCCGTTATCTGCTACATATTCTCTTGTAATTATTACATTAGGTAGTTTGATGTTATTAATTTTGAAAAATTTTATCGATAAACAGATTAATGTATCTTGAAGTAAAAAACCTTGCAAAGTATTTTGATAGTGATTATCCAATAATTAAGGATCTATCGTTTTCTATTAAAAAAGGCGAGATCATTTCATTTCTAGGAGAAAGCGGATCTGGGAAAACAACTTTTTTAAAATGTATTGCTGGATTAGAAAAAATTAATTCTGGATCTATATCACTTAACTCTGCCTGTCTTAATGATAAAGAAACATTTATAAACCCTCAAGATCGTAAAATTGGATTTGTATTTCAAGATTATCCATTATTTCCACATTTGAATTTAAAGGATAATATAACATTTAATCTTAGCAAAAAATATTTTTCAAATCTTGATTATATTTTAAAATTAACTAGTCTTAAATATCTATTAAATAGATATCCACATGAGCTATCAGGTGGTGAACAGCAAAGAGCTTGTATTGCAAGAGCATTAATAAGAGAACCCGAACTTCTTTTATTAGATGAACCATTTAGTAATCTTGATACAACAATTAAGGAAAGCATGAGAGAAGAAATTTATAAGATAATTAAAGAAACAAAAACCACTACCGTTTTGGTTACTCATGATATCAATGATGCAATGAATATATCTGATAGAATTTTAATTTTTAAGGCTGGGATTTTACAACAATATGATAATCCAGTTAAAATGTATTGTGAGCCGGCTAATTGTTATTGCGCTGAGATACTTGGTGATTTGAATAAACTTTTTGCTAACCAGGAAACTTATTATGTTAGGCCTGAAAAAGTTAAACTAGTAAATAAAAAATCCAATTATAAGGTTTTTGTAGAAAAGTGTTTTTTTCAAGGAAAAGAATATAAAATAAAAGGAAGAAAAGATAATGAAGTTTGGCATTTCTTCTCTAAAGAGCCTTTAAAAGAGAAAGCAGATGTCTATGTCGATTTTGGAAAAAAAGATTTAATTTATTTTGATCCTGTTTGTAAGAACTTTTTTAAAGATCCAGTTTAATTCCAAATTTTATCACCCTAGGTTGCCCTGGTCTAAGTCCTGCGGGTCTGCTGGCTACCGCATAAACAT
>JBELBJ010000023.1:0-18951 GCA_042095375.1 Marinoscillum sp.
TTTTTTAATTCAACCAATAAATGGTAATTATATTACTTACAGCTGGAATGAAGTTGGAAATCAAGCTAGAAAAATTGCAAATAAAATAAATAGTTTGAATCTTAAAAAAAATTCAAAAATTGCCATCATATCTAAAAACTGTGCTCATTGGATCATTGCTGATCTAGCAATTATGATGAGTGGTCACATATCCGTTCCAATTTATGCTAATGTAAATGCAGAAACTACAAAATATATTTTAAATCATAGTGAATCAAAACTAGTATTTATAGGAAAATTAGAAGAAAGTGATTGGAAAGAAATTAAAAAAGGAATACCCAATAACATTAACAAAATTAATTTTGGATATTATGATTTATCAAATACAAGTGGAATAGAAAAATGGGAAGATGTAATTAATTCAAATTCATCAATAAATGATAGTCCAAAAAGTAATTTAGATGAAATTTTTTCAATCATTTATACCTCTGGAACAACTGGAATTCCAAAGGGTGTTGTTTTGAAGTATTATTCAGCTTCACTTGCAACTCAAAACTTAAATAATATTGTTCCTCTCGAAGAATCTGAAAGGTTTTTTTCATATTTGCCATTATCTCATATTGCAGAAAGAGCTTTAGTTGAATTCGGAGGAATTTTTTCGGGTGGTACAATAAGTTTTGCTGAATCCTTAGATACATTTTCAGATAATTTAAAATATACAAAACCTACAGTATTTTTTGGTGTTCCAAGAATATGGACGAAATTTATGTCTGGTATTTTATCAAAGTTTTCGCAAAAGACTATTAGTTTAATTTTATCAATACCTATTCTAAATTCGCTTTTCAAATCTATAATACAAAAAGCTCTAGGACTTAATAAAGCTAGAATTTGCATTACTGGTGCGGCAGCAATCCCCGTTCCAACTCTAGAATGGTATAAAAAATTAGGAATATTGGTTTATGAAGCCTATGGAATGACTGAAAATGCTGCTTGTTCTCATGGTAATTATCCTAATAATATAAAATTTGGATATGTTGGAAAGGCAATGCCTAACACCGAAGTGAAAATCACTGAAAAAGGTGAAGTTATTATGAAAAATGGATGTGTAATGGAAGGCTATTATAAAGAACCTGAAAAAACAAGAGAAATTATCAAAAACGGGTATTTATATACAGGAGATAAAGGAGAAATTGATGAAGATGGTTATTTAAAAATTACTGGTAGAGTTAAAGATATTTTTAAAACCTCAAAAGGAAAATATGTTGCTCCAAACCCAATAGAAATGAAGTTTAGTAAAAATAAAGATATAGAACAAATTTGTGTAGCAGGTATGAATTTAAGTCAACCAATTGCTTTAATTGTACTTTCAGAAAATGCAAATAGAGAGGATAAGTTAAGTTTAGAACAAAACTTAATTAAAACATTAGAAAATGTTAATCAACAAATAGACAAGCATGAACAAATTGAAAAAATTATAATTATGAAAGATGCCTGGACTACTGAAAATAATATTTTGACTCCTACTATGAAAATAAAAAGATCAAAACTTGATTCTATTTATGAAAAAGAATATCCTAAATGGTATGAAATGTCTCAAAAAGTGATTTGGGAATAAATTTAAAACTAACCTTTTATCTTTCTTAATTTATTTTTATAACCAATATAAGGGTTATAGCCATTAAGTGATTTTTGATAATTTCCTGAGCCGTTATAATCTCTAGTTTTTTCATTTTTCATACAAGATTTTGAACAACACCCGTTAAATAATCTTGCTCCATTTTGAGACATTGGCACATGAATATTACATTCTGGATTAGCACAATTTACCATTCTTTCTGATGGTTGACCAGTTATATAACATTTTGATATTATTGAGGGATTAGATTTATTGATATCAACTGTTAATCTATCATCAAATACATAACATTTTCCATCAAAATCATAACCATCTTCTTCTATACCATATTTTATGATTCCACCATGAAGTTGATATACATTTTTAAAACCTTTTTTTAATAAAAAGCCACTTGCTTTTTCACACTTAACGCCACCCGTACAATAAGTAATTATTTTTTTATTTTTATATTTTTTTAATTCATCTATTTTAATCTGAAATTCTCTAAAATTTTCAATATCTAATGTAACAGCATTTTTAAATTTCCCAACATTATATTCATAATTAGATCTTATATCTAAAATCACAACGTCCTTAGGTTTATTTTTTAAAATAGTTTTAAATTCTTGTGGTTCCATGTACTTACCAGACAATTTATTAGGATCTACATTGTTAATTCCAGAGTTTACAATTTCATTTTTTAGTCTTACATTTAATTTATTGAATACATTTTTAGAATGTTTTGAAACCTTAAATTCAACATTTTCGAATCTCTTATCTGAATATATTTTTTTCATGTAATTTTCACAATCATTTTTTTTTCCAGAAATTGTTCCATTTATTCCTTCTTCTGATACAATAACTCTCCCTTTTAAATTATTATTTATACAAAAAAGATGATGGTTTTCTCTAAACTTATTTGGGTTAGAAATATTTGTATAACAATAATATAGCAGAACAAAATAACCTCCTTTCATAATAAATTATATTTTTTTAATAAGGATTGCATCTTAGTTTGAATACTTTTTACTTTATCATTTATTTTTATTTCAAAATTTTCTGAAGAATCAGCGTAAATTATATTTCTAGAATTATTTACCAATAAACCACAGTCACTTGTAAAACCTAACTTGCTTATGGTTCCTAAGCTACCTCCTTGGGCACCAATACCAGGGACTAGCAAAAAATGATTTGGAACTAAATTTCTGATTTTAATTATATCTTTTTCATTATTTGCACCTACAACATACATTAAATTTTTGTTACTTGTCCACTCCTTTGATTTATTTATGACTTCTAAAAATAAATTATTATGTTTTTGGAAATCTTCAGATCCTTGATTGGAAGTTAAGGCTAATAAAATTACCCATTTATTTTTATATTTTAAATAAGGTTGAATTGAATCATAGCCCATATAAGGTGAAAGGGTAATTGCATCAAAATTCAATAATTCAAAATAAGTTTTTGAGTACATTTCAGATGTATTTCCAATATCACCTCTTTTAGCATCTGCTATTTTGAAAATATTATCAGGTATATAGTCCAAAGTTTTCTTTAAAGAATTAAACCCTGATGCACCCAAATATTCAT
This sequence comes from Marinoscillum sp., assembly GCA_042095375.1. Classification (GTDB taxonomy): domain Bacteria; phylum Bacteroidota; class Bacteroidia; order Cytophagales; family MED-G16. The sequence goes on from JBELBJ010000023.1 coordinate 3,185, forward strand.
AAAAAGCTAAATTTGGTTTATAAGCTATAACATAATCAGAAGTAGCATCTATTATTATTTTGTTAAACTCAAAAATTGGATCGTCGTATTTAAGAAGATGTTTTGGAATTTTGTTTAAATCAGAATCTAAACCGACACACAAATAAGATCTTTTTTTCTTAATATTTTTATAGAGATCTTTTTTATTCATAAATTATCTAAAATCAATAATCTCAATATCTGGGTATTTTGATGAATCAAAAACAAAAAAATTATCATCAATTTTTTCTTCTTTAAATTCATTTATTTGATAAACATATTTAGTATTTGATTTATCAAAAACAGAAAAGTTGAACATTGAAAAATTAACTTTTTTTATAAGAATTAATATTTTATAATAACTTTTAGATTCATCTTCAGGATATAATTCAACTTTATAGTGTTGATTATCCTCATCTAAATAATTTTGTTCAAATCCATTTTTATATAAATCAAAAACATTATTTAATGAAATTTCTTGATCATCAGGTTCAAAAGTAGAAATATTCACTTCATTAAGCTCAGGAATATATGTCCAAACAGTTTTGCCATCATTAATAATTTCTTGCCCTTCGATCTTTAAAAAATATTTTTCATCTTTAATAATAATTTTTCCTTCAAAAGAATCTTCAATATTTTCATCTAAATTAATCATAGAATATTGAAATTTTGAAGAGAAACTATTCATACTTTTATATAAGTCACTCATTTGATTTAATATTTCAATAGCTTTTTTATCATTTTCTTGAGAAAAAGAATTCTCAAGAAAAGAAAAATTCATTATTAAAATAACTGCAAAAATTAATTTATTCATCAATATGTTTTTTATTAATATACGTAAAATTATTCAAGTTCGTTTAATAGTTTTTCTAAAGAATACTCATCAGGAATTAAAACTTCTCTAGCTTTACTTCCTTCAAATGGACCTACAATCCCTGCAGATTCTAATTGATCAATTAATCTTCCTGCCCTATTGTAACCTAATTTAAGTTTTCTTTGAATTAGTGAAGTACTACCTTGTTGATGTAAAACTAATAGCCTAGCAGCCTCCTCAAATAGAGCATCTCTATCAGATAAATCTACTTCCTTTAAAGATTTTTCATTTTCATCAATATATTCTGGAAGTTTATATGCTGACTCATAGCCTCTTTGATCTCCAATCCAAACACATATATTCTTTATTTCATCAGTATCAATAAATGGTCCTTGTAATCTTACTAAATCAGATCCCTCAGAAAGTAACATATCTCCCATTCCAACTAGTTGTTCAGCCCCACCAATATCTAAGATAGTTCTTGAATCGACTTTTGATGTTACCCTAAAAGATAATCTAGCTGGAAAATTAGCTTTTATAACACCAGTAATAACGTTAACAGAAGGTCTTTGGGTAGCAACTACCAAATGTATGCCAATAGCTCTAGCAAGTTGAGCTAATCTTGCTATTGGGTTTTCTATTTCTTTTCCGGCGGTCATCATCAAATCTGCCAACTCATCAATAACTAAAACTATATATGGTAAAAACCTATGACCTTCATTTGGGTTTAGTTTTCTTTTTTCAAATTTTTCATTGTATTCTTTTATGTTTCTTGCCTGTGCATCTTTTAATAGATTATATCTAACATCCATTTCTATACATAATGAATTTAATGTATGAACAACCTTTTTTGTTTCTGTTATTATGGCTTCTTCACTATCAGGTAGTTTTGCTAAAAAATGTTTTTCAATTTTATTGAATAACGTTAGTTCAACTTTCTTTGGATCAACTAAAACAAACTTTAATTGAGATGGATGTTTTTTATATAATAGTGAGGCTAACATTACGTTTAATCCTACCGATTTTCCTTGACCTGTTGCACCAGCAATCAATATATGTGGCATTTTTGTTAAATCAGAAACAAAAACTTCATTTGAAATTGTTTTACCCATAATTACAGGTAAATCATAATCACTTTTAACAAATGCTTCTGTTGTCATTACAGATTTCAAATCAACCATTTGTCTATTTTTATTTGGAACTTCAATTCCAATAGTTCCTTTTCCAGGTATTGGAGCAATAATCCTAATTCCAAGTGCAGACAAACTTAAAGCAATATCATCTTCTAAGTTTTTAATCTTAGAAATCTTAATTCCTGCTTCAGGAACAATCTCATAAAGTGTCACTGTTGGTCCAATAGTAGCTTTAATTTTTGCAATTTCAATTTTAAAGTTTTTTAAAGTTTCAACTATTTTATCCTTATTAGACTCTAATTCTTCTTGTGAGACTTGAATTTTTTTGTCAGGATAATCTTTTAGAGAATCTAGTTTTGGATACTTATAAGAAGATAGATCTAATTTTGGATCATATATATCAATCTTTGATAATCTTTCAGGATCATCAAATTTTTCAACTTTTAATTCTAAATCATCTGAATTTTCTTCTTCTTCTAAGGATTTATCAACAACTGAGGGAGTTTTATTTGAATCTATTTTTTCTTTTTTTATATTCAATTCATCAGTAATTTCATCTAAGTCATTTAACTCTTCATCTTTATCAAAATCTTTATTTTTAGTCTCAATATCTTTATCTTCATTGCCTTCATCTTCAATTATTTTTTCTTCAGTTTGATCAGCTTCTACAATAGAATCTTTAGTTTTTAAAAATGAAAAGTTAAAAAAAGAGATAGGAATAGAAAACGAATATATTTTAAATTGATATATAAGAAAAATAAATAGTAATAGCAATAAAATTAAAGGAGTAGCTAAACCAAATAAATTTTGAAATAATAAAGCTAAATTATGACCAATCTTTCCTGAATAGAATGAAAGAAATTCATTATTCTCAAATATGGTTAATATAAAGCCCATTAATGAAGTAATCCAGATTATAAAAAAAATACTGAAATAAGTGATATAAGAAATTGAAAAATTAAAATCTTTAAATACTAATTTTAAACCAGAACATAAAAACAAAGGAACTAAAAGGATTGAAGCAATACCAAAGCCTTCATAAATTAAGTAATGAGATACAAAAGCCCCAAAGTATCCCAACCAATTCTCAACTTCTATTCCTGCATCTAATATAGAAACATCTGATACTATAAGATCAAAATCTAATTTTCCTGTGAAATAAAAAGAGATAGAAGAAAAAAGGATAAATATTGAAAAAAATAGAAAAAGTGATCCGAATACTATTTTAACTTTATCCTTATTACTTTTTGAATCAGAGGTTTGATCATCTAATTCTTCATTACTATAAAAACTATCAGACATTCTTTTTTTTTACAAATTAAACAAATAGATTAATTTTTTGATAATTCATTTACCATAATTTTATTCATTCTTTTAACTAAACTTGGTCCTTCATAAATCCATCCTGTATAAACCTGAACTAAAGAAGCTCCTGCATTAAATTTATCAGTTATAGTTTTATGATCAGAAACACCGCCCACACCTATAATTGGTAATTTACCATTTGTTTTTTTTGAAATATATTTAATAATATCTGTGGATTTTTTATGTATACTTTTCCCACTAATTCCTCCCTCCTCAAAGTATTTTGAATTAAATAAAATATTTTTATCAATTGAAGTGTTTGTTGCTACAATACCATCAATTTTTGATTTTTCAACAACAATAATGATATCATCAATTTCATTTAAAGAACAATCTGGGGAAATTTTTAACAAAATTGGTTTTTTAATTTTATGTTTTTTATTTTCCTTTTGTAAATTATTTAATAAATCAAATAATAAATTTTTGTTTTGTAATTTCCTTAATCCAGGAGTATTGGGAGAACTAACATTAATCACAAAATAATCAACTAAATAGAAAAGTTTTTTAAAACAAAATAGATAATCTTTCCATGCATCCTCATTTAAAGTATCTTTATTTTTTCCAATATTAGCACCAATAATACAATCTGCATTTAAATTTACTAATCGTTTTGCAATTATTTCAACACCATCATTATTAAAGCCCATTCTGTTAATTAAAGACTTTTCACTATTTAATCTAAATAACCTTGGCTTTTTATTCCCATTTTGAGGTTTAGGAGTGACAGTTCCAATTTCAATATGACCAAAACCAAATAATGAAAGTTCTTTAATCAAAAGAGCATTTTTATCGAATCCAGCAGCTAAACCAATACTATTTTTAAAATTTAAATTGAACATTTTTTTATGTAGGCTTTTGTTATTGTAAGAAAAATAAATTTTTAAAATATAAGCCATAAAGGGAACCTTACAGATTATCTTAATAAGATAAAATGATAGATTATGTATAAATTCAGGAGGAAATAAAAAGAGTAAAGGCCTAATTACCAACTTGTACATAATGCAAATATAATTCCATTAACTCCTAGGATGAAATTCTTTTATAACTTGCTTTAAATATTCTCTATCTAGATGAGTATAAATTTCAGTTGTTGTGATAGATTCGTGACCTAACATTTCTTGAACTGCTCTTAAATCTGCACCACCTTCAATCAAATGAGTAGCGAAAGAATGCCTAAATGTATGCGGACTAACATTTTTATTTGATAAAGACTTTTTTGATATTTCCTTTACAATTAAAAATATCATTTCTCTTGAAAGTTTTCTACCATATCTATTAAGAAATAAAAATCCTTCATTGCCTTTTTTAATTTTTTTATTTTTTCTATATTCATTTTTATACATTTGAATGTGCTTTATTGCGTATTTACCTATAGGAACTAATCTTTCTTTTGATCCTTTTCCAATAACTTTAATAAAACCGACATCTAAAAAAAGATTTTGAATAGATAAATTAATTAATTCTGATGCTCTTAACCCTGAACTATACAGAGTTTCAATTATTGCTCTATTTCTGACTCCCTCCATAGTAGATAAATCTATACTCCCTAACAAAACATTGATATCATCAAGAGATAATACTTCAGGGAGTTTTCTCTTTAATTTTGGTGATTCAATTAAATCCATTGGATCTTTAGAAATTTTTTCTTCTAAAATTAGAAATTTAAAAAAAGATTTTAATCCTGATACTATTCTAGCTTGAGAAAAAGATGAAATACCTAATTCATTTAAATATTCTAGAAAATCATTGATTATAACTATATCTATCTTTTTAGGATCAGATCGAATTTTTTTTATTTTAATAAAGTTTCTTAATTTTTTTACATCATTTAAATATGCAGAAATTGAGTTTTCAGATAAAGATCTTTCTAATTTTAGATAAGAATAATAATCATTTAAATAAAATTTCCACATTGTTTTATCATTATTTTATAAATTTATCAGATGAAATTAATAATAATTAATGGTCCTAATCTAAACCTTTTAGGGGTTAGAGAAAAAAAAATTTATGGAAATAAATCTTTTGAATCTTTTTTTGATGAACTTCAATCAAAGTATAATGAGATTTCCTTAGAACAATATCAATCAAATCATGAAGGAAAAATTATTGAAAAAATACAGGAAGTTGGGTTTTCTTATGATGGAATTATTATAAATGCTGGTGGTTTTACACATACTTCCATAGCAATTAGAGATGCAATATCTTCAATTACTAGTCCTTGTCTAGAAGTACATATATCAAATATTTTATCTAGAGAAGAGTTTAGAAAAAATAGTTATTTATCAGAAGTTTCAGTAGGAATTATTTCAGGTTTAGGGATGAAAGGGTATGAATTGGCTATTCAATATTTTATATCAAAATAAAATTTAAATGATAAAAATTTATACTGATGGATCAAGTAGAGGTAATCCAGGACCCGGAGGATATGGGGTAGTATTAATTTATAAAAACAATAGAAAAGAAATAAGTCAAGGATATAAAAACACCACAAATAATAGAATGGAACTCCTTGCTGTAATTAAAGCATTAGAAGCTCTAAATGAAAATAATTTACAAATTAAAATATTTTCTGACTCAAAATATGTTGTAGAATCAATTGAAAAAGGGTGGATATGGAATTGGGAAAAAAAAAATTTCAAAAAAAAAATGAACGTAGATCTATGGAAAAGATTTATACCATTATATAAACAATATAATATAAAATTTGAATGGGTAAAAGGACATAATGGTTTAAAAGAAAATGAGAGATGTGATTTACTTGCAAATCTAGCAGCAGAAAAAAAAGATCTTATAATTGATAAAGGATATGAAGAAGTCTATTCTAAAGATAAACTTGTATAAAGTGCAGAACCTATTATCCCAGCATCATTTTCTAATTTTGCTGGTAATATTTTTGCTCTCGATTTGAGCAAAGAATTGTATTCGTTAAAATATTTGCTAAATCCTCCTCCAATAATAATTAATTCAGGCGATATTAAATCCTCTACATATTTAATGTATTCATTAAATCTAGAACACCAGTCATTTATAGAAAGGTCTAATTCTTTTCGAATTAAATTAGAAGTATATTTTTCAGCACAATCTCCATACATCTTCAAATGACCAAATTCAATATTAGGAACTAATTTCCCATCAATAAATATTGAAGTACCTAATCCAGTTCCAACAGTAATCATTAAAACCGTACCTTTTTTTTTTTTACCAGAACCATATTTGATTTCAGCTAAACCCGCTGCATCAGCATCATTTAAAATAAAAGATTCGCAACCTGTCTTTCTTGAAATTCTTTTACTAACATCAACTCCAACCCATTTATTACTAACATTTGCTGCAGATTGAATTTTATTTTTTATTACAACCCCTGGAAAACCACATCCAACATGCTTATTCCAACCCAATTCTTTGATTATATTTTTTTTTATTTTTTTTATAACCTTTTTAGGGGAAGATGGTGATGGTGTTTCAAATCTAATTTTTTGAGAAATTAATTTTCCATACTTTGTATCAACAATACCTCCTTTTATACCTGAACCTCCAATATCTATTCCTAAAATTTTCATTTAATTAACTATTCTTAGCCTAGCAAAACTCAATAATAATGTTTTTTCACCTACTAATTTGAAATTCACAATGGCTTTTTGTTGATTTTGAGTTTTATCGATACTTTTAATTAAACCATAACCAAACTTTTTATGTTCAATTTTCATGCCTTCTTTTAAATCTTTTAAATCACTTTCAATAAAATTTTCAGAAGGAGTATGAGTTATATTACTTTTAATTTTGTTTTTTTTATCTGAAATTAAATTTTTAACAAAACTTCTATTTTTAACTTCTCCAAGTAAGTTTTCAATATGATTCTTATCTATTTCATCAATAAATCTACTTGGTTGACATTCCTTAAGAATTCCATATCTATATCTTGTATTTGAATAAGTCAAATATAATTTTTTCATTGCTCTTGTGATAGCAACATAAAATAATCTTCTTTCTTCTTCAAGATCATTTCTGGAACTTAACATCATTTGAGATGGAAATAAGTCTTCCTCCATACCAACAATAAAAACAACTTCAAATTCTAATCCTTTTGACATATGAACAGTCATTAGTGACACATGATTATCATTATTATTTTCAGAGTCTTGATCAGTTAGTAATGCAATTTCTTGAAGAAAAGAATCTATAGATGATTCCTTATTATCTGTATCAATATATTCTTTTATAGAATTAAGAAGCTCTTGAATATTTTCATATTTATTTAAACCTTCAATAGTTTTATCATCATAAAACTCTTTTGTTAAGCCAGACAAAGAACAAATATGAGAAGCTGATGTATAAGCATCATTATTTTGAGAATAACTAATGAAACCTTTTATTAAATCAGAAAATTTCTCCAATTGAGTTGAAATTCTTGAATTAAAGTATTTTTTAGCATCTAGAATAACATCCCATATTCTAAGATCATTTTCATTAGCAATCAAAATAATTTTTTCCAAAGTGTTTTTTCCAATTCCTCTCCTAGGGAAATTTATTATTCTTCTCAATGATTGTTCATCATTTTGATTAATTGTAAATCTTAAATATGCTATTAAATCTTTTATTTCTTTTCTTTGATAAAATGATATTCCACCATAAACCTTATATTCAATTCCAATTCTTCTTAATGCCTCTTCTATTGATCTTGATTGACTATTTGTACGATATAATACTGCAAAATTTGAATTTAAAAAATGATTTTTGTTTTTTTCTTCAAAAATTAATGAAGCAACCATTTTTCCTTCCTGATTATCCGAAAAAGATTTTTTAATAGAAATTAATTCACCCTCTTCATTATCTGTCCAAATACTTTTACTTATTTTAGATGAATTATTTTTTATAATTGAATTAGCTGCCCCAACTATATTTTTTGTTGATCTATAATTTTGTTCTAATTTAATTAAATTAAGTTCCGAATAGTCTTTTTCAAAATTTAAGATGTTATTTATATCAGCCCCCCTAAACGCATAAATGCTTTGAGCATCATCTCCAACGACACAAATATTTCTTTTGACGGCAGATAATTTTTTTGTTATCAAATATTGTGAAAAATTTGTGTCCTGAAATTCATCAATCAAAACATAATGAAACCTTTGTTGAAATTTATTTAACACATCAACATGTTCCTTGAATAAAATATTTGTATTAAATAATAAATCATCAAAATCCATTGCTTGAGATTTAAAACACCTCTTAACATATTCTCTATAAATAATTCCTATATTAGGTCGAGATGATGATATATCTTCTTCTTGAATAATTTTATTATTTAGATATTCGTTAAAAGAAATTAATCTATTTTTTGCATTTGATATTCTATTATAAACATAGTTTTCTTTATAAAGTTTATTATCATATCCTAATTCCTGAACTATATTCTTGATTAAAGATTTAGAATCTTGAGTATCATAAATTGTAAAATTTGAGGGGTAGCCAATTTTATTACCTTCAGCTCTTAAAATTCTAGCAAAAACCGAATGAAAAGTTCCCATCCACAAGTTTCTTGCATCAGTACCAACCACTTGTTCGATTCTGTCTTTCATTTCATTAGATGCTTTGTTTGTAAATGTTAAAGCTAAAATTGAAAAAGGATCAACATTATGTTTTTTAATTAAATGGGCAATTCTATATGTTAAGACTCTAGTTTTTCCTGATCCAGCACCTGCAATAACTAAACAAGGTCCTTCAACATTTAAAACAGCGTCTTTCTGGGATTTATTTAATTGATTTATATAATCCATAAATTATTTAATAAATAAGTAAAGGAATCTAATACATAATTAAAAAAAAAATTACTTAGTTTTGGAAAAAGTTTTAAAAAATGGAATATAATACAACAAGAGAAAAACTAGTTTTAAGAGAATATGGAAGAAATTTTCATAAATTAATTGATCATGTTAAAAGTATCAAAGTAAAAGAAAAGAGAACAGATCTATCAAAATTGCTTGTTAAACTTATGAATATGGCTCATCCAGAGTTAAAAAGTCAAAATGAAATAGAACAAAAACTATGGGATGATTTACATGTCATGTCAAACTTTGAACTTAATGTTAATAGCCCTTATCCTATGCCAGAAATGGATAAGTCAAAAGGTATTACGAAACTAGAATACCCAAAAAGTGTTATTAAGTTCAGACACTATGGAAAAAAAATAGAGCTTTTAATAGAGGAAGCAAGTAAAATAAAAGATTCAAAAGAAAGAGAATCAGCTATAATTCATATTGGAAAAATAATGAAATCATTTTTTGGAATGTGGAATAAAGAAACTATTGATAATAAGGTTATTATTAAGAATATAAAAGAACTTTCAAATGGTAAACTAGACATTGACTTAAAAAAAGTTGAAGAACTTAATCTTTTTTATAAAAATACAAGAGAAAGAGGATCAAAATCTTATCATAGAAAGTTTTCAAGACCAAAAACCATGAAACCTTTTAGAAGAAGAAGAGGATAATGGATTCATTTAGAATTTTAGGGGGGAAAAAATTAAAAGGTGAAATTATTCCTCAAGGAGCTAAAAATGAAGCTCTTCAAATAATTTGTGCTACTCTACTAACATCTGATAAAATCATAATTAATAATGTGCCTGACATTAAAGATGTAATGATGTTAATTGAACTCTTAAAAGAATTAGGTGTTAAAGTTGAAAAAAATTCCAAAAACTCTTTTTCTTTTTCATCAAATAAAATAAACCTTTCATATTTGAATTCTAATGTTTTTTTTGAAAAAGCTGCAGAAATTCGAGGTTCTATTATGTTAGTTGGGCCACTTCTTGCAAGATTCAAAGTTGCTTCATTCCCAAAACCTGGAGGAGATAAAATTGGTAGAAGAAGAATAGATACTCATTTAAATGGATTAAAAGAATTAGGAGCAAAATTTAGTTATAACAATAAAAATTTCTCATATAAGATTTCAACAAAAAAATTAATAGGAAAATATATTTTACTTGACGAAGCTTCTGTAACTGGAACTGCAAATATCATTATGGCATCGGTTTTAGCTGAAGGTACTACAACAATATATAACGCAGCGTGTGAACCATATATACAACAGCTTTGTTTAATGATAAATTCAATGGGAGGAAAAATATCTGGTATTGGATCAAATATGATTAAAATTATAGGAGTTAAAGAACTTAATGGAACAACTCATCAAATCTTACCTGATATGATTGAGATTGGTAGTTTCATAGGCTTAGCTGCTATGACAGGGTCAGAAATAACTATAAAAAATGCATCCATTAAAAATTTAGGAATAATTCCTGATACATTTAGTAGGATAGGAATTGATATGAAATTTAAAAATGATGATATTTTAATTCCAAGTCAAAAGAGCTATGAAATAGAGTCATTTATTGATGGTTCAATTATGACAATTTCTGATGCGATATGGCCAGGTTTTTCTCCTGACTTATTGAGCATAGCACTTGTTACTTCCATTCAGGCTAAAGGTACGGTTTTGATACATCAAAAAATGTTTGAAAGTAGACTTTTTTTTGTTGATAAACTCATTGAAATGGGAGCTCAAATTATTCTTTGTGACCCTCACAGGGCTACAGTTATAGGGCTAAACAGGAAGCACCCTCTTAAAGGCATAAAAATGTCTTCGCCAGATATTAGAGCAGGGGTTTCTTTATTAATTGCTGCATTATCTGCCGAAGGTGAAAGTATTATAGATAATGTTAATCAAATTGATAGAGGTTATAGTGATATTGAAAATAGATTAAAAAACCTAGGAGCAGATATTGAAAGAATTTAATTAAATTCTTTTTGTAAATTTTTCATTGCATATAATGGACTTTGAGTTATAAATAGGTCTGTAATCCAAGCAGGAATTCCTTGAATATCAGAATTAGATTGAAGAGAAACTTTCGTTTTAAATTTATCTATATACTCAAGCGTCCAAATAGAATTTGAATTTATAATCCTTTTATATCTATCATTATTAGGAATAAAATTCGGTCGGGATTCTAATTCAATTTTAATAAACTTTTTTTCTTTTATATTAGAAACTTCCATTATTAAATCTCTATCATCTAAAGGCCAATTCATTTTTATTGTAAAGTATACATAAAAAGTCTTTTCATTAACTGGCGATATAATTTTACTTGATTCTATTTTATACATCCATTGATTTGCTTTGTTAAAATCCATAATAAATAAAAAAACACTATCCATATTTGTATTTAATATAGTCTCACCTAAAAATTCTTTTATACCATTATTTAAACTTCTTGTAAAGACTTTGACATTATCTTGATTTTTTTTCAATTCCCAATCAATTAAGTTTTGATAAAAAAATGAAATTAATGTTATAACAATTGAAAAAATTAAATTCATTATATATAAATTTTTTTTGAATGAAATTTTATTAATTTGATCAAAATTATAACTTAGTCAATAAATATTTGATAAATAATCAAAAAGTTGATGAATATAATATCAAAGTTTCTTTTAATTATATTTTTATTTTTATTATTTGAAACAAAGAGCTATAGTCAAGCTTCTGGGGATTCAACTGAAATTACTATAGATAGTATTACAACAAAAGTTGAAATATTTCAAAATAAAATATCAAATTCTGAAATTTCATTCATCATAGATCAGATAAAAGTAAATAATGAATCAATAAAAATTGAACCTAAAAATAAACAAAGCTATAATGTAAAGCTAAATGAAAGAGATACTTTAGAAATAGAATTATCAATTAGTTCTAATAATGAAATTATTTTTAACTATTTTTTTAACGATAATCAAAATTATAGGGTTTTAAATAATGGAAAAATAGTTTATGATAAAGCATCAAAAAAAATATATTTTGATTTCATACCCAATAATACTCAAGCTCAAAATAAATTCATTACTTGGAATCTCTTTGCAAATAATTTATCTGGAGGCATTGCTAAATATAATCTAACAATTGAAATAACCAATTTAGATTATCCTCCTAAAATTTTAAACAAACAAATAGATAAAATCATTAGAGAAAAATACATTTTTGATTATATACCTATAATATCGGATGGGGATGATGGAGTCTTATTTTCTCTAGAAACAGATGCACCAATCAACGAATTTAATCCTATAAATGGTAAAATTAGTTGGACTATTGATCCCAATGAAATTAAAGTTTTGGAAAAAACTTTCTCTTTTTTTATGAAGGTATATAAAGTAAATAATCCAGAAAAATTTGATTCTGATACTTTTAAAATCATTTATTCAGAAAAAAATTATGCTCCTGTTTTTGGTAAAACTTCTAAATGGATAGTGGAAGAAGGTAAATATCATGAATATAAGATTCCAGTAGAAGATCCAAATGTTAATGACTCATTTGTAATTGAAAATGTTGGAGCACAATTTCCTAGAGACATGATTCTTGATAGTAAAAATAAAATGATTAAGTTCAGTCCCGATTATGAACATGTAACAAAATCTAATGGATCCCAAAATTATAATTTGCAATTAAAAGCTACTGACATTTCGGGTCTAAGTTCTCAGAATTCTTTAGAGGTAGTAGTCTTAAATTCATTAAATCCAGAAAAAGTTCAAGAAAAAATCAATATTCTATTAAAAGAACTAACTAACCAACAAAATAAACTTGATGGTATTAATGAAAATTTAAAATGGATAGAAGCTAAATCGAAAAATAATAGAAAAATTAGGACTTTTTCAGCTGCAGCAATAACATTTTTAGGAGGAGTAGTAGGAGTTTTAGCTTCAAATTCAGAAGTTTCTAGAAAAGGATTTAGACTAGCAGGACCAATTATTGGAGCAAGTGGAGCTGTCTTATCTGTATTCAATGAAGTCTTATCTGGAGAAGATAATGAAATTAAAAATCTACTTCAAGAAACCATTAAACTTCAGTCTAACGTAATAGCAAAATATGACAGATTAAAATATTTTAAAGACTCAAAAAATAATACTGATTTTGAAAATCAAGAAGTTGATTTACTTATAAGAACAATTGAAAATGATAGAGAAACATTAAATAAGAACTTATTTACTATTTCTGAAAACTATAAAAGAATTATATCGGAGAAAAGAATAAAAAATATACTTCTAAAAAAATGAATCTCTTCAAATTATTTATTTTTTTATTTCTCTTATCGTCTTGCTCATCTGTAAGTGATGAAGAAAGAATGGGAGAAATAAATGTTGCACTAAACTTTGAGAATTTTGGTGATACATACCTAAAAATGAATCAATATTTCGATACTAAAGAAATATATAATTCTGATGAAATCTTAGTTTTTCCTAAAAAAGAAGAGTTTGAACTTCCTAAAGAGTTTGAATACGACGATAACATATTCAACACAAAAAAGTATCTAGATTCTTCTTATACGCAAGGTTTCCTTGTCTTACAAAAAGATAGTATTTCATTTGAATCTTATTATTTAGGACAAAAAAAAGATACTAGACATATTTCTTGGTCTGTAGCTAAATCATTTGTTTCTGCACTTATGGGGATTGCTATTGAAGAAGGTTACATAAAAAGTATTGAGGATAATGTAGAAAAATATCTTCCAGAACTAAGTTCTTCAGGGTATAGTGGCGTGAAAATACGAGAACTATTACAAATGTCTAGTGGTATTAAATTTGATGAAACTTATTCAGATTCTCTTTCAGATATTAACAGATATTGGATAGGATTTGTGCTAGGTGATTCTCAAGATAAATTTGCTGCAACACTAAAAAATGATATTACTCCAGGAACATTTAATCATTATGTAAGTATAAATACTCATATTCTTGGAATGATTATAGTTAGAACAACCGGAAAATCTTTAACCGAATATTTAGAAGAAAAAATATGGAAAAAAATAGGGATGGAACATAATGGTTACTGGTTAGTCGACGGTTATGGTATGGAAATGGCACTTGGTGGTCTAAACGCTACTATAAGGGATTATGCGAAAATGGGAAAATTATTTCTAGACAGTGGAAGGTGGAAAGGGAAACAAATCGTTCCTGAAGAATGGGTATTGGAATCAACTTCAATTAATGCAGAACATTTGGAGGCCGAAAGTAATAATTCCGCACATCCAAATATTGGCTATGGATATCAATGGTGGATACCTGGAACTTCTGAAAAATATGGAGATGAAGAAGAATTTATGGCAATAGGTATTTATAATCAATTTATTTATGTTAATCGTACAAAAAATACAGTAATTGTAAAAACATCCGCTAACAGAAATTATTATGACCGCTTTAACAATCCTTATGCAGGTAAACATGGAGCAATAGAATTATTTCGAGAAATATCTCATATGCACGAGTAGTATTAAAATTAACTTTAGTTCTTTACCATATAACCCTTACTAGGATCAATTTTTCCATTCAAAGATTTTAAATAAAGTTTATGAAGTTCTTTTGGATCATTACAATATTCTAGTTTTATGTAATTCTTAATTTTCATAATAAATTCTTTCAATAAGTCGTCAGCCAGGAAGGTAGTTCTTTTAACTCCCATTTCTCTATATCTTTTTTCAGCATGATTTGGAGCAAAGAAAAATTTTGAATTAGGAATTGATTTAAAATTAGTTTTAGAAGACCAATCTGCTAATCCAATTAAACTCACATGTTTTAATTCCTCTCCTAAATGATCAGATAACTTTTTTAGATAGTCAGAGTTACCTGCAAAATCAACTATTACTGATTTTGATCTTTTGAGGTTTTCCTCTGCATTATCATAAGATAAAACAGTATCATAAAATTTAGTTTCTGAAACAAATTGCATGTTTTTTTCAGAGGTAATAGCTATTATCTTTTTCTTGTCTTTTGATTTATATTTTGATAATAGAAATGCTAAAGACAAAGCTGTTTTAGACGATGCACTTGTAAGAATTATTTGATCACAGTCAAAAAATTTTTCATCTTGTAAGAAAAAATAATTTAAAAAAGAAGTTAAAAATAGAGGTTTTATTAAAGGATGATATTCTACTGATTTATCTACATCATTTGAAATTTTTAAATAATGATTATATACTGAAGGAAGTTTTCTTCTATGATTAGAATCATCAACAAAACCAAAAGAATTTTCGTTTTTTGGGATAACTTTTAAGTATCTACCCATAGGAAAATATCCATAAAACTTGTCTCCCTCAAAAATATTTTCATTTTTAGAAGAAATAACATGTGCAAACCCCCAAACTGGAACAATACCATAAGGTTCCTCAGCTGGAAAGAAATTCCAATAACCTAAAGTGTCCCCAATAACTGCATAAGTAATGTTATTTGAAGTAAAAGCATATCTTTCGATTTCAAATATAACTTCATTTTCTTTTGAAATAGGAATGTTTTCCTCTGAAATAGTTATTTCAAAAAGATCATACTTATTTACTAGAAAAATCGAATTTTGTCTATTCATAAATCATGAATTATAAAATTGTGGAGTCGGCGGGA
>JBELBJ010000024.1:0-18643 GCA_042095375.1 Marinoscillum sp.
CAACAATATAAAAAAAATTGATAATATTTTTATATTACTCTTATAAATTATATTTTTGACAAATTTGAATCAAATTAAACTTAACTAAATAATCAAAAATTACTATGAAAAAATTATTATCATTAATCCTTTTTTTATCATTTCTCACACTCGGAAGCAACACTTTTGCTCAGGATGAAGTTATTGTAGATTCAGTTGAATCTGTTTCAGATACATCCACAGTTATTGAAGAAGGTTTAGCTTCAGAAGTTGTTGAAACCAATGAAGATGAAGAAGAAGAAATTATTTTTGAAGAAGAAGAATCAAAAGGTTTCCATCAAGCAATTAAAGAACAGTTTATTCAAGGTGGATGGCAATTTATGGGTATTGTACTTTTGTGCCTTATATTAGGCTTAGCAGTATCTATTGAAAGAATTATTACTTTAAATTTAGCTACTTCAGATACTAAGAAGTTATTATCAGATGTTGATGATGCTTTAAAAAACAAAGGTGGTGTAAATGCTGCTAAAGAAATATGTAAAAATACTAGAGGTCCTGTAGCTTCAATTTTCACTCAGGGTCTTATGAGAGCTTCTGAAGGAATCGATATGGTAGAAAAATCAATTATTTCATATGGTTCTGTTGAAATGGGAAAACTTGAAAAAGGAATGGTATGGATTTCACTTTTTATTTCATTAGCACCTATGTTAGGTTTCATGGGTACAGTAATTGGTATGATTGGTGCTTTTGATGCTATTGCTGAAGCAGGAGACGTCTCACCTTCATTAGTAGCAGGTGGAATTAAAATAGCATTATTGACAACTGTAGGTGGTCTTATAGTTGCAGTTATTCTTCAGTTATTTTACAATTATCTTGTATCTAAAATAGATTCTCTTGTAAACAATATGGAGGATGCATCAATTTCATTAGTTGATATTTTAGTAAAAAATAAACTTTCTAAGTAAATGTTATTTTTAGATATAATTGATATAGCATTATTCTCTGCTTATGGGTTAGTTATAATTGGAGCTCTTTTAGCTGTTGGTTTTCCTATCTACTTATCTTCAAAGAATCCAGCAAGTTTAAAAAAATCTGGTATGGCTTTTGGTGGATTACTTATCATGTTTTTGGTTGGTTATTTGATATCTGGAAACGAAGTATTACCTACTTACATTGAATTTGGAGTAGATGCAGGATTATCAAAATTTATTGGTGGAATGATTATTCTTGTTTATTTATTAGCTGGTATAGCTATTGGAGGTATAATTTATTCTGAGTTCTCTAAAACTTTCAAAAATGGCTAGAAAAAATAGACCTACTGCAGAAATCCCAAATGGATCAATGGCTGATATTGCATTTCTACTATTAATTTTCTTTTTAGTTACTACAACTATAGCAAATGATAAGGGTATTGCAATGCTATTGCCACCAAAACCAGATCCAAATCAACCACCTCCTGAAGTAACTAAAAATGATAGAAATATTTTTAAAATTTTGGCTAATTCTCAGGATAAATTACTTGTTGAAGACGAACCATTAACAGATGTTTTTGAATTAAAGGAAATGGTTAAAAGTTTTGTATTAAATTTTGGAAATCCTGGAGAAGAAGGCGTTGTAATTTATAATAGTCTTCCTTCTTCAATGAAATCATATGTTTCATTGAATGGGAGAAGAGTTGATTTCTCAGATGATCCTACAGAAGCTGTTGTTTCTTTCAAAGCTGACAGAGGTACTTCTTATGAACTTTTTGTTCAAGTTTTAGATCAAATTAATGGTGCTTATAATGATATTTATGGTTCCAGAGTTGGTATTTCTGCCTCTGATTTCTTACAGCTTGATAGAGATGATCCAATTCAAAAAAGAAAATATAATAATGCTAGAGATGGTATTCCAAGAGCAATATCAATCGCAGAACCAAATAAAATAGGAGGATAAGATGGCGAAATTTGGAAAAAAATCTAACACTTCTCAAGATATACCTACTGCTGCCTTGCCGGATATAATTTTTATGTTGTTATTCTTTTTTATGGTAACAACTGTTCTACGAGAAACAGATATTTTGGTTAAACAACAATTACCTAGAGCTGTTCAACTTACGAAGTTAGAAAGGAAATCACTTGTAAGTTACATTTATATAGGAGAGCCAAAACAGGTTAATTTATATGGTAAAGAACCAAAAATACAGGTCAATGATGTTTTTGTCGAAGTTTCTGATATTGTTCAATTTGTCAATCAGGAAAAAGATAAATTAAATGAGGCTGAAAGAGACCAAATTACAATGTCAATGAAAGTTGATATTGAATCTAAAATGGGTATTGTTTCAGATGTTCAACAAGAACTTAGAGAAGCTAATGCTAGAAAAGTTCTTTATAGTTCTATTAAGTCTGTTGATTTATAAATTAAAAAAAAAATATTTTTTTTTTTAATTTATAAATTTGATGATGAAAAATAATAGAGTAATTAATGCCTGGTGTATGTACGACTGGGCTAATTCGGTATACTCATTAGTAATTACTACTGCAATTTTTCCAATATATTATAATTCAGTTACAACTTCTTCTTCTGGTTCAGATTTAGTTCAATTCTTTGGAATTGAAATTGTAAATTCAGTATTATATTCTTATTCCTTATCCTTTTCTTTTTTAATTCTTACTTTTTTTCAACCTATATTATCAGGAATTGCTGACTTTTCAGGAAATAAAAAATTGTTTTTGAGATTATTTATGTACCTGGGATCATTTGCTTGTATGTCCTTATATTTTTTTGATGGTAATAATGTTGAGTTTGGTATAATTAGTTCAGTTATAGCTAGTATTGGATTTACTGGAAGTTTGGTATTTTATAATGCATTTTTACCTGAAATAGCATCAGAAGATGATCTTGATAAAATAAGTGCAAGAGGGTATACTTTTGGATATATTGGAAGTGTTATTTTATTGATTATTTGTCTTATTTTGATACAAATGTTTGATGTTTTTGGTTTTAAAGATTCCAAATCAGCAACAAAATTTACCTTTTTATTAGTAGGGATATGGTGGATTGTTTTTTCACAGATAACCTTATATTTTATACCTCAAAAAGCTAAAAAAATAAAACTTAACTTAGAAATTTTATCACATGGAATAAAAGAATTAATTAAAGTTTGGAATTATATTAAAAATGTTAGAAATCTTAAGCTTTATTTATTTTCTTATTTTTTCTATAGCATGGGTGTTCAAACAATTATGTTAGTAGCTTCTTATTTTGGTAGTAAGGAATTGAATCTAGATCAAGATAAACTGATATTTACAATTTTAATCATTCAGATTATTGCAATTTTTGGAGCATATTTTTTTGCTTATGTATCTAAAATGAAAGGTAATAAGTTTTCATTGGTTGTTATGAATATTGCATGGATATTTATTTGCTTATCAGCTTACTTTACAACAAATGAAAGTCAATTTTACTTTTTAGCTGCTGCTGTTGGTATTTTGATGGGAGGGATTCAATCTCTTTCTAGATCTACATTTACAAAATTAATTCCTTCTGAAATAAACGACAATGCCTCTTTTTTTAATTTTTATGCTATTTCGTATAATATTTCTGTAGTTATTGGAACATTTTCTTATGGTTATATTGAGCAAATAACAGGAAGCATGAGAACCAGTATATTAGCTTTAATGTTCTTTTTTATTATTGGATTATTAATCTTATTATTTACAAGAATTAAAAGATAAGTATTAAATGTATAAGCTTAATCTTCCAACCTTTGATTTTATATTATCATCCAAAGACTCAAAAAAATTTATTTTTGATATTATTCGAAAAAAACATTATGTATTAACCCCAGAGGAGTGGGTTAGACAAAATTTATTACACTATCTAGTATTTAACTTGAATTACCCTAAATCTTTAATAAAAGTTGAAGCAAAATTAAAGTATAATAATTTAACAAAGCGAGCAGATATTTTGGTATATGATAATAATTTTGCAATTAAATTATTGGTCGAATGTAAATCATATAAGATAAAATTGAACAAATCAGCTTTTGATCAAGCTTCTGTTTATAACAAGAAATTCAAAAGTGAATACTTGATGGTTTCAAATGGAATTAATCACTTTTGTTGTAAATATGATTGGAAGAATAAAAATATAATTTATACAGATTCTTTTCCTGATTATAAATGATTAAATAAAATTTGATATATCCGTATACTTTAAATTAAATGCATCAGAAACTTCTTTATATACTACATTATTAGAAATTATATTTAGACCTTTTTTCAATTCTATATTTTCTTCACATGCCTTTTTCCATCCTTTTTCGGCTATTTCAATTATATAAGGTAGTGTTTTATTTGTTAGAGCTAAAGTTGATGTATATGGTACAGCGCCAGGCATATTAGCTACACAATAATGGAGAATTCCATCAATTAAGTAAGTAGGATTTTGGTGAGTTGTAGGTTTAGAAGTCTCAAAACATCCTCCTTGATCAATTGCTATATCAACTAATACACAACCCTTTTTCAAATCTTTCAACATTGTTTTTTTAATCAATTTTGGTGCTTTTCCACCAGTTACAAGTACTGCTCCAATAATAAGGTCACTTTTAATTGCATGATTAAATAAAATATTATTATTTGATAAAATGGCTTTAACATTTGCTGGCATTTCATTATTTAATTTTTTGACTTTTGATTCATCAGTATCTAATATTGTTACACTGGCTTGTAGTCCAGAACACATTTTTGCAGCTTCCGTACCAGAAATACCTCCCCCAATTATTAAAACTTTGGCAGGCGATACGTTTTCTACTCCCCCTAATAATATTCCTCTTCCACCCATAGGTTTTTCAAGATATTTAGCTCCTTCTTGAGCTGCCATTCTTCCTGCTACTTCTGACATTGGTTTCAATAAAGGTAGTAAGCCATCTTCTTTTTCAACAGTTTCGTAAGCAATACATATACTTTTATTATTTAGCATAGCTCTGGTAAGATTTTCATTAGATGCAAAATGAAAATATGTAAAAACAATTTGATTTTCTTTTATTTTATTATATTCTGTTTCAATTGGTTCTTTTACTTTTAGAATCATATCTGAATTATTGTAAACTTCTTCTGATGTCTTACATATTTGTGCTCCTGATATTTTATACTCTTGATTTGAAAAATTACTTTCTATCCCTGCATTTTTTTCAACAATTACTATGTGACCTTTATCAATAAGTTTTTTTACTCCATTAGGAGTGATAGCTACTCTAAATTCATTATTTTTAATTTCTTTTGGTATACCTATTTTCATTATTTAAATTCTTCCACAAAAATATTTATAGTTCTCATTATTAATATAATATTTTAGTTTTTTTTATTTTTTATATTTGTACTTATATTTCTTATAATTTCATGACAAAATTTTCTAAAATTCTTTCAAATAAAATAAAGCTTTCAAAGCAAGAGATCTTAAATGATTATTATCTAATTAATGAAAGTAGAAATATAAGTCTTATAGGCAGGAAGGAAGTTTTTATGGGTCGAGCAAAATTTGGAGTTTTTGGAGATGGTAAAGAGTTACCTCAAATAGCTATGTCTAAAGTTTTTAAAAATGGTGATATAAGATCAGGTTATTATAGAGATCAAACTTTTATGATGGCAATAGATCAATTGAATTCCGAACAGTTTTTTGCTCAACTTTATGCAAATACTGATATATTAAAAGATCCTCATTCTGGTGGTAGACAAATGAACTCTCATTTTGCTACTAGAATGTTAAATAAAAAGGGTGAATGGAAAACTTTAACGGATATGAAAAATTCGTCTAGTGATGTTTCATGTGTTGCCGGACAAATGCCAAGACTTGTTGGCTTAGCATATGCATCTAAACTTTATAGAAAAAATAAAGAATTAAAAAATTACCCTGATTTTTCAGTAAACGGTAATGAAATTGCATTTGGCACAATTGGAAATGCAGCTACATCTGAGGGACATTTCTGGGAAACAATTAATGCTGCAGGTGTATTACAAATACCAATGATTTTATCGATTTGGGATGATGATTATGGAATTTCAGTACCTTCAGAATATCATACAACTCGTAATGATTTGTCAAAAGCTTTAAGTGGTTTTCAAAGAAAAAATGATAAAGAAAATGGTTTTGAATTATTTGAGGTATATGGCTGGGACTACTTGGGTTTATTGGAAGCTTATGTTAAAGCAGAAGAATTTGCTAGAAAACATCATGTTCCATGTATAATTCATGTAAAGGAATTGACTCAACCTCAAGGCCATACAACTTCTGGTTCCCATGAAAGATACAAAAGTAAAGAAAGGTTAAAGTGGGAAAGAGATAATGATTGCATAAAGTTGATGAGAAAATGGATTTTAGAAAATCAAATTGCTGAAGAAAATGAATTAGATGAAATTGAAAATAAAGCTATTCTCGACTCTAAAAAAAGTAGAGATACGGCTTGGAAAGACTATAGAAGTGAGATAAAAGAAGATCTTCAAGAAGCAATTTCTGTATTAACAAGAGTTGCTCAAAATAGTCCTAAAAATAAGATTGAAATAATTAAACTTAGAAATGAATTAAGTTCAATACTCTTTCCTTTAAAAAGGGATATTTATAAGTGTCTGAAAAAAGTTTTAATAATTATAAGAGGTGAAGAAAATATTGCTAGAAAATTTCTTATTGATTTAATTAATGAAAAATCTGAGAAATATACTTATCAGTATAGCTCTCATTTGTACAGTGAATCAAAGTTTTCGGCACTTAAAATTACTGAAGTAAAACCATCTTATGATGAAAACTCAAAAATCGTTGATGGTAGAGAAATTATAAATTCTTGTTTTCATTCGATTTTTAGGAATAATAAGCTAGTTTTTGCTGTTGGAGAAGATGTTGGTATAATTGGAGGAGTTAATCAAGGATTTGCTGGCATTCAAGAAAAATTTGGAAAATTAAGAATTACTGATACTGGTGTTAGAGAAGCATCAATAATTGGTCAAGGTATTGGAGCAGCACTTAGAGGATTAAGACCTATTGTTGAGGTTCAGTATCTTGATTATATATATTGGGCAATTCAAACACTTTCAGATGATTTAGCTACTCTTCATTATAGAACTAAAGGTGGTCAAAAAGCACCATTAATTATAAGAACAAGGGGACATAGATTGGAGGGTATATGGCATTCAGGATCACCTATGAGTGTACTTGTTAATAGTTTAAGGGGAATTTATATTCTTACTCCTAGAAACTTTGTACAAGCAGCTGGAATGTATAATACAATGCTATTATCTGATGAACCTTCTATAATTGTAGAACCTCTTAATGCGTATAGATTAAAAGAAAAAATGCCCAATAATATTTCTGAAATTAGAGTTTCTTTAGGGATGCCTGAAATTTTAAGAGAAGGAATTGATATTACTATTGTAACATATGGATCAGTAATTAAAATTGCAGAAGAAGCAGCTATGATGTTAGAGAAAATTGGGATTTCCTGTGAAATTATTGATGTACAAACACTTCTTCCTTTTGATATTAATCATAGTATTTTGGCATCAATAAAAAAAACAAATAGAGTTGTATTCTTGGATGAAGATGTCCCTGGAGGATGTACTGCCTTTATGATGCAAAAGGTTTTAGAAGAACAAAATGCATATAAATATTTAGACTCTAAACCTATAACAATATCAGCTAAGGAACATAGACCCTCTTACAGTAGTGATGGGGATTATTTTTCTAAACCAAATTCAGAAGTAATTTTTGAAGAAGTTTACGATTTATTCAATGAAATAGACCCTAGATCTTATCCTAATTTAGTTTAATCAATTTTCTTTTAAAATAGAAGTTAGCGTGAAATCTTGAGTTTCAATTATATTACTATTGTTTAAACTTCGATCTTTTATTTTTATTTTTAATTTGAATGTTTTATCTGCTAAAACACTTTTAAATCCATAAGAAATCATTGAATAAGTTAAGTTTCCACTAATAGATTGAGAATTAGAACTAATATTAAGTGGAGGAAATCTTGAATCAAAATCTAAGCCACATGAGTACTCTTTATCAAATATTTTTTTCCAGTCAATAAACTCATAATTTTCACCATTTTTAATATAATACTCTACAAAAATATTTTTATTATTTTCATTTTTTTGAATATAAAATGTGTCGAGTTCAGTTGTTTGAAAGATAGTATCGATAATATAATCTTGACAACTAAAGGATGGTCTTGAATCCTCATTACTAAATAGTGAATAAGCACCATTTGGTTTATATAAATATAGTGGGGGAGTAACATTGATTGACCCTAGTGTAACCCAATTTAAATTTTCATCAATTATTGCATCATAAGGGTTATAAGGAAAATTAACATCATTGTTTGATAAACCTAGATCTCCATCTCCATCAGTAAATGAAATTGTTAAATTGATCGAGTCTTGATTTATATTATTACTGCTTTTAACATACTCTAATTTTTCAAATGAAATTGATGGAATATTTGAAAACTCTTCTTTTGGTAAGCAATTTGAGAAAAAGAGATATATAAAAAAAATTAATAATCTATTCATAATAAAAGGTAGCTAATTTAATATATTATTTTTTTTAATTAATTTATTTAACTCACTCACATCATTTACGGGTAATTGACAAACTTTGTTTTTGCATAAATACATATTAATTTTTTTTGTAAATAACTTTCCTTTCAGAAGTTTCATTTTAATTTTTTTGTCAGATGCTAATATTATCTTATTGTTTGAATACTTTGAATTAATTTTTTTAATTGAAGCTTTTGTGTTTTTTCCAGTTAAAATAATTTCATTAAATCCTATTCTATAATTTAATAGTACATTTAACCAATTTGTTAAAAATGAATGTTCTTGTTTACAAATCTTAATAACATTTAGTAGCATATTTTCACTAATTTTAAAATATTTACTTTCATCAAAAAGTTTTGAAATTTTGATTAAATTTTCAGCCATTATTGAATTTGATGAAGGTATTACATTGTCAAATAGTTCTATTTTTTTTGCAATTAGTTTATTTGAATTTTTTGAAGAATAATAAAAAAATTTTTCTTTTTTAGAATAAAATTTTTGAATTGCAATATCTGTTAATTTTTTTGCTATTTTAATATATTTAATCTCTTGGGTAATTTCATGATATTTTATAAAACTTTTGATAATTATGGAATAATCATCAAAAAATCCATCTATATGACTATCATGTAAATGTAGAATCTTATTGTTTTTTATAATTGATTTTCTAATAAATGAAATGTTTTTTTTTGCAATTTTTAGAAATTTATTATCATTTGTAGCTTCATATGTATTTAATAATCCAATAAGTGCTAACCCATTCCAAGAGGATATTATTTTTTTATCAATTTTCGGTTTTTCCTTTTTATTTCTTTTTTTTATTAATTTAAATTTTAATTTATTCAATTTTTTAAAAAATTCTTTTTTATTTATTTTCCATTTTTTTATAAAGCTTGAATCATCATATTCCCTGTTCAATGTATATTCATCATCATTTAAATTTAAACCATAATAATCACTAAACATTTTATAATCTTTCCCAGCTTCATTACAAAATTCATCATAATTCCATTTATAATATTTACCTTCTTCTCCTTCTGAATCTGCATCAATTGAGGAATAAAAACCACCATTTGAATCTATCATATTATTTTTTAACCATTCTGTAGTTTCATAAAGAATCTTTTTATAGTAATTATCATTGGTTATTTTATAAATATTTGAATATAAATTTAATAATTGACCATTATCATATAACATTTTTTCAAAATGAGGAGTTTTCCATTTTTCATCAACTGAATATCTACAAAAACCTCCTTCAATCTGATCATAAATTCCTCCTTTAGAAATTTTATTTAATGTTAATGACAAATGATTTTTAACTTTTATATCATTAAAAAAATATGAAAAATTAATTAAAAACTCCCATATTGATGGCATTGGAAATTTGGGTGATCCAATTAAACCTCCATTAATTGTATCAAATTTTGATTTTAAATTCTTAATAATATTTTCGAAATAGTTTTTGTTTATTTTTTTGTTAGATTTTGTAAGGTTATATTTTTCGATCTCACTTTTCTTTAATGATTTCGTAAAATTTATTGCTGATTTCTCAATTTCTTTTTTATTATTTTTATAAGCATTTGATACACTTAGTAGTATATTTTTCCAATTAGTTTTATCAAAATATGTTCCACCATAAAAAGGTTTTTGACTTGATGTCAAAAAAATATTTAATGGCCAACCTCCATTTATCCCCATATTTTGAATAGATTCCATGTATATTTTGTCTATATCAGGCCTTTCTTCTCTATCGACTTTTATATTAATAAAGTGATAATTCATTATTTCAGCTATTTCTTTATCCATAAATGATTCTTTTTCCATAACATGACACCAATGACATGAAGAGTATCCAATACTTAAAATAATTGGTTTTTTTTCTTTTTTTGCTTTGTTGAGAATTTCTTCATTCCATGAAACCCAATTAACAGGATTCTTTGAATGGCTACGTAAGTAGAGGCTATTTTCATGTTTTAAAGAATTTCCAGATTTGTTCATTATAAAGCTATAATTAATGATAAAGTTATAATTATAAATAAAGTTTAATATCTTTGCGTAAGAAAATTGAATTTTAAAATGATTAGAATCATTTATATTTTCCTTTTTACATTAATAATTTCTTGTCAACAGAAGTTATGTCCTACCTATTCATCAATTGATAATTCATTAATAGAATCTTCTGATTTAAAATCTGTAAAAAAACAAAAAGTAAGTTTATAAGCCGGATTCTGTATTTAATTTTTTTAAATTAAATTCTTATCATTTATCTAGACTTAATATTGCTATTAAGTTCAATCGATCTACCCGTTCAAAAAAATAGCGAGCAACTATTAGTGAAAATCACATTTGAACTACTTGACCTTTCAGTTTATAAGGTTTACATATCATTTAATATCACTATTAAACTGGTAAGCTTTTACCTTACCTTTTCACCCTTACCTAAATTAGGCGGTTTATTTTCTGTTGCACTTTCTGTTCTCAAATAAGAGACCTTCCAGTTAGGAAGTATAATGCTCTATACTGTCCGGACTTTCCTCTTCATAATTATTTATGAAGCGATAAGACAACTTACTTTGACAAAAGTATGTATATTTTTGTAACAAATTATATTTTAAAATGAAAGAAGTTATTTTAGCAATTGAAACTTCATGTGATGATACATCTGCTGCAATTGCAATAGATGGTATAATTAAAAGTAATATTATAAATTCTCAAGATGTTCATTCCATTCATGGTGGAGTAGTTCCAGAAATTTCATCAAGAGAACATCAAAAAAATATAATTTTAGTTGTTGAAGAAGCATTGAAGTCAGCAAAAGTTAAAAAAAATGATCTTAATGCTATTTCTTTTACTATAGGTCCGGGTTTATTAGGATCTTTATTAGTTGGATGTTCTTTTGCTAAATCTCTTTCCTTTTCATTAAATCTTCCACTAATTGGAGTAAATCATATGAAAGCTCATGTTTTATCAAATTTTATTGATAATCCTATTCCAGATTTTCCTTTTATTTGTTTAACTGTTAGTGGCGGTCATACACAATTAGTTTTAGTTAAAGATTTTCTCAATATGAAAATCATTGGAGAAACACTTGATGATGCAGTAGGAGAAGCTTTTGATAAATCAGCAAAAATATTAGGAATAGAATATCCAGGAGGACCTGTAATTGATAAGCTTTCTAAAAAAGGAAATCCTCTAAAATTCAAATTTTCAAAACCTAAAGTTTCAAATTTAAATTTTTCTTTTAGTGGTATTAAAACCTCAATACTATATTTCATAAAATCACAAGTGGAAAAAGATTCTATGTTTATAGAGAAAAATTTAAATGATATTTCAGCAAGTATACAATATTCATTAGTTGAAATTTTAAAGGAAAAACTCATTAAAGCAGCTAATAAATATAAAATTTCAAATATTGCTATTGCAGGAGGAGTTTCAGCAAACTCATTGTTGAGAAAAGAAATAGAGAGACTTAAGTCAATTTATAATTGGAAAACTTTCATCCCAAAAATTGAATATTGTACTGACAACGCAGCCATGATTGCTATTGCTGCACATTACTATATAAAAGAAAAAAGATTTGATGATATTAATGTATGTCCTAATCCTAGATTAAATTTTTAATGAAAGAGAAAAATAAAATAAAAATTATTAATAGAAAAGCTTCATTTAATTATGAATTGATTGAATCATTTACTGCTGGAATTTGCTTAAAAGGGACTGAAATTAAATCTATAAAGGAATCTAATGCATCATTTAATAATGGCTTTTGTTTTTTTAAAAAAAATGAAATTTATATAAGGGGGCTTTATGTCTCTGAATACTCATACGGAAACACTAATAATCATGATCCAATGAGAGATAAAAAATTATTATTAAATAAAAATGAAATTATTAAATTAAAAAAAAATCTTGAAGAAAAAAATATGTCAATTGTTCCAAGGAAACTATTTATAAATAATAAAGGATTAGCTAAAATTGAAATATCATTAGCAAAGGGAAAAAAATTAGTTGACAAAAGGGAAAGTATAAAAAAGAAAGATATTGAAAGAAAATTAAAACAAAATTATTAAAACCATTTAATTGAAAAATCAATTAATTTTTGTTTTAAGTTATTGTATGGTGGCATCATTAAATCAGT
Source organism: Marinoscillum sp. (assembly GCA_042095375.1). Classification (GTDB taxonomy): domain Bacteria; phylum Bacteroidota; class Bacteroidia; order Cytophagales; family MED-G16. The sequence goes on from JBELBJ010000024.1 coordinate 12,691, forward strand.
AGCACTAGGTAAATTTTGTTTTAAAACACTTTTTTTGTTTGAAAACTCTTCAAACCCATATATTCCTTTAGATTTTCCTACTCCACTATTATTTATTCCTCCAAAAGGTAAATTACTGTTTGAATAATGCATCGCACTATGATTAATACAAACTCCTCCAGAAGATGTATTATTTATAATTTTATTTATGCTTTTTTTATTTCTGCTGTATATATATAATGCTAATGGTTTTTCTTTTTTATTAATAAAACTTATTGCTTCATTTATTGATCCATATTCAAATAAAGGTAGTAGTGGACCAAAAATTTCTTCATAATTTATGATTGATTTTTCTGAAACTTTTTCAATTATAGTAGGTTCAATAAAATTTTCTTTTTCATTATAATTTCCTCCATAAACTACTCTATCACCATTTTTTATTGAATCATCTAATAAAAGTTTTACACGATTAAAGTGCTTTTTATTTACAATTCTACAGTATGATGATGATTTTGATACGTCTTCATTATAGTATTCTTTAATTTTTGAGATAATAACTTTCTTAAATTTTTCCTTAATTGATTTATGAACTAAAATATAGTCAGGAGCAATACATATCTGGCCATTATTAATAAATTTAGACCAAGCTATTCTTTTTGCTGCATTTTCAATGGAACAACTATTATCTACAATTGTAGGTGATTTTCCACCTAACTCTAATGTAACTGAAGCTAAGTTTTTTGCTGCTGCTTCCATAACAACTTTTCCTATTATTGGTGAACCAGTAAAATAAATATGATTAAATGGAATCTTAAGTAAATTTCTTGCAACATCAGGTCCTCCAAGAATTACTTGAACCTCATTCTGTTCAAATGTTTTTTCAACAATTAATTTTATAACTTTTGATGTATTTTCAGTTATTTCAGATGGTTTTAAAACAATAGAATTTCCAGCAGATATTGCACTAATTAAAGGGATAAGTGAAAGATTAATTGGAAAATTCCAAGGAGTAATTATAAGAACAACCCCCTTTGCTTCATGTTTTATATATGAATTTGATCCAAGAAGTGCTGCTGGAGTTTTTACTTTTTTATTTTTAAGCCAATTTTTAAGATTTTTTATATTATGTTTAATTTCAGATGTAACAGGGTAAACTTCAGTTAAATCAACTTCAGAAGGATGCTTTTTAAAGTCTTCATACAAAGCTTTTTGAATTTGTTTTTTATGTTCAATTAAAACTTTTTTTAATTTTTTTAATTTCAAGATCCTCTCCTTATAAGAAGTATTAGCTATTCTATTTTGATTTTTTTTTAATTCTAAAAAAACATTATTTAATTCTGATTTGTTCATAATGATTTGATAAATATCATCCCAAAATAACAAAATAATAATCCAAAACCAATGCTAGAAATTATATATAATAACATTAAAAATAGTTTACCTTCATTTATTAAATTAAGACTTTCCATTGAAAAAGTAGAAAATGTAGTCAAGCCTCCACAAATGCCAATACCAAAAAAAAGATATAATTTATTTAATAATAAATTATTTTCTTTAGCTAATGAGGTAATCAATAATCCCAATAAAAAACAACCAATCATATTAACTAGAAAAGTTCCAAATGGAAAAAAATATATGTTTTTTTCAAAAATTTTACCAATTCCATATCTTAAAATAGTTCCAATAAATCCACCTAAACCAATCAAAATGATATTTTTCATTTTTTTGATTTAGGATAGAAATCTAAAGCAGCAGAATTTATACAATATCTTAATCCAGTTGGATTTGGACCATCATTAAAAAGATGACCCAAGTGACCTTTGCAATTTGAGCATATAACTTCAATTCTTTTCATTCCATAACTATTGTCTTGTTGAAAACTTACATATTTATCATTGGATACATCATAAAAACAAGGCCATCCAGTACCTGAATCAAATTTTGTATTTGAAATAAATAATTCTTGCTCACAACCAGCGCATTTATATGTCCCCTCTTTTTTATTATTCCAATATTTTCCAGTAAATGCTCTTTCTGTTCCTTTTTCTCTTAATACATAATATTGCATATCAGAAAGTTTGTCTTTCCAGAGATCTTTATCACTTTTTTTATCTTGACTTTTACAATTATAGAAGCTGAAAACAATTATGATTAATATATATCTCATAAAATGATTATTTACTTAGGTTTACATCCAATTGTGGGTAAGGTATGTTTAATCCTTTTTTAGGAAATTCTTTGTAAACTTTTTCATTAAAGTCAAATTTTACAGGTTGAAAATCTTTTTTCTTAACCCAAACTCTAACTCTAATATTTATTGAACTATCAGCTAGTTCAGATAGTACTATGTCTGATTTTTTATCACTAAGAATCCTAGAATCTTTTTCAATCCATTCTGAAATTAAAGTTTTTGCCAGGTCATAGTCATCACCATATGCAATACAAAATATCCATTCAATTCTTCTTTTATCTTCAGCAGAAAAATTGGTTAATGTTGAAGACTGAAGTAATCCATTTGGAATAATTACTCTTTTATTTTCTATAGTAGTTAGTATGGAACTAAAGATTTGAATCTCTTTAACAGTTCCTGATATTCCTTCAAATTCAATCCAATCTCCTACTTTATAAGGTTTAAAAAATAAAATCATTACACCAGCAGCAAAGTTTTGAAGTGTATCTTTTAATGCTAAACCAACTGCTAAACCAGCAGCACCTAGTATAGCAAGAAATGATGTCATTTCTACTCCAATCATTGTTAAAAAAGATATAATTAAAGCCACTTGAAGTGATATTGATAATAATGATTTTAAAAATGAGACTAAAGAAGGATCAATATTTTTTTTAGTGAGTAATCTTTCAAGATTAACAATAAATTTTTTAATGACCCATATACCAAATATTAAAAAGACTAAACCTAAAATAATTTCAAGGCTCTTACTTATTAGAAAGTCATAATCATTTAAATTGAAATCTATTTTATTGTTCATTTTTAGTTTATTTATTCAAGTTTATAATTTATCCAATTTATAAGGAACAAAAACAAATTTTACATTTTTCTTATTAGATAGCAACAAAGAACAAAAAATATTTGGATCCTTAAACTTATTTATAAATGTTTCTCTATCTATTATTAATTTATTTTTATATAGATTTTCAAAATAACTTGCATAATATTTCCATTGATTATTATTTACTTCATTAAAATCTATTAATAGAGATCCTATATCTGTGTTCTCTTTTGTCATAATGAAGATTGGATAATTAGAAAAACCTTTTTTGATAATTTGTTTTGATGCGAAATATAAATTTTTGTATACTCTATCAAAATCTTCAGTTATTAGATTAATTAATTGAGAGTTTATTTCATCCTTATTTTCTGTCATAAAAAGATATTCTTAGATATATTTAATATATAATCAAAATTAGTTAATGAGGAATCTTATTTTACTTTTTTTTCTATTTTTATTTTGTACTCCAAATCTTATTGCAAACCATATTGTTGGTGGTGAAATTGAAATGAAATTTGTTGGTGACTCATTAGGTGATTACAAATATCAAATCTCTTTAATTCAATATTTTGATTGCTATCAGGATGGAGAGGTTCCACTACCAAATCCAGGACCTGATAATAGCGTTACTTATTCAATTTTTAAAAGGTCAGATGGATCACTTGTAGAAAATAGATCAATGTTTATTACATCTCAGACATTTGTTCCATATACGAATCCCGCTTGTGCTGTTGGTTTCATCTGTACTATTCGGGTAGTTTATTCACACATTATTTATTTAAATCCAGACAAATTTGATGATCCTCAGGGATATGATATATCATGGGCAAGATGTTGTAGAAATAAGAATACTAAAAATTTAGTTAACCCAAGATATACAGGTATGGTTTATTCATTACATTTTCCTCCCATAAGAAAAGATGGCAAACATTTTGTTAACTCTTCTCCTAGACTTTTTCCACCATTAAGTGATTATGCATGTATAAATCAATTATTTTATACTGATTTTGCAGGAACTGATGATGATGGAGATTCAATTGTTTATTCACTTTCTCATCCATTAGATGATAATCAACCCAATCAACTTCCAGGACTTGTTGCTTTGCCAGGAAATTATCCTCCTCCATATGAATTAGTTCAATTTGGACCAGGTTATTCCGTTGATAATATGATACCTGGTAATCCAAAACTTAATATTTCAAATGATGGTTTTATTACAGTGAAACCCTCTTCACTTGGATTATTCGTTTTTTCAATAAAATATGAGGAATTTAGAAATGGTACAAAATTGGGAGAGGGAAGAAGAGATTTTCAAATGTTAGTAGTAGATGGATGTGATCCTCCTATTCCTCCTGATGCAGTAGTAAAGCTTCCAGGTGAATTAGATTTTTATAATGAAGTAGATACAATAAGATTTACAGTATCTGAACCAAAATGTTTTGACTTTTATGTAACAGATCAAAATGAAGGAACTAATATAAAACTTGAAGCTAAAGGAGTCAATTTTAAATTAGCTGATGATATTTTTAGTTTTACTGAAGGACAAATAAATGAAGCTGGAGATACTTTAAAAGTAGAAGTTTGCATTTCTGATTGTCCCTATGTAGAGAATAATGAACCTTTTCTAATTGATTTAATAGCTTCCGATGATGCATGTCCACTGCCTCAAAAAGATACGGTAAGATTAATTATTGAAATAAAATCACCTGAAAATCAAAATCCCTATTTTGTTGGTAAAAAGGATACAACAAAAGTTAAAATTTTATGGAATTCAAAATATTCAGAAATAATTCAAGGTCTAGACCCAGACAATGATAGTTTGGTCCTAACATATTTATATGATGGGTATGTCCCTGAAGAAAACGGTATATTCATTACCAATAATTTTAATATACCAGGTAGTTTAGAAAGCACATTAACTTTTGATGCAAATTGTAAAAAATATAATTATAATGAAAAGAATAAGTTTTTATTTGGACTTGTTTTAGATGATTTAGATACATGTAATTTATTAAATACTGACACTATTTTTTATGAATTGGAGGTAGAATTACCTGAAAATACAAATCCAGATATTACATCAGATTTAAGTATTACAAATCCCATACCTGATAGGCCTAATTACTCAGAAATCATTAGAAATGTTGATCTTTCTGGTGTTTTTTCTATGCAATTGTTTTCAGATGATGTAGATAATGATACTCTTGTCATTTCTGCTCAAGGTATTGATTTTGATTACCAAGCTAGGGGGGCTACCTTTTCAGCAAATAATTATCAAAGAGGACATGTTGAAGGATCTTTTAATTGGGATATGGAATGTATTAATTTTAGATATGATGGGACAAACACATATAAAATTAATTTTATTACCGAAGATATTGATCAATGTCAAGAGGTAAACTCAGACACTATTCAATTGACATTAAATATAGACTTACCAGAAAATAAAGCTCCTGAAATAACTAATTTTGATACTTATAAATTAATTGTTAATAATGAATTTAAAATTGATATTAATGCAATCGAACCTGATAATCAGTTTGTATTTTTGGACTTGATTTCAACTAGTCCAAAAGGAAATTTTTCTTTTTTATCTAGCTCAGGAATTGGCTCAACTTCTAGTACATTATCTTGGACACCTACATGTGAATTTTTAGATGATAATTTTTCAGAAAAGAGTTATAATTTAACTTTCAGGGCTACAGATAATAGTTGCCCTATTCCAGAAAAGAAACTTAAAACAATCAAATTTTTAGTTTCTATGCCTGATTCTATCGAATACAACTTTTCTCCTCCCAATGCTTTTAGTCCTAATGGTGATGGAAAAAACGATACCTATAAGTTATCAGGATTATCTAACGAACAACAAAATTTACCTAAAGATCAGTGTGATGATAAATTTGATTATATCGCATTTTATGATAGAAATGGATTAGAAGTATTTAGATCTTATGATAGAAATTTTG
>JBELBJ010000025.1:0-14943 GCA_042095375.1 Marinoscillum sp.
AAATTAAATTTCTCCACTCTTCCAGCTGTGTCAACAAATATTTTCTTACCTGTATAAAATGGATGGGATGCAGAACTAACTTCAACTTTAACTAGAGGGTATTCTTTACCATCTTCCCATTTAATTTTTTCATCCGTTTTTATTGTAGAACGAGTTAAAAATTTAAAATTACTTTGAACGTCCATAAAAATGACTTCTCTATATTCTGGATGAATCCCTTTTTTCATTATTATTTATTTACTTTTATATGTAAAGGTTTGCAAAGCTATGTAATTGTTCTTTTTTTACAAAAAATGAATAAAATAATATTTTTAATTTAGCAAAATGAAAACATACTTTAGAATATTAAATTTTGGTAGACCATTTGGCAAAAACATTGTTGTTTATATCTTTTTTACATTATTTTATGTTGTTTTTAGCATGGTTAACTTCTCAGTATTAATACCATTATTAAATGTTCTTTTTGATCAAGTAGAGATTTCCAAAATACAAAACATTACTTTTAAACCTGATTTTTCATTTTCTATAGAATATTTTAAAAATAATTTTAATTATTATTTTGGAAAATTTCTTAATGAAGGAGGAAGAAAAGAGGCGCTAAAGTTTGTATGTACAGTAATAATTACTTCTGTTTTTCTTGCAAATATTTTTAGATATTTATCTTCTTTGGTTTTAGCTAAGATTGGAGTTAAAATTATTACTAATCTTAGAAAGAAAGTTTATGAATCTATATTATTATTTCACATAAGTTATTTCACAAATAAAAAGAAGGGTGATATTATTTCAAGATTAACTACCGACGTTCAACAGATTGAAACATCCGTTATTAATTCATTAAGAATTTTTTTAAAAGAACCAGCTTTATTAATTGGTCTTTTCTTTATTCTTGGATATTTATCATTAGAGTTAACTATTTACACTTTTATTTTGATACCTATTGGTGGATTAATAATTTCTTATTTAGCAAATAAATTAAAAGTTAGAGCGGCATTGAGCCAAAGTGCTCTTGGAAAAATAAATAATGTAATTGATGAAACATTAAGTAGTATAAGAATAATAAAAGCTTTCACGGCAAATTTGTTTATGATTAAAAAGTTTGATACAGAAATCAAAAACTATGGAAACCAAAATTTATCCATGTATAAAAGATTTGAATTAGCAAGTCCAATGTCAGAGTTCCTAGGAGTAGCAACAGTAACTGGTATTTTAATCATTGGAGGAAATATGGTTTTAGATAATAAATCTTCTTTATCAGCATCTGAGTTTATTGCTTTTATAATAATATTTTCTCAGGTTCTTAAACCTGCAAAAGCTATATCAGATGCCTACACAATAATTCAAAGAGGCCTAGCATCTGCAGATAGGGTATTTGAGCTTATAGATTTAAAACCTATCATTAATGAAAAAAATCAAGGATCTGGCATCAAGGATTTAAAATCTGAAATAATATTTTCTGATGTTAACTTTTCATATGATAAAACTTCCGTTCTAAAAAATATTTCAATTAATATAAAAAAGGGTGAAAGTGTAGCTTTAGTTGGCCCATCTGGAGGGGGAAAATCAACCTTAGTCGATCTGCTAAATAGATTTTATGATTGTTCAAAGGGGAAAATAATAATAGATGGAAAAAATATAAAAGAATTTAAAATAGAGAATCTAAGAAATATTATTGGAGTAGTAACCCAAGAATCCATCCTCTTCCATGATTCTATTAAAAACAATATTTCATTTGGTCATTCAAAAATAAATTCTGAACAGATAAAAATGGCATCTAAAGTAGCTAATGCAAATGATTTCATTGAAAAATTAGAAGAAAGATATGATACTATAATTGGTGAAAGAGGAATGAAATTGTCAGGAGGACAAAGGCAAAGAATTTGTATAGCAAGAGCCATATATAAAGACCCTCCTATTTTGGTTTTAGATGAAGCAACTTCATCATTAGATTCAGAAGCAGAAAAAAAAGTCCAAGCTGCTATTGAAAAAGTTATGAAAAACAGGACATCAATTATAATTGCCCATAGACTTAGTACAATAAAAAATTGTGATAAAATTATTATAATTGATAAAGGAAAAATTGTTGGAGAGGGAAATCATAATGATTTAATTAAAAAAAATAATAGATACAAAAAGCTTATTGAAATGCAAAACATAAATTAAATGGATTTAATTAAAAGAGAACTTAGCGAGTCTAAAATAATTTTAGAAAAATTTATTGAGGATAAAGAAACTTTAAAAAAAATAAATGAAGCTTCTAAACTAATGATTGAAACGATCAAGAAAGGTGGAAAAATAATTTCTTGTGGAAATGGTGGATCCATGTGTGATGCAATGCATTTTGCTGAGGAACTTTCAGGAAAATTTCGTGAAGAAAGAAAACCATTGCCAGCCATATCAATTTCAGACCCTTCTCATATTACATGTGTGGGAAATGACTATGGGTTTGATCATGTTTTTTCAAAATTTATGGAAGGAGTTGGGAAAAAAGGAGATACACTTCTGGCAATAAGTACTAGTGGAAATTCAAAAAATGTAATTAATGCAGCTAAATATTGTAAAAAAAATAACATCAATGTAATATCTTTAACAGGAAAAGACGGAGGAAACTTATCAAGTTATTCAAATATTGAAATAAGGGTGCCACATTTTGGATATTCAGATAGAATTCAGGAAATTCATATTAAAATAATACATATACTTATTTTATTAATTGAAAAAAAGATATGAAAAAATTTGCTACTATATTGTTAACCTTAATCATTTCTTGTGATATGAAAAAGAAAGAACTTATTGAACCAAAAGCTAAGAAAATTGAGAAGATTCTATCAATACATGGTGACGATAGAATTGATGAATATTATTGGCTAAATCAAAGGGGGGATCAGAATGTGATCAATTATCTTAATGAAGAAAATGATTACCGAAATGAATTTATGAAAGATTATAAGACTCTTGAAGGTGAACTTTTTCAAGAGATTAAATCAAGAATTAAAGAAGATGATAGTACAGTCCCCTATTTTTATAATGGTTATCACTACTATACAAGATATGAGAAAGATAAGCAGTATCCTATATACTGCCGTAAAAAAGAATCATTAGACAATATTGAAGAAGTTCTAATAGATGCTAATGAAATGTCAGAAGGTTACGATTATTTTAGAGTGGGCACTATTGAAGTTAGTCCAGATAATAAGACAATGGCCTACAGTATTGATACTCTTAGTAGGAGAATATATAATATCTATTTTATGGATTTAGAATCTAGAAAAATTTTGGATAAAGATCTTCCAAACTCCTCAGGTTCCATCACCTGGGCAAACGATAACAAAACTATTTTTTATAATATTAAAGACCCAGAGACATTAAGAAGTGAGAGGGTAATGAGGTTTCAATTAGGAGATAATGGTAATGGTGATGAAGTTTATTTCGAGGAAGATGAAACATTTAGTGTATTCTCATATAAGACAAAAACCGAAAAGTATATTGTAATTGGATCAAGTGCAACTCTATCTCAAGAATATAGAATTTTAAATGCCGATAAACCAAAAGGAGAACCTAAAATTTTCCAGGAAAGGATTGATGGTTTAGAATATTCTATTTCTCATTTCAAAGACAAATGGTTTATAACAACAAATAAGGATAATGCTACAAATTTTAAATTAATGACATGTCCAGAATCAAAAACTGAATCAGAAAACTGGATGGATTATATCAAACACAGAAAAGATGTTCTTTTGGGAGGGATAGAAGTTTTTGATGATTTTCTTGTTATCTCAGAAAGGGAAAATGGATTGAGAAGGATTGATATTAGACCATGGAATGGAAATAAAAGTCACTACATAAAATTTGATGAAGAAACATATTCACTTTATTTAAGCTCAAACCCTCAAATAGATACAAAAAAATTACGATTTAGTTATTCATCGATGACTACACCCAACTCTGTTCTAGAATACGATATGATAACAAAAGAGAAAAAAGTATTGAAAGAAACTGAAGTACTTGGAGGTAAATTTGATAAAACTAATTACCAAAGCAAAAGAGTTTGGGCTACAGCTAGGGACGGTAAAAAAGTACCTATTTCATTAGTTTATAGAAAAGATATGTTTAATGAAGGTCAAAACCCATTACTATTATATGGTTATGGTTCTTATGGAATAACAAATAGTGCTAGCTTTAGCTCTGTAAGATTAAGTCTCTTAGACAGGGGATTTGTATATGCCATAGCACACATAAGAGGAAGTCAGTATCTTGGTAGAGGATGGTACGACGATGGAAAAATGTTTAAAAAGAAAAATACATTTTATGATTTTATTGATGCAGGAAAATTTCTTATCAAGGAAGGGTATGCAAATGAAAATAAATTATTTGCTATGGGAGGAAGTGCAGGAGGATTACTTATGGGTGCTGTAGTAAACATGGCGCCAAAGCTATTCAAAGGGATAGTAGCTGGAGTACCATTTGTAGATGTAATTACAACTATGCTTGATGATGACATACCATTGACAACATTTGAGTATGATGAATGGGGAAATCCAAAAAATAAAGATTCCTATGATTATATGCTATCCTATTCTCCTTATGATCAAGTTGAAGAAAAAGATTACCCTGCTATATTTATAACCACTGGTTATCATGATTCTCAAGTTCAATACTTTGAGCCAGCAAAATGGATTGCAAGACTAAGAGATAGGAGAACAAATAAGGAACCTCTTTTGATGTATTGCAATATGGAGGCAGGGCATGGTGGAGCTTCAGGAAGATTTGAAGCATATAAAGAAACAGCAATGGAATACGCATTTTTTATTTCACTTTTAGATAATTAATTATGAATAAATTATTAAAACTACTATTAATTTCATCTTTTATTTTTTCATCTTGTAAAAAAACACACTCGCCGCCTAATATAGTTTTTATTATGTCCGATGACCATGCTTTTCAAGCAGTAAGTGCATATGGTCATAAATTAAATAATACTCCCAATATTGATAGGATAGCAGAGGAAGGAGCGATTTTTAATAAAGGGTTTGTTACAAACTCTATTTGTGCACCTAGCAGAGCGGTAATGCTAACAGGTAAACATAGTTTTGTTAATGGCAAAGTAGATAATGTTCAACCATTTAATTGGGATCAACCAAATTTTGCAAAGAACCTACAAAGTGCTGGATATGAAACAGCACTAATTGGTAAAATTCATCTTAAAGGAGAGCCGCAAGGATTTAACCATTGGTCTGTATTACCTGGCCAAGGCCATTATTATAATCCAAAATTTATTGAGAATGGTGACACGATACAAATTGAAGGACATGTCACCCCAATAACAACAAATATGACATTAGATTGGCTGGACAATAAAAGAGACAAAGACAAACCTTTTCTGTTACTCTATCATCAAAAAGCCCCACATAGAAACTGGATGACTGAGGAAAAATACCTAACTCTTTTTGATGATAAGACTTTTGATCCTCCAGCTAATTATTTTGATGACTATGAAGGGATGGGAGCGGCAGCAAAAGAACAAGAAATGCAAATCGACGGACATGCTGTTTGGGGTCATGATTTTAAGTTTTTAACTAATCCTATAACTGGTAAAAAAACAAATTTTAATTGGGAGTTGAAAAGACTAACTGATGATCAAAGAGAAAAATGGTTATCAGCCTATACACCAAAAAATGATGCTTTCAGAGAATCCATGCCAACTGGTAAAGAATTAGGGATATGGAAATTTAATAGATACATTAAAGATTACTTGAGGACAATTCAATCTATTGATGACGGAGTTGGTGAAGTTCTTGATTATCTAGATAAAAATAATTTATCTGAAAACACAATTGTTGTTTATACTTCTGATCAGGGATTTTATCTTGGCGAACATGGTTGGTTTGACAAAAGGTTTATGTATGAAGAATCACTAAGAACTCCCATACTTATGAAATACCCGAAAGAGATAAAAAAAGGCACTCAAGTAAATCAATTAATTCAAAATTTAGATTTTGCTGCTACATTTTTAGATTATGCAGGTATTGAAATTCCTGAAGATATACAAGGAAAATCATTTAGGAATATAGTAAATAATAAGAGTTCAGAGTGGAGAGATGCGATCTATTATACATATTATGAATATCCATCTGTTCATATGGTTAAAAGACATTATGGAGTGAGAACTGATAGATATAAATTAATGCATTTCTATTACGATATTGATGAATGGGAAATGTATGATTTAAAAGAAGATCCATCTGAAATGAAAAATGTATATGAAGATCCAGAGTATAGTGAAATCAAAGAAATGATGCACATGAAATTGGTTGAGATGAGAGATAAGTATGGTGATACTGACGAGCTAAACAAAATGCATTTAGAAAGATATTTAGCTTCTAAAAAAAGAGGAGCTGGGCCAAAAAAATAATTAATTTTTATATCCGAAACCTTTAATAAATCTGCCTGGATATTTATTAGTAGACTCTCCATCAATAAGAACAGGAACTCCATTTACTAGGACGTGATTCACGCCAACTGCAAATTGTAGAGGATCTTCAAAAGTAGCCTTATCTCCAACTTTTTCTGGATCAAAAATAACAACATCTGCAAAATAATTCTCTTTTAACATTCCTCTGTTTTTTAATTTTAAATTTGATGCAGGAAAATGTGTTAATCTTCTTATCCCCTCTTCAAGAGGAAATAAATTTTCATCTCTGGAATATTTTCCTAAAACTCTAACAAAACTACCAAATGCTCTAGGATGAGTTCTGAAGTCTTTTGTTATATCACTGTATACCCCAGCATCAGAACAGAATGATACCCATGGTAGTTTAATTTTTTTTCTAATATTTTCTTCAGACATACTAAAGTAAATACATTGGATTCTATTATCATCCTCAATTACCATGTCAACGATTGCTTCTTCAGGAGATTGTCCTCTCATCTTGGCAGCTTCAGCTACAGTTTTAGATAAATATTTTTTTGACATCTCAGAAGTTTTAAATCCAACCATCAATATGCCCTCAGGAGGTTGTTCAGACAATTCTTTCCTTATATCTTTTAGAAGTCTTGGTCTTATATTGGGATCTTTCATTCTTTCAATCCAGGCTCTATGTCCTCCTTCTTGTACCCATGTTGGTATTACTCCAGTTAAACCTGTAGAACTAGCATTATAAGTATATATATCCGCTGTAATTTTTAACCCTTGACCCCTAACCTCTTCGACTCTCTTTATTATATCATCTATTTTACTCCAGTTTGGTTTTCTTGATGACTTTAGATGATATATTTCCGAAGGAATATCTGCTTCTTTTGAAATTCTAATTAGTTCTTCTAGTGCAGACATAACTTTACTATCTTCATTTCTAATATGTGATATATACATCCCTCCATAATTTGATGCAACTTTACACAATTCAATAAGTTCTTCAGTAGAAGCGTAATCACCAGGAGCATAAATTAATGATGAACCAATTCCCATTGCTCCTTCTTCCATTGCATTTTTAACATGAACTCTCATTCGTTCCATCTCCCCATCTGTTGCAGGCCTATTATCATATCCTACTTCTAAAATCCTTGTGGTAGCAGCACCAAGAAATGAAGCTACATTCAAAGCAACTCCATTACTTTCTAAATTTTCCATAGCTTGGCCAAATGAAGTAAATTTTTTATCCTTCCAAAAAGGGCCTGGGGAAGTTCCTTCACCAAATATTTCTAATGTAACTCCTTGTTTAAGGTCAGATAGAGCTCTTCCATCTTGCATTAAAGTACCATAACCCCAACTAAGCATATTTATAAATCCAGGTGATACTGCAAGTCCAGTTGCATCAATTATAGTATCAGATTGAAAAATAGTATTTTCTCCTACATATACAATTTTATCATCTTTGATTGCAACAGAACCAACGTAAGGCTTATCTCCAGAGCCATCATAAATTGTTCCGTTATATATAAGAATATCAGATGAAATAGCTTCCTTTTTATTTTGAGAACATGAAAAAGAAAAAAATGCTGATAGAATTAAAACTTTAAGGAAATAATAATTTTTCATAAGTATAATTGTAGTTGATTTACATTTTAATATAATAAATATTTATTTTTATTGTTTAAATCATATGAAAAAAAAAATATTTTATACGTTCTTATTTTTATTTATAGCTTTTCAATTTGAAACTATTGGTCAGAATAAACAAAATAAATATTATAAACCCATTCGGTTTTTTATTGATGGAGGAGCAAAAATTCCTCTAGAGTCAACCCCAGAATTTAACTATAATTTCGGGGCGGGAACAAACTTTGGTATAGTTTATACTTTGAATCAAACTGCAAGTTTAGAATTAAGTGCTAAATCTGGATTTTCAATTTTATATAATAGCAGTAATAATAATTCAGCAAATATGATTCCTATTACTTTAGGAATAGATTTTTATTTATACGATCAAGATTTTTCACCTTACTTTGGAATTCGTCCTGGCATTAATTTTATTGATAATTCTATAGAACCTTCAGTTTCTGGAGAAATAGGTATATCATATAAAAAAATGAAATTATATGGAGGATATAATTATATGCAGATTGGAAATATGATAGAATTTGGAATAGGGTATTTTTTTAGACAAAGACCGTGTGGATGCTTTCCGCATACTAAATAATTTAATTCTTTTTGTTAGGGAAAGTTTTTATAAAAATAATAATTCCAATTATAACAAATGGAATACTTAAAATTTGACCCATATTCAATTGACCAAAAACGGTGTTAGGTAAATCCGATTCCCAGGAGACTTGGTCCTCTTTTAAATATTCAATAAAAAACCTTTGTCCCCAAAGAGCTATAAACCATATAGAAAATAAAAAACCATTATTTAGTTCCTTTCTTTTATAGTACCATAAAGAAATTAAAAAAATAAAAAGAGATAAATAAAATAGTGACTCGTATAATTGAGATGGATGTCTAGCTATACCAAAAGTATAAATTTCTCCATAATAAATATTTCTATTTTTAAAAATAGAATATGATAAGGGAGTATTAGGATCTTCATAAATATGTTTGCTAATATTATTATATCCCAAAATATACCTTTTTAATTCTTTTTGATAAAATGAGTTTTCAAAGGATTCATCAACGACAAATTTATCTTTGTATTTTATATTTATTGTAATAGGAACTTTCCCGTTGGGTATATTTTTTGATTCTTCGTTTCGTTTTGAAAAAGAAATTTTATCTATCCTTTCTCCAAATCTATATTTTAATATGTCATGTGCATCTCTTGCAAAAACCACACCATTATCACTATTTGTAGGAAGACCAATAATTTCAGAGTTAGTAAAATTCCCTAATCTTATACATGCCCCTGCTAAACAGACAACAATTGCAATGATATCTAATAGCCAAAGAAAAGATTTTTTATATTTTTTTGAAAAAATATATAATGCAGGGATAATAGTAAAAACAGCACCATGACTTGCTAAACCTCCTTCCCAAATCATCAATATCTTTATTGGGTTAGATAAATAATACTCTGGATCGTAAAAAAGACAATGACCCAATCTAGCTCCAATTATTGTTGAAACTACTAGATAAATTGTTAACTGATCTACTTCATTTGGGTCTTTATTTTCTTTAGTATAAATCCAAGTTACAATTATCTGACCTAATATAAATCCAGACGCAAATAATAACCCATACCATCGTGGGGCTCTATCAAGAAATGGAATTGAAAACATTTCAGGATTTAAATTCCAAATTATATATATTAATTCATTCATAATTAATTAATGATCCCTCCAAAAAAATGGAGTAAGTATTAACAAAACAGTAAAAAGTTCAAGTCTTCCTAAAAACATTAAAGCACATAAAATATATTTTCCTGTAGTTGGGATTGAGCTATAAGTCTCCGATGGACCAACATCTCCAATTCCAGGACCAACATTTCCAATAGCTGATCCTGCAGACCCAACTGCAGTAATAAAATCAACACCAGTCAAAGACATTAACATTGTACCTATTGAAAAAAGAAATATATATAAAATAATAAATGCTTGAATATTAAGAATTACATCCCTAGTTACAACAGAATTATTAATTCTAACAGGAATTATAGCAGAAGGATGAAGCTGCTTTTTTAATTCTGAAAAACTATTTTTTAATAATATAATATGTCTAATTAATTTTACTCCTCCAGATGTTGATCCAGCAGTGGCACCAAAAAACATTAGAAGAAAAAACAAAATAGTCATAAATGTATTCCAAGATGTATAATCAGCGGAAGCATAACCAGTTGTGGTTAGTATAGCAACAACATTAAAAAGTGCAGTTCTAAAAGTTTTTTCAATATCAGTATTATCTATAGTGTATAAGGTAGAAAAAACTATTAATGTTAATACTATTAGAAAACCTATATAAAATTTAAATTCTTCATTTTCAATAATTTTTCTGAATTGAAATTTTAACCCAAAATAAATTAATGTAAAGTTTGTAGCAGATAGAGCCATAAAAAATATAATTGTATATTGGATAACCGGAGAATTAAAATAACCTATACTTTCATTTTTTGTTGAAAAACCACCAGTTGCCATTGTTGTCATTGCATGATTTACTGCATCAAAAAAAGTCATCCCCTCAGCATATAAAATAAAAAATAAAATGATAGTAAAAGCAATATATATTATCCATAATCTTTTAGCTGTCTCCTTAATTCTGGGACGAAGTTTGTCAGGAGAAATTCCTGGAGCCTCAGCAACAAAAAGTTGCATTCCACCAATTCCTAAAAAAGGTAAAATAGCAACTGCAAGAACAATAATACCCATACCTCCCATATATTGTGTTAAACTTCTCCAATACATTAAACCATAATCAAGAGACCCATCTATATCATCAAGAATAGTAGCTCCTGTTGTTGTATAACCGGATACAGATTCAAAAAAAGCATCTGTAAAAGTTGGAATTTGATTTGATAAAATATAAGGTAGCATACCAAACAAAGAAAGAAAAAACCAACTTGCTGTTACAATTAAATATCCATCTCTTTTTTTTATATTTTTTTCTTCTTTAGCTCTAGTTTTAGTTCTAGTTAATAGATAAAGTATACAACCTATAACTAAGTTTATTACTGAAGATATAGTTATATCATACCATGATGATTCTCCATAATAAAAGCTAAATGGCAAGCAGGTTAACATTAAAATACCATTGACAATTAAAAGTATTCCAACAATATTTATAATTACCTTTAAATTAAATTTCATCTAAAAAGAGATTGAACAATTTTTTTTGATTCTTTTAAACACATCACTACAACTTTATCATCATTTTCAAAGACAAAATCTCCTCTTACAGTTTTAGGTCTATTATTTCTAATAACCCCCCCTACTACTGCATCCTTTGGAAATTCCAAATCACCAATCTTTTTATTACAAATTGCTGAGTTTTCATTGACTTTTAACTCAATTACATCAGCATCCAATCCATGAATTGAATGAAGGTCTAAAAGTTCACCTTTTTTAATATGTTTTGAGATAAAGTCTGCTGCAATTAATTTTTTATTTATAAGAGTGTCTACACCCATATTTTGAGAAAGAGGTATATATTCTATATTGCCCACTAATGCAATTACTTTTTTTATACCAGTTTCTTTTGCGGCTAAAGCGGCTAAAATATTTTTTTCCGTCTCACCAGTTAAAGATAAAAAAGCATCCATATATTCTAGATTTTCTTTCATTAAAAACTCTAAATTAGTCCCGCTTCCATTTAAGACCATTATATTTGGAATAGCTGCAGCTATTTCTTCGCATCTATTCCTATCTTCCTCTATCAATTTAATTTTATATTTTTTTGACAAATGCTTAGCAGTCACAAAAGCCATAGGTCCACCACCATAAATCATAAGATCTTTGATATTGTATTGCTTTTTTCCTGATAATGCCAGAACCCTATCAACCCCCCCATCTCTTTCAGCAACAAAATAAGCATGGTCAGATGCTTCAAAAATATCATCAGCTCTAGGAATTATGGTTTTATTTTTAACAACATCCTCCACATCTCTCAAAATTGCAACTGGAGTAAAATTGTTATCAGGATTTAAGTAATTTGTCTCTTTGAGTGATTTGCCATTTAAGACCGAATCTTTTCCGATTGGAATACCAATGAATTCAAGAAGTCCTCCCTCAAAATCAAATGTAGTTATAGCAGCAGATTCTTTTAATAATTTTCTTATTTCTTTTGCTGCAAGAGCTTCGGGAAAAATAACTTCATCTATACCAACTGATGATAAGTCAAAAGCATCTTTCCTATGAATAAAATCAGAATTTGAAATCCTTGCAATAGTTTTCTTGACACCAAGGTGTTTGCCAATTGTACACGAAATCATATTAGTTTCTTCAGATTCAGTAACAGCTATTAATAAATCTGTAGATTTAATGTTTGCTTGTTCTAAAACCTTGTATGAAGTCGCACTTCCGACAATACTAATAACATCTAAAATATCTGCTTGAGTTAATACACCTGGATCTTTATCAATTATTACTATGTCATGTTCTTCTTTTGCAAGAAGTTTTGACAAATGAAAACCCATTTCACCACAACCAGCAATAATTATTCTCATAAATAATAAGTTAAGTGATAACAAATATAAAAAATTGAAACAAAAAACCTACAATTAAATTTTTTCAAAATACTTTACTGAAAGAGCATTAATTTTTGGCATCAAAATTAAGGTAGATATCATCGTTGGAAAAATCATTATTCCATATGAGAGATCAATCAAGCTTAAAACAAAATCTAAACTTGAAACAGAACCTATAATTATCAATGAGATATAAAAAAACCTATAATAATAGCTGTATTTTTCTCCAACTAAATAAGAAAGACATCTCTCCCCAAAATATGAATTACCAAATAAAGTAGTTATTGCAAAAATAAATGTACAAGAGAATAAAATATACTTTCCAAAATATGGGATAGATTTTTCAAATGATAATAAAACTAACTGAATTCCTGAAGCATTTCCCAAATCCCAAATACCTGACACTAATATGCTAAAAGCTGTAAGAGTACATACAATTATAGTGTCAACAAATGGACCTACCATAGCGACTAATCCTTCTTTAATCGGATTATCGTTTTTACTTGCAGCATGAATTATAGGAGATGTTCCAACACCTGCCTCATTTGAAAATGCAGCTCTTCTTGCTCCTATTAAAATTAAAGATCCAACTGCCCCACCTAATACAGAATTTGCTGAAAAAGCATCCATAATAATTAATTTTAATACTGGAAAAAATAAATTATAATTTAATATAAGAATATAAAAAATAGTACCCATATAACTTATAACCATTAAAGGAACAAGTTTACTTGCAACTTTTCCAATTCTTTTTATTCCTCCAAATATTACTAAAGCAACTAAAAATGATAATAATAAACCTAATGAAAAGTTTGTTAAAAAATTAGAATCAAAACCTTGTAATATGACTGAGTTTGTAATTTTAATAATTTGATTAGCTTGAAATATTGGTGACACACCAAATAGCCCAAAAAAACAGAAAATTAAAGCTAAAAAATTCCATTTTTTTCCAAGCCCTTCTCTTATGACGTACATAGGGCCTCCCTGATAATTTCCTTTAGAATCTTTTCCTCTATATAAAACAGCTAAAGAACAAGTATAAAATTTAGTTATCATTCCAAAAAAAGCAGTCACCCACATCCAAAAAATTGCTCCAGGCCCACCTGTAACTATTGCAACTGCTACACCACTTATATTACCTAATCCAACAATTGTACCGATTTGAGCAGAAATAGTTTGAAAAAATGTTAGTTTTCCAAAATTAGATGGAGAAGATCCCCTATCTTTTAAAATATTTAAAGAATGAAAAATATATTTAAAAGGAAGCAGTTTCGAATAAAATAAAAGTATAATTCCTCCCCCTAATAATACAGTTATTAAAATAGGACCATTCCATAAAGTATTAGCTAGGTTTATTATGAATTGCTCGATAGATTTAAAAAAAATCATTTTTCAAAAAAAGAATTGACAAACTCTTCTTTATGAAAAAGTTGTAGGTCTTCAACCTTTTCTCCAACACCAATATATTTAATAGGGATTTTAAATTGATCTGTAATTCCAATTACAACTCCTCCTTTTGCAGTTCCATCTAATTTGGTAATAGCAAGTGAATTTACTTCTGTTGCTTGAATAAATTCTTTTGCCTGAATGAATGCATTTTGGCCAGTTCCTCCATCTAAAACAAGTAAAACTTCATGTGGGGCATCTTCTTTAAATTTTTTGATTACATTTTTAATTTTAGTCAATTCATTCATAAGATTAATTTTTGTATGTAGTCTTCCTGCTGTATCAATAATTACTACATGATAATTTTCATCTACTGCTTTTTTAACTGTATCAAAAGCAACTGAAGCAGGATCGGTATTCATACCATGAGAAACTACTTCAACTCCAACTCTTTCTCCCCATTTTAAAATTTGATCTACTGCAGCAGCTCGAAAAGTATCAGCTGCACCAATTAAAACTTTTAAACCGCCTGCCTTGAATTGAGCAGCTAATTTACCAATAGTAGTTGTTTTTCCAACACCATTAACACCTACAACTAATATTATATACGGTATTTGATTATCAGGAACATCAAAAGCATCTAAGTCAGAAGTATTTTCTGCTAATAAATTAACTATTTCATCTTTTAATATTTTATCTAATTCTTTTGCGCTAGTATATTTATCTTCTGCAACTCTTTGCTCAATTCTCTCAATAATTTTAATTGTAGTCTTTACACCTACATCTGATGTAATAAGAACTTCCTCTAGATCATCAAGAACTTGATCATCAACTTTAGATTTTCCTATAATAGCTGACTTCAATTTAGAAAAAAAACTTTTTTTCGTCTTTTGAAGACCTTTATCTAGCGCTTCTTTTTCTTGATTAGTAATAACTTGCTCTTTGACTACCGGCT
>JBELBJ010000025.1:15043-15160 GCA_042095375.1 Marinoscillum sp.
TATTAACTAGTTGGAATTATCTTCTTCCTTAGGAGCTTCAGATGGCTTTTCTTCTGCTTTTGCTTCTTCCTTAGGAGCTTCAGATGGCTTTTCTTCTGCTTTTGCTTCTTCCTTAGG
>JBELBJ010000025.1:15260-18586 GCA_042095375.1 Marinoscillum sp.
AGCCTTTTTATCTTGCTTTGCTCTCATTTCTTCAATCAAATCAGCCTGATCTTTACCTGCTAAAATAGCTTTTACATGATCTTCAATTACTATTTCTTCTTTGAATTGATATGCTCCAGTCTTATCAGACTTTTTTGATCTAATAAGTTTAGCATATTTTACTCCTGATGTATTTCTTAAAGTAGCAACAACTTTTTTTGCCATAATATTTTATTATTTTATTTCTTTATGAATTGTATATTTTCTTAAAATTGGGTTGTATTTTTTCAATTCCATTCTATCGGGTGTGTTTTTTTTATTTTTTGTAGTAACATACCTAGATGTTCCAGCTACTCCTGAATTTTTATGTTCAGTACACTCTAAAATAACCTGTATTCTGTTTCCTTTTGCCATAATTAAATATTTAAAGTTCCTTTTGCTTTAGCCTTTTTAATAACAGCACTTATGCCATCTCGATTTATTGCTTTTAATGCTGAAGAACATATTTTAATATTTATCCACTTGTCTTCCTCAGGAAGATAAAACTTTTTTTGATGTAGGTTAGGATAAAATTTTCTTTTAGTCCTGTTGTTAGATTTAGAAACATTGTTACCTACTCTAGGTCTTTTTCCGGTTATTTGACAAACTTTAGACATTGTGTAATAAATTTATTGGACGCAAATATCGTAAAAGTGTAAATAATAACAAATTTGCTTTTACTTTTTTATTATTTAATATTTATTTGCTAGAAACATCCCATTCAATAAAATGAATAAAATTTCTTCTAAATATGCAATTGAGTTGGAGGATAAATACGGAGCTCATAATTATCATCCTATTCCCGTAGTATTATCTAAAGGCGAAGGAATTAATGTTTGGGATTTAGAGGGGAAAAAATATTTTGATTTTCTTTCCTCTTATTCAGCAGTAAATCAGGGACATTGTCATCCAAAAATTATAAAATCTTTAAACGAACAATCAAAAAAACTTACTTTAACCTCTAGAGCATTTTATAATGATGTGCTTGGTGATTTTGAAAAGTTTATTACCGAATTATTCAAATATGATAAGGTGTTACCAATGAATACGGGGGTAGAAGGAGGTGAAACTGCAAATAAATTAGCTAGAAAGTGGGGTTATGAAAAAAAAGGTATTCCCGAGAATAGGGCAAAAATAATTTTTGCTAAGGGAAATTTTTGGGGCAGAACATTAGCGGCAATTTCAACATCTGATGACCCATTATCGTACAAAGGCTTTGGTCCATATATGCCCGGATACGAGGTAATTCCATATAATGACTTAGAAAGTCTAGAAAATTCTCTTAAAGACCCTAACGTCGCTGCGTTTATGGTTGAACCCATTCAAGGAGAAGCTGGTGTAATTGTTCCTGATGAAGGATATCTTTCTGGAATTAGAAATTTATGTGATAAATACAATGTATTATTTATTGCTGATGAAGTTCAAACCGGTATAGCTCGAACTGGAAAAATGCTTGCAACTGATTTTGAAGATGCGAGACCTGATATTTTAATTCTAGGAAAAGCACTTTCGGGAGGAGTATTGCCTGTTTCAGCAGTACTTGCTGATGATGATGTAATGATGTGTATAAAGCCTGGAGAGCATGGATCAACATTTGGAGGTAATCCACTATCTTGTGCCGTTGCAAAAACTGCTTTAGAAGTAGTAGAAGAAGAAAATCTTGCTGAAAATGCATCAAAAATGGGAGAAGTTTTTCGTGGTAGAATGCAAAAATTTATCGAATCTTCAAATTTAGCTAAAATTGTAAGAGGCAAAGGTCTTTTAAATGCAATCGTAATTGATTCATCAGTTGAAAGTGATAAAGCCTGGAATATTTGTTTAAAATTGAAAGATAATGGGCTACTGGCTAAACCGACTCATGGAAATGTAATTCGATTTGCACCTCCATTAATAATTAATCAACAAGAAATCGAAGAGTGTTGCAATATTATAGAAACTACCATAAAAAGTTTTGAGTGATATTAAAATCTATTTAATTCAAAATTATAATTAGAAAAATTAATTGTACAAATAAAATATACAATTGTCTGTTACCAAGAAATAATAATTTGTCCATGTCCTGTTTTAAGTCCAGAAATTGTACAACCACCAGATACACCTCCTATATATGAAGATCCTCCACCTGCTCCTGCATGAGCAGCTCCAGATCCTCCACCGTACCATCCTCCTCCACCTCCAGCATTATGATATGAATTTCCACCACCACCCTGACCAAATGATCCGTTTGGTGTATTGCCATAGGAAAACCCTTTTGCTCCTCCTGCATTTTGTGATCCTCCGTGTCCTGCATAATATCCGTTATTTCTAGAATAACAATGATCTTTGCCATTACATCCGATTAAGCCACCTCCATCTCCTCCAGTATTTCCATAACTACCCATTGCATTACCGCCGCCACCGCCAGCAACAATTACTCTATCATTTAAGGTAGTGCCTCCCACTCTAACATCAGATGCTCCTCCACCTGGAGCTCCATATTTGTTCCCCATACCACCACCATTCCATCCTCCTGCAGAGCCATTGGAACAATAACCTGCACAATTAGGATTTTCTCCTACATATACTTTTAATACTTGACCTGGCGTTACTGAAAGAATTCCTTCAGCATAACCTCCTTTACCACCTCCAGTTCCTTGATTATTAAAACCAGCTTGATCATTGTCTCCCTGAGCACCCCAAACTTGTATTTTTATTGATGTGACTCCTCCACCAACAGTAAAATCTTGAACACCACCAGTATAATTAAAAATAGTTGATCCGTTGGAAAGAGCAGAAGATGGATTTGAACAGCCATCTGTGTAAGAACAATCTGGAGAAGAATATGGTGACGGACTTCCAATAAAATTTGCGCATTGAAGAACATTTGGATCTTCAGGGGGCAACTGGTTTGAAACAGCGGTGTTTACAAGAGAACCATGAAACGTAGGTAAAATAGACTGAGAAAACAGACTAAAATTCCATAATATTATTGAAAATAAATACGATGAAAATAAAAGTTTATTAATTAAATAAATCTTCATCTCTTTCTATCATTAAAATGGAAGATTGAGAAACAATAAAATACTTATCACCTTGATATAAGACTTCATAAGCACCAGCTTGCAAAAATACCGCTAAATCACCTTCTTTTACTTGAAGTGGAACATATTTGATTTTTTCATCCTCTTTTTTCCAAGGCTCATCATTATCTATAGGTAGAGGAATAGGGTAACCAGGACCTGATTTTACCACGTATCCATATTGAATTTTTTCTTTTTCTCTTACTCCTGGGGGTAAATATAAACCACTATCTGTTCTTCCGGATTCTT
>JBELBJ010000026.1:0-18583 GCA_042095375.1 Marinoscillum sp.
CCCTTTATAAAATAGTGTAGATTTAGAGGTCAAATAATAATTCATATAGGTATTATAAAACAATAACCCCCATTTTGTACCCGGGGTGGGACTTGAACCCACACGGACTTTAAGGTCCACAGGATTTTAAGTCCTGCGTGTCTACCAATTCCACCATCCGGGCAAAAAGGAAGAGCGAGAAATGGGATTCGAACCCACGACCCCAACCTTGGCAAGGTTGTGCTCTACCAGCTGAGCTAATCTCGCTTATAATATTTAAGGATAGCAAATTTAAAATATTTTATATAACAATTATTCTTCTGTATTTAAAATCTCAAGAATTTGATTAAGTTTCAGTAAGGCATCTATTGGACTTATTTTATCAATATCGATTTTATTTAATGTTTTTATACACTTTTCAAGCTTTGGGTCTATATTTGATGGGGATTTTACTTCCGATAAACAATCCTTTTTTGTGATAGTATTTTTTTTCTTTTTCAAAGATTTTTTTTCTAATAATTTTAAAATTTGATTAGACCTAATCAAAATTTGATTGGGCATTCCAGCTAGTTTTGCAACATTTATTCCAAAACTATGTTCCGTGCCACCAGGTCTCAATTTTCTAAGAAAAATTATTTTATCATTGATTTCTTTAACCTCTACATTAAAGTTTTTTACTCTTTTTAGTTGTGAAGAAATATCATTTAATTCATGATAATGCGTAGCAAATAATGTCAATGGCTTATATTTTGTATGATTATGTAAATATTCCACTATGGACCATGCGATCGAAATGCCATCATAGGTACTTGTTCCTCTACCAATTTCATCCATCAGGATTAGACTTCTATTACTGAGGTTATTCATTATACTTGCTGTTTCAGTCATTTCTACCATAAAAGTTGAATCTCCTTGGGCAAGATTATCAGAAGCACCGACACGAGTAAAAACTTTATCTACAATTCCTAACTTAGCAAAGCCTGCAGGAACAAAACAACCAATTTGAGCTAAAATCACAATAATAGCTGTTTGTCTGATAAGAGCACTTTTCCCAGACATATTTGGGCCAGTAATAATTATAATTTGTTGCTTAATATTATCTAAGTAAATATCATTTGGTATGTAAACTTCCTCGGGAGAAAATGATTTTTCAATAATTAGATGACGTCCTTTTTTAATATCTATACAATAATCATTTGTAAGAATCGGCCTACAAAAATTGGATGATGATGCTAATTCAGCAAACGAATGAATCACGTCAATAAAAGCAATATTCTTAGCTGTATGTTGAATGGAAACAATACTTGTAAATAGTTTTTCAATAAGTTCTTGATATAATTGATATTCTAAGGAAACCAGTTTTTCTTCTGCGTTTAATATTTTTTCCTCATATAATTTTAAATCCTCTGTAATATATCTTTCTGCATTAACCAAAGTTTGTTTTCTAATCCAACTATCTGGAACTTTTTCTTTATGTGTATTTCTTACTTCTAAATAGTATCCGAAAACTTTATTGTATGCAATCTTCAAAGAAGGAATTCCTGTTTTATCTATTTCGTCATTTTGTATTTTTAACAAATAATCCTTTCCTCTTCTAGAAATTTTTCTTAATTCATCAATCTCCTTGTTTATACCTTCTTGGAAAATACCACCTTGATTAATACCAAACGGAGCATCTTCATTAAGATTTTTATTAATTAAATCAGATACATCTAAACATTCATTTATCTCATCATTAAAAGAAGTTAAAAGTTTATTATTACTATGTTTTAATAAAAGCTTGATTTCTGAAATATTTTTAAGAGAATTTTTTAGTTGAATTAGTTCTTTAGGATTTACTCTTTTGACAGATACTTTTGAAATAATTCTTTCAATATCACATATGTTTTTTAAAGTAATTCTTATGTTTTTGAGCAAATCTGAATCATCTACAAATGATTGTACAAAATTCTGTCTTTCATTAATTAAATTCTTATCTAAGAGGGGAAGAATTATCCATCTATTTAATAGTCTAGAGCCCATTGGGGTAACGGTATGATTTATTATGTTTAATAATGAAGAAGAGTTTTCATTTAAAGGTCGAATTATTTCTAAATTATTAATAGTAAATCGGTCTAACCACATATAACTATCATCATCAATTCTAGAAATTGAAGTTATATGACCAAGATCAAGATGTTCAGTACTTTCAAGATAAAATAAAATAGCTCCAGCTGAAATTATTCCTTCTTCTAAGTTTTCAATACCGTATCCCTTTAAATTTTGAACTTTAAAAAAAGAAATTAGTTTATCATAACCATATCCAATTTTATAAATCCAATCATCTAAATAAAAAATACTTTTATAATTATAAAATGGTTCAAAGTATTCTTTGTCAGTTCTAGAGCATATAATTTCAGATGGAGAAAAATTATGTAAAATTTGTTCTATTAATTCTTTTTTTCCTCTACTAATAAGAAACTCACCCGTAGAAATATCAAGTAATGCAACCCCAATTGAGTTTCCTTGCTTTGATAGCGAGGCCAAGTAATTATTTTTTTTTGATTCTAAAATATTATCATTTAATGAAAGCCCTGGTGTTACAAGTTCAGTGACTCCTCTTTTAACAATTCCTTTGGTTTTTTTTGGATCTTCTAATTGATCACAAACTGCAACTCTTAGACCTTCTTTAACTAATTTTGGAAGATAAGTATCAAGAGCATGATGAGGAAAACCTGCTAGCTCAATATGAGATGCGGCTCCATTAGCTCTTTTTGTTAAAACAATTTCTAAAGTCTTACTTGTTTTTATAGCATCTTCACCAAAAGTTTCATAAAAATCACCAACTCTAAATAAAAGCAAAGTTTTAGGATGTTCCTTTTTTATCGCATTATACTGCTTCATTAAAGGAGTTACTTTTGTGTTATTTTCTTTAATTGACATAAAAGATTAACTTTAAATGAAGATAATTTAAAAAAAATTATCAACTGAATAAATATGGGAAAAGTAATTGAAAAAAAAAAGTCATCCATAAAAAGAGATAAGGTTCTTAAACACGCAAATCAAAAATTACCAGACTTTCCACTCCAGATTGCACATATAGATGAAGAATACAATGGAGCATGGAATTTTGAGACTGCTGCTCATCTACTTAGAAGGACTACATTTGGTCCTAGTTTATCTGAAATCGAAAAGGCTGTTAACCTAGGAAAATCTGCTTCTATAGATAAATTACTTAGCGACACAGAGTTTATCCCCGATCCTCCTATAAATGTCAAAGATGATCAAGATACTGAAATCGCCATTGGACAAACATGGGTAAATGCAACAAAGAGAAAAAATGATTTTATAAGAAGGGCATCTTATGCGGGATGGAGAATAGGTCTTATTCTAAACCAACCTCACAACGGAACAGAAATATTACCTTTTTCTATTAGAGAAAAAATGGTTTTATTTTGGCAAAATCATTTTGCAACAGAAGCTGATGTAGTAGGAGATGCAAGATATTATTATTGGTTCCACAATAAGCTTAGAAAAAATTATTTAGGGAATTTTAAAGATCTAGTAAAGCTAATTAATATTGACCCAGCAATGCTTGTGTATCTGAGTGGACAATTCAATACAAAAGAAGCTCCAAACGAAAATTATGCTAGAGAATTATTCGAACTTTTTACGATTGGAAAAGGTCCCCTTGATGGAATAGATAGTTATACATATTATACAGAAAGTGACATAATTGAAGCATCAAAAATTTTAACAGGATGGGAAGTTACAAAAAATGTTTCTGGTCCAGATAGACAAAATTTTACACCTTCTAGACATGATAACAGTAACAAAACCTTTTCTTCAAAATTCAATAATCAAGTAATTCAAAATAATGGAGACAAAGAACATGAAGATTTAGTTGATATGATTTTTAATCAAGAAAGAACCTCAGAATATATATGTGAAAAACTCTATCGATGGTTTATCTATTATGTAATCGATGAAGAAGTATCTCAAAAAGTTATTAAGCCTTTAGCTAAAATATTAAGGGATAATAATTATAATATTAAGCCTGTTCTTGAAAAACTTTTACATAGCAAACACTTTTTTGAAATTCATACAAGAGGTGCTTTAATTAAATCTCCTATTGATTATAATTTTGGGGTTTTAAGGCAAATTCCACTTTCAGATTATTTATCTCTAGATATAAAAGATCAATATGGGTTTTGGAACAGAAGAAGTGCTGATATTAGAAACCAGTCTCAAGATATTATAAATCACCCAAGTGTAGCTGGGTGGCCAGCATATTATCAAAGTCCTCTTTTTCAAGAATTATGGATTAACTCAGTTACTTTGCCATTAAGGACGTTAAATGTTAATCATTATCTTTCTGATAACGGCATGGCAGCATTAAATCCTGGTGTTGTATATGCTAAACCTATTAAACTTCTCAATGAAATTACAGAGCCAGATAATATTGATTATATAATTGAATTATTTTGTAAATGGTTTTTTCCTGTTTACTCTGAAATAACCTCGTCTCAAAAAGAAGATTTTAAAAATATTGTAGTTGGGAATAATCCAAATATGTGGAAAGATGAATATACAGATTACATTAATGATCCAACGCCTGCTAAAGAAATCTCTATAAATAAAAGATTAAAAGACCTTATTAAAGAAATGTTTAAAACACCAGAATATCACTTAAGCTAATATGAAAAGAAGAGACTTTATAAAAAATACAATTCCTATTGCTTCAGTTCCACTAATGATTGGAGGAATGCCTGTAAGTGCTATTGCTGAATCTCAAAATTTAAGAGAATTAGTAAATGGGTCAGAAGAATCTGATAGAGCATTAGTTTTGATTTTTTTAGATGGTGGAAATGATGGTATAAACACAATCATGCCTCTCGATCAGTATGACATATTGATGAGAGATGGATCAGGGGGATCTTCAAAACCATTAAGAAGGCCTGACTTAATGATACCAAAAAATAAATTTTTAAAAATAAATGATACTACAGGGCTGCATCCACAAATGGAAGGTTTAAAAAACTTAAATAACGAAAATAAAATGACATTTGTTAGAAATGTTGGATACCCAAATCCAAATAAATCACATTTTAGATCTACAGATATTTGGAATACTGGATCTGCTGCCGATGAATATTTAACTAGCGGTTGGCTTGGCAGATATTTAAGTTCAGATCATCCAGAATATCCTGATAATTATCCTAATTCTGACTTTACTGATCCTCTAGCTTTAACAGTGGGTAGAATTACTTCTAACACCTGTCAAGGTCCCATGATTAATATGGGAATAGCAGTAAAAAATTTTAATAATTTTATTGATATTAAAGAGGGTGATGGAACAGCTCCAGATACGCCATATGGACATGAACTGGAATACATTAGAAAAGCATCAAAACTTACAAATGATTATCTAGATAGAGTTGAGTTAGCGGCAAATAGTGGAGCAAATAGTAGCATAAATTATCCAGAATATGATCTTGCAGATCAACTGCAAATAATTGCTAAACTTATAGATGGTGGGCTAAAAACTAAGATATATGTTGCAAGAATTGGGGGTTTTGATACTCACGATAGTCAAGTAGAAAATGGGAATCCTGAAGAAGGTAGGCATTCATATCTTTTAAAAGTACTTTCAGAGTCTGTTGCAGCATTTCAAAGTGATATTATAAATAGAGGTCTAGAAAATAAAATATTAACTATGACCTATTCTGAGTTTGGAAGAAGGGTTTTTCAAAATAAATCATTTGGAACCGATCACGGAGAGGGAGCCCCTATGTTTTTTGTTAGTCCCTTCGTGAACCCTGATTATATTGGGAACATGCCCTCTTTAGAATTCATTGATAATATTGAGTGGGAACATGATTTTAGATCTGTTTATGGATCAATTCTAATGGACTGGTTTGGGGTTGAAGAAAGTATCATTAAAGCAATTTTATATGAAAATTTTCAATATGTTCCAGTTCTTATTGGTGCCAAAACAATAGCCGGAACTAATAATGAAAATTACAATAATAATAAATTAACAATTTATCCTAATCCTATTAAAAAATGGATAAATATTGAATTTGAAGTTATGAGGGGTTATGTTGAATTAAATATTATTGATATAAATGGTAGAGTAGTAAAAGAGCTAGTTAATAAAACTCTAAATAGTGGCAAACACAGAATTAAATCTAATATTGAAAATTTAAAAAATGGACTCTACTTTGTCAGATATGTTAATGAAAAATCAAAATATAGTAGGTCAATAATTAAACAAAACTAAATTCTGTTTATTCAATATGAAAAAAACAGAAAATAAAGATTTAAATAGATTATCAAAAAAAGAATTTAAATCTAAAAAAAAGATTCCTGTTCGTATTCTTTTAGATAACGTGAGAAGTATGAATAATGTAGGTTCATGTTTTAGAACATGTGACGCTTTTCTTATAGAAAAAATATATCTAACTGGAATTACAGCATTTCCGCCTCATAGAGAAATTCATAAAACAGCACTAGGTGCAACTGAAACTGTAGAATGGGAACATAATAAAAATCCAGAAGATATATTAAAAAAACTTAAAAAAAATAAATGGAAAATTATATTAATTGAACAAACAAATAAAAGCATTGCGTTAAACAAATTCCATCCAAAAAAAAGTGATAAATATTGTTTTATCTTTGGAAACGAAGTGTTTGGTATAAATGAAAAAGTTATTTCAAATGGAGATCTATCTATAGAAATACCTCAATTTGGAACAAAACATTCTATCAATATAGCAGTATCAATTGGAATAGTAATTTGGGATTATTTTATTAAAACAATATCTAAATAGGCTCACAGAGACTTGGTAATTTCTTTTGAAAAAGATCTTGGATTTTTATAAAAAGAGAACTATCTCCTTCAATTTTTCTAGAATCAATTTCATGAACTGGAGTCATTTCTCCATTGGTTCCAGTTGCAAAAACAACGTCTGCATTTATAAATTCTGTTAATGACAAATCTCTTTCATGAATAGGAATGCTATTTTCTTTGAGTAAAGAAATTATTGTTTCTCTTGTAATTCCAGGAAGACACGCATGAGCATAAGGAGTAAAAACTTCGTTATTTTTAATCATGAATAAATTAGTATCATTCAACTCAGCAACGAAACCTCTGTCGTCTAGCATTACGGCAGCATCCATCCCCGCTATATTAGAATGAATTTTTGCTATAACTAAACTTAACATATTATTATGATGAATTTTTGAATCAAGAAACTGAGGAATACTTCTTCTTATTGAAGTACTAATGACCTTAATTCCTTTTGAAGGATCATAAACTTTTTTTTTCCATTCGGCAAGAACAATTAAACAACACCCACTCTGATTTAATCTGGAATCCATTCCTGATGTGACCTTTTCACCTCTTGATAAGGTAAGGCGAATATGAGTGTCGTTTTGCATGCCATTAGCATCCAAAGTTTCTTTGATAGATTTTCTTATTTTTTCTTTTGAAGGTACCCCCTCATAAGCAAGAGCTTTAGCACCTTCATGTATTCTTGTTAAATGTTTATCCAAACATACTATCCCTTCTGGATAAACCCTAAGCCCCTCCCAAACAGCATCTCCATTTTGAACGGTACTATCAAATACTGAAACCTTCGCATCTTCTCTTTTATAGAGCTTATCTCCTACGAATACCATTATATTTTTATTTTTAGGGTTATACTCTTGTAGCATATTTAAACTTTAAGTGAATTCTTAGACAATTTATTATAATATTTTAATGCATCAAAGTATAATGCTTCACAATGTTTTGGTAATTCTCTTTTACTTGTTTTTTGTTTCATAAATCCAGTAGATTGATGAACATTTTTATACCAATGTTTTGCCCATACGCCATCTTCCTTTATGCCACCACTTGGCCAAGACAACATTTGATTATAAAAATCAATGCCTAAATTATCACATAATTTATTTAAAAGTTTTTTTGGGTCTTTCAAAATTTCAGCTGAATCTAAAACTATTGGGTTTTTATTCACTGTATTCGAAACATAATTAAAAAGATCCCATGATTCTTTAAGTCCAATATCCTTCATCGAAGGATTGTTAATTACTTGAGCAAAAGAAGCTATCAATTGTTTTGGGTTTCGAATTAAAAATAAATTTGTCATTTTTTTTAAAAAAAATAAGTCCATATTGTTATGATGATGGGCCATATTTTTTAGAAATAAAATTTTATTATTTTTGATTGAAAAAATTGAATCTAAAATTTCATTAATATTTGAAGACATTGAATTAATTGTTTCTTCTCTAGAGGGATGATCAATGCCAGTGCTTACAAGATAGTGAGCATAAAAAGGCTCATCAATTACAACTGTATCCGGTCTCTGATTAAAAGAATACATTAAGGCTGTAGATAAATTTCTTGGACCAGAAATTAAATTGATAATCTTCATAATATAAATGAATTTATTTTTTTAAATAAAATTTACGATACAATTTTATTAAAATAATCAAAACAAATGAAAATATTATGAAGTAAGCTATAGCATAACCCCATGCAATTTGAGTTTTTAATATTGCTAAAAATATTATTGACACTAAAAATAAGGTTGGAATTTCATTCCATAATCTCAATTTATTTTCACTAACTAATATTGTTCCAGAAGACATTTGATTTAATACAATTTGAGAAATAATTACGTACAAAATCAAAAAAAATACCATTAATAATTTAACCTGCATCCAAGCATTATCGAGTAAATTAAAATTTAAGAATATCATGTACCAACCAAATACCGATGTTAGCAATACAGAAGGCCAGATGATAATATTCATAAGTCTTTTGGCCATAATTAAATACTGATCCTGTAAAATTATTTTATCTGAACTGTTTCTTGTTTCTGCTTCTTTAAAATATATAAATAACCTTCCTAAATAAAATAAACCAGCAAACCAGCATACAACAAAAATTAAATGAAATGCTTTTAAAACTAAATAATTCATAATTTATCCTTTGCCCATTTTGCTATAAGTTTTGCCCAGTCATCACTATCATTTAAGCAAGATACATAATGATAATTTTTTCCGCCAGCATCAATAAATTCTTCTTTTCCTTCCATGGCAATCTCTTCAAGAGTTTCAAGACAGTCTGTGACAAATGCTGGAGTTACTATTATTAAATTTTTTTTTCCCTCTTTTGCTAATCTAATAAGTTCATTATCTGTATATGGTTTTAACCATGGTTCATTTGGAAGTCTAGACTGAAATGAGTTGCTGTATTTATTTCTATCAATTTTAAGCTTTTTTACAACAGCTTCTGTTGTTTCAAGAACCTGATGTTTATAACAAAAATCATGTGCTTCAGATTGTGTATTACAACAATCTTTAACTTTGTAGCAATGGTTATTTGTAGGATCAGATATTTTTAAATGACTTAAGGGTATACCATGATAAGAAAATAGAATATGATCATAATCAACTTTATTTGTAACTTCTTGAATTTTTTTACTTAAAAGGCTTATAAAATTTTTTTCTTTATAAAACGGTGGTATAAATTTCAAATTTAAATTCGGAAAATTATTAATAACCTCATCTTTAACTTTTTCAACAACAGTCTCATATGATGACATAGCATAATGAGGATAAAGTGGTAAAACAACTACTT
The DNA here is from genome assembly GCA_042095375.1 of Marinoscillum sp. Taxonomy (GTDB): domain Bacteria; phylum Bacteroidota; class Bacteroidia; order Cytophagales; family MED-G16. The sequence continues at coordinate 9,608 of JBELBJ010000026.1, forward strand.
CATTAACCCCTATGTCATGAAGTTCTTTTAATCCATTAATTATACTTATGGAGCCATAGCGCATAGCAAGGGATACGGGAAAATTCAAAATATTTTTGACTTTAATAAATAGTCGTTTTGATAATACAATTAGGGGTGACCCTTCTTTCCACCATATTTTTTTGTAAGCTTCTGCGGATTTTTTAGGTCTTGTATTTAAAATTATAACTTTAACTAAAAACCACCTAAACCAATAACTTTTTCCAATAACCCTCTTATCCATCAAAAACTCATCTAAATATTTTCTTACATCTTCAACAGAGGTGCTATCTGGTGAACCAAGATTTATCATCAAAAAACCTCTCATCTATATTGTGTTTGAGTAAGTTCCTATTTTTTTACTGATTAGGGGATCAAACCTCATAGAAATATTTCTAGTAAAAAGTCTTCCTTTTCTATTAATAATAACTTTATCATCTTCAATATTCATTAAAGAATCTGATATAAAATCAATAAAATTGGATTCAGAATAGTTCAATACATTCTTTACTTCTGATAAACTACAATTAAAGTAATCCGCAACAAAATTTAAATCAACATAATAATTACACATCAAAGAATTGATAACATATCTAATTATTTTTTCATTATTATTTAAAGAATAACCTCTTAGCACTGCTGTTCCATTTTTTTCAATCTTATCAATATACTCTGTTGCATTTTTTATATTTTGACTATATGCAGAATCTAATTGAGATATTGATGAAGCTCCAAAACCATATACCTGACCGGTGGTTTCTAAAGTACAATATCCTTGAAAATTACGGTGCAACTTTTTTTGGTTTAATGCTAATGCAAACTCGTCATTAGGCTTTGAATAGTGGTCCATACCAATAGACACATAGCCCGCTTTAATTAATTGATTATATGAGTTTTCATACATTAAAGCTTTTTCATCTGAGCTTGGAAAACCAATTTTCTCTAGAATTTTCTGCCTTGGGAGAACCGATGGGACATGGGCGTATGAAAAAGTAACCAGTCGATCGGTATTTAAAGAAATAGCTTTCTCAACTGTTTTTTTAAAGGAACTAACCGTTTGCAGCGGTAGTCCATAAACTAGATCCAAATTTGTTCCCGTGAAACCTTCATCTTTAATTTTTCTGATAATTTCTTCAATTGGTTTTTTTGAGGGTTTTCTATTTATTGCATCTAATACATCTTTTCTGAAATCCTGTATTCCAAGAGATATTCTATTAAAACCAAATTTCTTTAATAATTCAATATGTTTAAACTCCAAATGAGCAGGATTACACTCAATTGCCATTTCATAGTTTTTAGAAAAATCAAAATAGTTTTTTAGTGTATTAGTTATCTTTTCTATGTACTTATAAGATATTGCATTAGGTGTGCCACCCCCCCAATGAACTTGTGTTAGTTTCCTTTTATCATCCAATTTATTTGATACTAACTCTATTTCTTTAACTACCGCATTAATATATCTTTCCAGAAAGGGCTTTGTGAAACCAGTCTCAGTAGTACAACCACAAAAATGACAAATCTGAGGACAAAAGGGGACATGAATATATACAGATATATTTTTTGGATTTTCATAGTTTGACTTACTCAAACACTCTAAATATTCATTATCATTAAAATATTCATTAAAAAAAGTTGCTGGCGGATAAGAAGTATATCTTGGCCCTGACTCATTGTACTTATCTATTAATTTTTTATCAACAATCATTTTATTTATCTATTCCAATTTATAGTTTTAATTTGATCGACTACATACTTAACTTTTCTATGATCAATATCTGGCATAAAACCTCTTCCTAAATTAAAAATCCAATTTTGATTTTTTGATCCAAAATCAACCAAGCTATCTAAATAATCATCTATCTCCTCGTAACTTAAATAAAAAATTTTAGGATCCATATTTCCTTGTAAACCAACATTATTATCCACAGTTTTTCGAGCAAAATCAAGAGATAGATTTGAGTCAATACTAACAAAATCACAAAGATCTTTATTAATAACTTTCAAACCTTCATTAAAATTTTTTGGAAAAAAAATTGTTGGTTGGTTTAGTTCCTTAGACTTTTCTAAAATTTTTTTGCTGTAAGGCATGATATCCTTAATGTAAAGTTCTGAAGGAATAATTCCACAATAAGTTTCAAAAAGCTGGAAACAATCAATTCCTGAATTAACTTGATTGTTCAAGTATTCAATTGAAGCTTCTGTTATAGAATCCATTATTTTTAAACTATCTTTTTTATTGGAATAAAAATATTTAATAGCTGAGTGAAAACTACGGTCAATTTCATTTCCTCTAAACATAAATAAAAATGTAGTTAATGGCCCTCCACAAAATCCTATTAAAGGAATATTTAAAGGAATATTTCTTTTAATTTCTTCTATATTATCATAAACAAAATTCAATTTCGTTGAATCAAAATTAAACTTTTCATTATATGAAACATTGCTTAGTGGGTTGTGGAATTTTGGACCCTTATCGGTAAACTCTAAGTTTAATCCTAGAGATTCAGGTATTAATAAAATGTCAGAAAATAAAATTGCTGCATCAACTCCTAAATCATCTATCGGCAATAACGTCACTTCCGAAGCTAATTTTTTATTTTTCATTAAATCACTAAATGTATACTTAAGTTTAAGCTTTTGATAAGAAGGTAATATTCTTCCTGCTTGTCTCATAAACCAAACGGGGGGTCTAGAGGTTTTGATTCCATTGAAGGTGTCCAAAAAAATAGAGTCCATGTTTAAATTTTTTGAAGAGCAATTTTATTAGCCATTAGAATTTTTTTAATATCAGAATCCGACAAAGCTAAGGAAAAGAAACAACACTCATACTGTGATGGAGGAAGATAAATTCCCATATCTAACATAGATTTAAAATATTTAGCATAATTTTTTACATTACATTTAACTGCTTCATTGTAATTGTTTATTTCATTTTTATCAGTAAAAAATAATGTCATCATAGATCCAATTCTATTCACTATTGCTTTAGTATTAGTTTCTTCTATATTTTTTATAATTCCAGAAGAAATTTTTTCTGAAATATTTTCAAGTTTTTTAAATACTCTATTGTTTAATTTTTTAAGTACCGTAATTCCTGCATTCATAGCTAAAGGATTCCCGGATAAAGTTCCCGCTTGATAAACAGGTCCATCCGGTGCTAAATAATTCATTATTTCTTTTTTTCCACCATAAGCGCCAACCGGCAAACCTCCCCCAATAACCTTACCTAATGTTGTTAGGTCTGGTTTAACATTATAAATTTCCTGAGCACCACCTTTTGCCACCCTAAAGCCTGTCATAACTTCATCAAATATTAAAAGACTGTTATATTTTTTGGAAAGCTTTTTTAAACCTTTTAAAAAATTCTTCTTTGGAAGAACTAGGCCCATATTTCCAGCAATTGGTTCAACAATTATTGCGGCAACTTGATTCCTTTTTTTTAATAATAGTTTTTCTACGGATTCAAGGTTATTAAAAGAAGCTATCAATGTATCTTTAGCTATATTCTTTGTTACCCCTGGACTATCTGGTAATCCTAGAGTAATTGCTCCTGACCCCGCTTTTATTAAAAAACTATCTCCATGACCATGGTAATTCCCTGAAAATTTAATTATAAAGTTTTTTTTTGTATATCCTCTTGCTAATCTTATTGCACTCATGGTAGCTTCAGTCCCAGAGTTTACCATTCTTACCTTCTCTATTGATGGAACCATTTTGATAATTTGTTGTGCAATTTTAGTCTCAATCATGGTAGGTGCACCATAAGTAGTTCCTAATTTAAGTGCCTTTTGAATGGAAGAAATAGTATCTCTATCTGCATGACCAAAAATTAATGGTCCCCAAGAAGATACACAGTCAATATATTCATTCCCGTCTACATCATATATCTTACTACCTTTCCCTTTTTTAAAAAATATAGGATCACAACCAACGCTTTTAAAAGCTCTAACTGGAGAATTTACACCGCCAGGTATTAATTTTTTTGACTTAATAAATTCCTGAATGCTTTTCTTATACACTATGATTAATTTAAATAGTCTGAAACTTCTAAAGCATGGTATGTTATAATTGCATTTGCTCCAGCTCTTTTCATAGACGTTAAAATTTCAATAATAGTTTCTTTTGATTTAATCCATTTTTTTTCGGATGCAGCTTTTAACATAGAATATTCTCCGCTTACATTATAAGCAATTACCGGAATATTGTATTTAGATTTTATTTTATATAAAATATCTAAATAAGATAATGCTGGTTTTATGATAATTACATCAACTCCCTCCTTGATATCCATTTCGGCTTCTCTCAATGCTTCATTTGAACTTTTAAAACTCATTTGATAAGTTTTTCTGTCTGTAAAATTTGTACTAATATCAGTAGCATTTCTAAATGGTCCATAAAAAGAAGATGCATATTTTATTGAATATGAAAATATTGGAATTTTATGATAATTTGATTTATCTAAAATATCTCTAATGTACTTAACTCTACCATCCATCATGTCTGACGGAGCAATAACGTCTGCGCCTGCATTAACTAAAGATAACGCTTGAGAGCCAAGGTTTTTTAAAGTTGAATCATTATCTACATCCCCATCTTTAATAGTACCACAATGGCCATGAGTTGTATATTGACAATTGCAAACATCTACTATAACTAAAATGTTTTTATTGTTTTTCTTTATTTCCTTTATAGCTCTTTGAACAATCCCGTTCTTATCAATTGCAACTAACCCTTCTTCATCTTTTTTGGATGGTATTCCGAAAAGAATAATGCTATTTATGTTTTTAGAAACCAACTCATCACAAATTTTCAAAACATTATCAATAGATAATTGATATTGACCTGGCATCGATTGAATTTCCTTCTTAATATTTTTTCCTTCACAAACAAAAATTGGATAAATTAAATCTGTTGTAGAAAGGTTTGTATCGTCTACTAAATCCCTAATAGCTTTATTATATCTTAATCTTCTAAGTCTTGTTGTTGGATAGCTCATAAATTAATTTTTATTTTCAAAATATGAGATTATAGAATCGGAAATACCTTCATAGGTTTGCATCTTTGATGTAATTAAAGGCAGATAACCACTATTTCTAATATAGTCAGAAGTAGTATTTCCTATACTTATAATATTAGTTTTGCTAGGATCATATAATTTCGAGAAAGCCTCAAAACTAGATTGACTAGTAAATACAGAATATGTTTGAAAATTATGTAGTAATGATTTCAAGGATTTATCTAATTTTTTCATTAATTCAGTTTTATAGGATACAAATTTCGTCAAAAGACAAAACTTTTTTAAACATTCGCCTAAGTTATTTTTGGCTAAATTTCCCTGGACAAGTAAAACTCTTTTAGAATCAATTATCCTCGAAGTCTTTAAATTTTCACATAATATTTTAGAATAGGCCCTTTTCGAGGTATAAACTATTTTAACATCATATTTTTTTAAATATTTTTCTGTTTTAGAGCCTATACATATTGCATTAATTTTATTTTTATTTTTGTTTTTAGTAAACTCCATATCAAAAAAATACCTAACCCCATTCCTTGAAGTGAAAATAAATGAATCATAGTCATTTAAATTTATAGTCTTGCAGTTTGCTTGCTTTGATGTTTTAATCATAGGATAATGATGAATTGTCATGCCAGCAGTTTTGAGAGATTTAAAACCATTAGATTTATCTTCATTTGTCAAAATGATGTTTGTATTTCTATTTATTTTCATTTTGTTTAATTGTTGATAGGACTTCTTTTCCGCCATTTTTCAATATAACTTTTGCGAGTTCAATTCCTAAATTACTTGACGAATCTAAATCTGAAGTAATTTTTTTATATATACTAGTTCTACCATCAAAAGTTGAAACGATTCCTTCAAGTATAAGTTTTTGATTTTGAATTTTAGCATAGGCACCTATTGGTGCGGTGCAACCACCTTCCAAATATTTCAAAAATTCTCTTTCTTGTTTAATACATTGGTATGTTTCTTTATGATTAAGAGGGGATAATAAAAAATTAGTTTTATCATTTTTTCTTGATTCAATTGCTATAGCACCCTGCCCGGGAGCAGATAACATTTTATCAGAGTCAAAATAATTTGCAATATTATCTTTTAAATTTAACCTCTCCAAAGCAGCAGCAGCTAGTACTAAACCATCACAATATCCGCTTTTCATTTTAGATATTCGTGTGTCAACATTTCCTCTAATACTAATTATATTAAATTCTGGGTTTAGCCTGAGTAATTGTGATTTCCTTCTATTAGAAGATGTTGCGATTACTGCATTTTTTTTAATTTTTGAAATACTCAAATTATCATTACTTAAAAATGCATCTTTATGATTATCTCTTTTTAAAATAGCTGGAATTTCTAACCCAGCTATACTATCTACTGGTAGGTCTTTTAAACTATGGATAGCTATATCAATTTCTTTATTTAATAGTTTTTGTTGAATTTCTTTAACGAAAAAACCTTTATCAATCGAAGATTCTATATTATGATTTAGGAGAATATCTCCTTTGGTTTTTATTTTTTTAATCTCAAATAATATATCGGGATATAATGAACTGAGTTTTTTTATTACAAGATTTGATTGATAAAGAGCTAATTTACTCTCTCTACTACCAATTAAGATCTTATTTTTCATAGTTGAAAATCTTTTTAATTATTTTCAAAGCATTTTTATCTTTACCATTTTTACTTGTGTCTTTTATCTTTTTAATTAAAAAATCAGAAATCTTTGTATAAATATTATTCTTTGAATTAAGATTAATGTTGTTTTTCTTTTTAGAATTACCATTGCTTAAGTTATTATAACTAACGTCTACCAATTTATTAATTTGATCGTTAATAGAGAGTATAGAAGATCTTAAACGCCTTGAGCTTGCCCATGAGTCAAATTCGATTAAAAAATTTTCTATAAGTTTTTCAGATTTTTTAATCTGAGATTTTCGTTTTTTATAATTTTGATTTACTATATCCTTTAATCCGTCAATGGTTATTATTTCTAAACCTTTTAAAGTATAATTACTAGGTTCAATATTTCTAGGAACCGATAAATCAACTAAAAGAAGCTTTTTCTTTTTTCTTTCTGACATTATTTGATCTATTTCTTGTGATGAAACTATAGGATTAGAAGAAGATGTTGAAAAAATCACAACATCAAAATTTTTAATATCAGATTTAAATGTATTAAATGGAATTGTTTTTAAATCTAAAATTTTTGCAAAGTCATTAGCCCTGTCTTTGCTTCTATTTGTAATAAATATATTTTTTATATTTTTTTTTAATAAATGTTTGATTGACAATTTTGAAGTCTCACTGGCGCCAATACACAGTATTCTTGACTCTAAAAGATCATATTTTTTTGATATCAATTCTACAGCAGCATAACTAACCGATATGGATCCTTTTCCTATTTCTGTATTGGATCTGATATACTTCCCTGTCTCAAAAGATTTTTGAAACAGTCTACTTAAAATAGGACCAGTCATTTTATTATCCTTAGCAAAATAAAAAGCTTCTTTTAGTTGATCTACAATTTGAAACTCGCCGATTATCATTGATTCCAACCCTGATATCAATCTAAATAGATGATTTGAAACATTAACGGCTCCAGTTTTTTTTAAAACATATGGAGATAACCCCTCTGAATATTGTTTAAACTCAACTAAACATTTCATAATTAAATGAAATATTTTTTTTTCATCACCTATTTTATTTTCATACTCGTAGTATATCTCTGTTCTATTACAGGTTGATAAAACTACTATACCATCAATAGGATATTCGTCGAATAATTGATTATAAAATTTTATTTTTTCTTGTTCTTTAAAATAAAATTTTTCTCTTACCTCAATCGGTGATGTTTTATAATTTATGCTAATAAGCCCTATCAATGAAATAAATTTTATCAAAAGTAAATGTTATTCTTTTGATTATAGAATATTAATTGAGAATTTTTATAGTAATTTTATTTAGAATATACATCAAAGAAAAGCTTGAAAAATTTCAAAAAATATTTATTAATTATTGTAATTATTTCATTGTCATGCAACAAAGAAGATAATTTGTCTGTAGTATGGGTAACTGAATACAATCTTTTTGCACCTGATTCAATTACATCAGAAAACACAACAATTAAAAAATATATAAAATATAGTTTATCAGAAGAAGATACCGTATCAAATGACAAATGGGATGTGGCTTTTAAAGGATCTAAAATCATTATAAATGGTGGATTTAAGACTAGTAGTGATGAACCAGAAAGAACTGGTATAGGAGGCGTTTATATAATGAAAGGAAAATCATTTGCTAGCATAAAAGAAGTTGAAGATGAAAATCTATTTAAACAAGATCAAGAAAATGGTTTGGCAATAGAAAATGAAAATGGAAAAGGCTGGTGGTATTTAAAAGATTTATTATCAAATATTTTGTATCCTATTGAAAATAATGTTTTAATTATAAAGACTCATAACGGAAGATATGCCAAAATGAAAATAGATAGCTACTATAAAGATTCCCCAGAAGAACCTAGTTTTCGATCTCAAGCAAGCTATTATTCATTTGTTTATTGGTATCAACCCAATCAAGGAATAAAATCACTAGAATAATTAATCATTTATTTGGATTAAATCTAAATTATAATAAATTTGCATCATTATTTAAAAACATTCTAAATAAAGTAGTGCTTTTGATTATTTATTAATAAGTAAAAACCAAAGCATATTTATTTAAATGAATAGTAATAATGATGGTTTCAAATTATTATTATGTGGTTTGAGTTGATTCCCAAATTAAAAGCTCAATTACTATATTGAGCTTTTAATTTGGACTGATTCTAATATATAATATATTTGAGGCCCATTTTTATATTATTTAAATTTAATCTAAATAAAATGAAACTAATTATAATCCTATTAAGTATTTTAACAACAAATCTTTTCGCTCAGCAAAAA
>JBELBJ010000027.1:0-13600 GCA_042095375.1 Marinoscillum sp.
CTAGTTTTATAATTATAGGTGGACTTAAAGAAGGTAATTGGGAATTTAGCTTCGTAAAATAATTTACTATACTAAATAATGTCACCTAAAAATTTTATTTCTATTGTTTCAGGTCCATTAATATTTTTTTTTCTATATATAAATGGTCCTTTTGGAGAAATGAACTTTCAGGCCCATGCAGTTTTGTGTTCTTCGTTATGGATAGCTATTTGGTGGATATTTGAAGCTGTTCCAATACCTGTGACATCTTTATTACCATTAGTTCTATTTCCTTTATCAGGTGGTCTAGATATTAATTCCACAGCTTCTGCTTATGGAAATAAAATAATATTCTTTTATATAGCTGGATTTATTATTGCAATTGCTATGCAAAAATGGAATTTACATAAAAGAATAGCATTAAATATTATTAGAATATTTGGTTCTGATAAAACTAAAGTAATTCTTGGTTTTATGATATCTACTGCTTTTTTATCAATGATGATATCTAATACATCAACTGCTATAATGATGTTGACAATAGGAATTGCAGTAACCTCTCAAATTTCTTCTAAAGAAAATAAAAATTTTGGAAAAGCATTAATGTTAGCAATAGCTTATTCTGCTTCAATTGGAGGTTTTGCTACATTATATGGGACCCCACCTAATATGATATTAAAATCAAATATTGAACAATTTTATAATTCAACTATTGAATATAATTCGTGGTTAATTATGGCCTTTCCGTTATCTATTTTATTGTTACTAATATGTTGGATTTATCTTTCGAAATTTTCATTTGATTTAGGTGAAAATTCAGATATTGGAAAAAAAGAAATAAAATCCCAACTTGAAAAGTTAGGTAAGATTAGTTATGAAGAAAAAATTATTTCATCTATTTTTTTAGTATTTATTTTAGCATTAGTATTTAAAAATAAAATTCAAAATTATATTATAAATATTGATGATACGGTAATTGCTATTTTTTTATCAATATTTCTTTTTTTAATTCCAAATAAAAAAAATAATAAAAAATTAATAGAATGGGATGATGCTATTAAACTGCCATGGGGAATAGTATTGCTTTTTGGAGCGGGTCTTTCAATAGCATTTGCTATACAAAGTAGTGGTTTAGCAGAATGGATTGGAAATCAATCTATTTTCTTAAAAAACTTTTCTCCATTTATTATTTTATTATTACTTGTTTTATCAGTTAATTTTCTTACTGAAATCACATCAAATCTTGCAACTGTTTCAATGCTTCTTCCAATCTTAGCATCAATTGGATCTTCAATTGGTATACATCCTTATATATTAATGATAAGTACAACTATTGCTGCCTCATGCGCTTTTATGTTACCAGTAGCAACACCTCCAAATGCAATTGTATTTGGATCTGGTTATTTAAAGATGAATGATATGGTTAGAACTGGTTTATTTATGAATATAATATCTATAATATTAATTTCAGTTTATATATACTTTTTATTACCACTTTTATGGGGAATTGATATAATTAGTTAAGTATCTTTTAATTTTTATCAAGATTTATATTAACAATATCTTTATTTAATATCTCATTTTTATTATTTGATGCAATAATTATTTTTTTAAATTTTAAAAATTCTTCAACATTTTTATGATACCAACTTATTCCTTTATCATCTAAATTTGAACATGGTTCATCTAATAATGTAAATTCACATTTTGAAAAAAGAGCCAAGCCTAACTTTACTTTCTGTTTCATACCTGTAGAAAAATTTGAAATTTTAATATTAGCATATTCTTCCAACTCCAATAAATTTATTATTTCGTTTTCTTTCATTTTATTTATTGGACTTAAAAATTTAAAATGAAAATGAATTATTTCATTTAAAGTGAATTCTTCAATAATTTCTTGATAAGGAGATGCAAAACTAAAAAAACCAAAATTATCATCTTCAATTTTTGAATTATTTCTATAATATGTTACACTACCATTTTGGGGTGTTACATAACCTAATATTATCTTTAGTAATGTGGTCTTACCAGATCCGTTTGATCCTGTTATTGAATAGTATTTATTATCAAATTGATAGGAAAAATTTTTAAATACATACTTTTTATTATATTTTTTTGAAATATTATTTAGTATAATTTTCATTTAGTTTATTTCCCTTTAATTAATCCTCTATCACTTTTTGAAATAAAATCTAATATTTCACTTTTTTCATTAGAATCAATTATATCATTAGATATTTTTGAAGATGCTTCTGAGTTATTTAATCCATCAAAATAAAGGATTCTATAAATTTCTTGAATGTTATCAATAACGTCTTTACTAAATCCTTTTCTTTTTAAACCAATAGAATTAATACCCATGTATTTTAATGGATTTTTACCAGCTTTACAATAAGGAGGAATATCTTTTCTTATCACTGAACCACCTGCTGTCATAGAATATTTTCCAATTTTAGTAAATTGATGGATTACAGATCCACCACCTATTATTGCATGTTCATCAATTATACTATGGCCACCTATTTGAACTGCATTAACTAAAATAGAATTATTTTTTACTATACAATCATGTGCTATATGAACATAAGCCATTATCAAACAATCATTTTCTATTATAGTTTTATTTGTATCGATTGTTCCTTTATTGATAGTAGCACATTCTCTTATTATTGTATTATCACCAATTTCAACTACAGTTTCTTCACCATCAAATTTCATATCTTGAGGTATAGCTGAAATGACAGCTCCGGGGAAAATCTTTACATTATTACCAATCCTTGCTCCAGAATAAATAGTTACATTATTTCCTATCCAACAATTATTTCCAATGATAACATTCTCATCAATAAAGCTAAATGGTTCAATTTTTACAGATTTTCCAATTATAGCTTTTTCATTAATAAAATTATTTTTTTTTATCATTTTTTTCCTACTATAGCAGTTAAAACACCCTCACAGACTAATTCATCACCTACATATACTTCTCCTTTCATTTTAGCGACTCCTCTTTTAATTGGAACAATAAATTCCATTTGCATGATCAATACATCTCCTGGTATAACTCTTTTTCTAAATCTAAAATTTTCTAAACCAACAAAGTAAAGAATATTCTTTTTTAAATCTGATTTAACTGATTTTAAAACTAAAACTCCTCCAACCTGACCCATCGCTTCAATTATTAAAACTCCAGGCATAATTGGGTTATCAGGAAAATGTCCTTGAAAAAAAGATTCGTTAAATGTTATGTTTTTTGTTCCAACGATTTTTGTATCATCTAAATATAAAATTTTATCAACCAATAAGAATGGATATCTATGAATTAATATTTTTTTTATATCATTTATATCAAAAACTGGTTTACCATAAATATTATATTTACTAATATTTTTATTTTCATTTTTAATCATTTCTCTTTTTAAGAGTTTTGTAAACTCTACATTAGATTTATGCCCTGTTCTAGCAGCAATTATGTGTCCTTTAATTGGTCTTCCTAATAAAGTTATATCACCTAAAACATCTAGAAGCTTGTGTCTTGCAGGTTCATTATGATATCTAAGTTTTACATTATTTAGTATTCCCTCTTTTTCTACTTTAACTTTTTTTTTGCCTAATAATTTTGATAATTTATTTAGTTTATTTTCACTAATTACTTTATCTACTATAACGATAGCATTATTTAAATCTCCACCTTTGATTAAGTTTTTTTTAAATAATTTTTCAACTTCATGTAAAAAACAAAAAGTTCTAGAATTAGCAATTTCATTTTTAAACTTAGACAATTCATTTAATGTATAATGTTGACTTCCTAAAACAGGTGAGTTGTAGTCTACCATGACTGTTGCTCTAAATTCATTATGGGGATAAATTGCTATTTCAACATTATTTTTTTTATCGTTATAAAAAATATTTTCTTTAATTTCAAAATATGTTTTATAAGCATTTTGCTCTTTGATACCTGCTTTTTCTAGTGATTCTATAAATTTAATTGAACTTCCATCCATTATTGGAAGTTCTGGACCATCAACCTCAATTAGTATATTATCAATTTCTAAACCTGCTATAGCAGCTAAAAGATGTTCAATGGTACTTATTTTTGCATTATTTTCCTTAAGTGTAGTTCCCCTTGAAACATCAGTAACATTATCAACATCTGCTTTAATTGTGGGCTTATTTTTAAGATCAATTCTTTGAAAAACTATTCCATGATCTACTTTTGCTGGTTTAAATGTAACATTTGTCACAATACCAGTGTGAAGTCCAACACCTGAAATTGTTGAATTTTTATTAATAGTTTGTTGAAAATTTTTCATTAAAAAATTTATTAAATTACAAAGATAATTTCTACAATTTTAATAATTTTTTTTCTATTTCTTTAATTCTTTTTTCTACCTCAGGAAGTTTTTTAAAAATTGAATAGGATTGAATATATTTTCTTCTATTAATTGCAGGAGAACCAAAAACAGTTTCATTACTTTTTATATTTTTTGATACACCTGATTGAGCGGCATATTTTATGTTATCTCCAAGATTTAGATGTCCAATTACACCTACCTGACCTCCAAACAAACTATTTTTACCAACTTTTGTTGAACCTGATATTCCTGATTGAGCAGCTATAACTGTATTTTTTCCAATTTCTACATTGTGACCTATTTGTATTAAATTATCTAGTTTTACGCCTTCATTAATTATAGTTGATTCTAGTGTTGCTTTATCAATAACTGCATTTGATCCAATATTTACATTATTTTTGATTATTACATCTCCAACCTGAGGAATTCTTTTATATGAACCATCCGCATCTGGTAAGAATCCAAAACCATCACTTCCAATAATAGCTCCAGAATGAATTGTACAATTGGATCCAATTTTTGAATTATTGTTAATTGTAACTCCAGGATATATTAAAGTATTTTTTCCAATAGAAACATTTTCACCAAGATATGAATTTGGATATATTTTAACATTCTTATCTATATTACAATTAGAATCTATATAAGAAAACGCTCCTAGATAAAAACCATCTTTGAATTTAGTTGAATTATGAATAAAGCTTGGGTTTTCAATTCCAGATCTTGAAAATTTGTCTATTTCATAAAATTTTTCTAATAGTATACAAAAAGTCAAGTATGCATTATCTACAATAATATAAGATAGGTTGGTTTTTTTTTTTGGAATTTTTAATTTTTTATCAATAATAATGGCAGATGCTTTTGATTTTCCAATATATTTTAAATACCCATCTGTATGGACCACTGATAAATCTCCATTTTTTGCATTTTCAATAGATGTAAGTTTATTAATGTAAATATTTTTGTTTCCAATAATATTTCCATTTACAATTTTTGATATTTCCTCAACTGAAAAATGAATATCCTTCATCTTTTTCTATAGTTTTATATAAATAATTTAAAACAATGCAAAGATATAGGATTTTGTGGGTTGATGATGAAATTGAACTTTTAAAACCGTATGTGCTTTTTTTAAAAGATAAAGGTTTTGATGTTAAAACTTTTAATAATCCATTTTCTCTTTTAGATCATATTAAAATTGATAAGAAAGTAGATGTAATCTTACTTGATGAAAATATGCCTGGTCTTACAGGTATTGGAGTTTTAAGTGAAATAAATAAAATTAATTCTTTTCTGCCAGTTATTATGATTACAAAAAATGAAGAAGAAAATATTATGAATGAAGCTATTGGTAATAAGATTTCTGATTATTTAATAAAGCCATTAAATCCAAATCAAATTTTTATATCAATAAAAAGAGTTCTAGAAAACAATAAAATCGTATCAGAAAATTTAAAATCAAGATTTACAAATGTTTTCTCTGAGATTTCAAATTCCATAAATAAAAATATGCAGTACTCAGAATGGGTCAGATTATATAAAAAAATAACCTTATGGGAAATTGAACTTGACAAATATTCAGAAGAAAATCTGTTTACAACTATTAATCACTTGAAAGATGAAGCAAATTTTTATTTTTCGCAGTTCATAAAAGAAAATTATCAATCCTGGCTAACAAATTCTTATAAAGCTTCTCCTTTAATGTCTAATAATCTTATGAAGAAATTAGTTTTTCCTAATTTGAACAAAGAAAAAATTTTTTTTATTTTAATAGATAATTTAAGATTAGATCAATGGCTAGTGCTTAAACCAATGATTTTAGAATCTTTTTTAATACAAACTGAGGGACTATATTGTTCCATTCTTCCAACTACAACTGAATATGCAAGAAATTCAATTTTTTCAGGTTTACTACCTATAGAATTGTCTAATATAGAAAAAGATTTATGGGTTGGTGAAGGTAATAAACTATCTGGTAAAAATAATAATGAGTATGAGTTATTAAAAAGAAATCTAAAAAGAGAAAATATTGATATAAATTTTTCTTATTCTAAGATTATTAATCATGATGACGGAAAAAAATTATTAAGAAACTTACCTTCATTTAAAAAAAATAATCTTAATGTAATTGTATTTAATTTTGTTGATATGCTTTCTCATGCTAGAACTGAAATGGAAATGATAAAAAATTTAGCTTATGATGAATCATCTTATAGATCTTTAACTCTGTCATGGTTTAATCATTCTGTATTTAAAAAGGTTATGGATTTTTTATCTAAAAATAATCATAAAATTGTATTAACAACAGACCATGGTACAATAAGAGTAAAAAAACCAATTAAAATAAAAGGAGATCGGAATACTAATAGTAATTTAAGATATAAGTCTGGGAAGAATTTATCTTACAACGAAAAAAATCTTTTCTTTACAAGAGAACCTGAAAAATTATTTCTTCCAAAACAAAACATTAGTTCTAGTTATGTTTTTGCAAATGAAAATAAGTTTTTTGTTTATCCTAATAATTATAATGCTTATGTTAAAAGTTATAAAGATAGTTTTCAGCATGGAGGCATTTCTTTGGAAGAAATGTTTGTTCCTTATTCTGTATTGGAACCAAAAAATTAAATATGGAATATATTTCAGAAAATATTTTTGATTTAGAGATAATTGGGAAAAAAATAATTAAATCTTCAGAGAAAAAATCAAATATATATACATTTGAAGGAGAAATAGGAGTGGGAAAAACCACTTTAATTAAAAAAATTTTAAAAAATCTTAAAGTAAAAGATTTAGTTAAAAGTCCAACCTTTTCAATTGTTAATGAATACTTAACTTCCGATAATAAAACAATTTATCATTTTGATTTTTTTAGATTAAAAAATAAGATTGAAGTTTTTGATATAGGTTTTGAAGAATATCTTGATTCCTGTAATTTCTGTTTTATTGAATGGCCAAAATATATTCAAAATTTTTTACCTTCTGATGTAATAAAAATTAAGATTAAGTATATAGATGAAGCAAAAAGAAAAATTATAATTGATTAGATATTAAAATTATTTTTTTTTTTAATCTTTATTAACTTCTCTTTAGTATCATTTGAAAATTTTCCTTTTATAATCCAGTTGAAATAATGTGGGTTTTCTTTTAAAACTTCTTTAATTTTTTTTCCTTTATACTTCCCAAAATTAAATACTGGAACGTCATTATCCATTACAAATCTACCTTCTAAGTCAATCATATTATTATTTAGAGTATTATTTACTTCATATAAATTTTTTGATATTTTACCCATTTTATTTCCTTTTAAATCAAAAACCTCTTGATTATCATATTTTTCTAATTGATTTAAAAAAATTTCATATGTAGCCATGGTATCACTGAATGAAGAATGAGAGTTTTTTAAAGTTTTATTACAATAAAATCTGTAGGCGGCTGATAAATTTCTTTTTTCCATCAAATGATATAATTTTTGAACATCAATTATATTTATATTATTTATTGAAAAATTAATTTTATTATTTTTAAATTCTTCAATTAAAATTGGTAGATCAAATTTTAAAATATTAAAACCAACTAAATCACATTTATATAAAAGTTGTTTTATTTGATCTCCAACTTCTTTAAAAGATGATAAATTTTTAACATCATTATCATAAATACCATGTATTTTACTGCTTTCTAATGGAATAGGAATTCCTGGATTAATTCTAAAAGTAAAGCTATTTTTTTTACCTGAAGTATTAAGTTTTAAGATAGTAATTTCGATGATTTTATCTTTTATTATATCTAATCCAGTTGATTCAATATCAAAAAAAACTAAGGGTTTATTAATTTTCAACAAAATTAAAAAATTTATTGATTTCTAAATTATCAAAGTTTCCTGATGACATTAGAAGAATATTATTTTTTTCGATAAATATGAGTTTTAAAAGTTTTTGTAAATTATCAACTGTATTACAACATATTAATTTATCATTATTAAAAACTTTTCTCATTTTTATTTCAGAGAATTTATCTACTATTTTTTTATTTGAGAAATATAGGATTGCTTTATCAGAATCATTTAGAGTATTTTTATAATTTTTTAAAAATTTATCATTAAGACTACTTAAAGTATGTAGTTCTAAAACACAAGATAGTTTATTTTTAAACTGTTTTTTTACTGCTTTTACCGTTGAAAGTACTTTTGAAGGTGAATGAGCAAAATCCCTAAAGACTAATCGATTTTTTAAATTTTTTAATATTTCTAATCTAATTTTTGGAGTCTTATAATTAATAATGGACTTATAAAATATATTTTCAGTTATACCAAGCTCTTTAAGAACTGTAAGTGCGCCAGAAATATTTTGCATATTATGATCTCCAAAAATCTTAATAGGTATTTTTTTGTTATTTGTAAGTAAGAATGTTTTACCATTTTTTATAGAATTCTTATGAATATTATAATTTATTATAGATTTACCCTCTTCAGGATTTATTAAAATTTTATCTATATTTTCAACTCCTTTATAATATATAATAGTTCCTCCTTTTCTTGTATTGTTAAATAATTTTTTAAATTGATTTAGGTAAATATCTAGTGTTGGGAAAACATTAGCATGATCCCATGCCATACCATTAATTAATACTATATGGTGATCATAATTCAGGAATTTAGGTTTTTTATCTAACGGGCTACTCAAGTATTCATCGCCCTCAATTACAATTATTGGAGCATTTGATAATTTTATATTAAACTCAAAACCATTTACTTTAGCTCCTATGACATAGTCAAAATCTTTATTTGCAAATTTTAGTACATGCATAATCATCGATGTAATTGTACTTTTACCATGACTTCCTGCAATAACTACTCTTTGTTTATTTTGTGAAAACTCTCTAATAAATTCAGGGAATGATATTATTTTTAATTTTAGCTTCTTAGCTTCTAATAATTCTACATTATTCTTTTTTGTATGCATCCCAACTATGACAAAATTTAATTTATTAGATATATTTTTTTTATTGTAACCTAAGGATTTAGGATATAAATTATATTTTTTTAAAATAGATTTACTTGGATCATAAATTTTATCATCAGATCCTGTAATTATATTTCCATTTAATTTTAAGTTGACAGCTAATGAGTGCATCA
Organism: Marinoscillum sp.; assembly: GCA_042095375.1. GTDB lineage: Bacteria > Bacteroidota > Bacteroidia > Cytophagales > MED-G16. The sequence continues at coordinate 9,466 of JBELBJ010000027.1, forward strand.
CACTCCCACCGATTGAAATAAAATGGATTTTTTTTGAAGTAATCATAAATATCTTACTAAAATAAATTAATTTGATTCTGTAACAAGTAAATATCAATTTTCTTTTAATGTTGATAACATATGGAAAATTTATTTTATTATTCTAATTCAAATTTTTGTTTTTTACTTACGTTTGCTTATTACTCATTTATATGATTGAAAAAGAAAATCTAGGTTATAAAAAGTCATTTTCTAAAAAGGAAAATTTAGGATTAGTATCTAATATAGAATTAGGAAAGTTACCTCCTCAAGCTCTGGATTTAGAAGAGTCTGTACTAGGTGCTTTAATGTTAGAAAAAGAGGCTTTAACAAATATAATTGACATTTTAAAACCTGAAAACTTTTATAAGGATGCTCATAAAGAAATATATCAATCAATTATTGATTTATTTAATGATTCCCAACCTATAGATTTATTAACTGTAACAAATCAACTTAAAAAAAATGGAACTTTAGATATAGTTGGCGGATCATATTATGTAACTAAACTAACTACAAGAGTAAATTCAGCATCTAATATTGAATTTCATTCAAGGATAATTTTAGAACAGTCAATAAAGAGAGAGTTAATAAATATTTCATCAAAAGTCCAAAAAGATGCGTATGAAGATACTATAGATGTGTTTGATTTATTAGATCAAACAGAACAATCTTTATTTGATGTCTCAGAATCACATATTAGAAAAAATTATAAAAAAGTTCAAAATTTAATGAAGGAAGCCATTGATGAACTAGAAACAAAAAAAGAAAAAAAAGATGGAATAACTGGAGTTCCATCTGGATTTATTGATTTGGATACTATAACATCTGGCTGGCAACCATCTGATTTAGTTATTATTGCAGGAAGACCTTCGATGGGTAAAACAGCTTTTGTTCTTTCTTTGATTCGGAATGCATCAATAGATCATAATTTATCCATGGGTATATTTTCTCTAGAAATGTCTTCTTTACAATTAGTAAATAGGCTAATTTCCTCGGAAGCAGAATTGGATAGTGATAAAATTAGAAAAGGAAATTTAAAAGACTATGAGTGGCAACAATTATTACATAAAACAGATTTATTACAAAAGGCACCTATATTTATTGATGATACACCTGCTTTAAGTATTTTAGAGTTAAGAGCAAAAGCTAGAAGGTTAAAGTCTCAGCATGATATTCAATGTATAATAGTTGATTATTTACAATTAATGTCAAGTGAATATGGAAGAACTTCTGGTAACAGAGAACAAGAAATTGCATCGATCTCTAGATCATTAAAAGCTGTTGCTAAAGAATTAAATATTCCAGTAATAGCATTATCCCAATTGAGTAGAGCAGTAGAAACAAGAGGTGGTGATAAAAGACCTGTTTTATCAGATTTAAGAGAGTCAGGCTCAATAGAACAAGATGCAGATATGGTTATGTTTATTTATAGAGCTGAAAAATATGACATAACTGAAGATGAAGATGGAGAATCTACTATAGGTGTTGCAGAACTTTTACTTAGAAAAAATCGTAATGGACCTACTGGTAAAGTTAAATTAAAATTTGTTGAGAGGTTTGCAAAATTTGTTGATAAAAATTATATTGATTCCTCGGAGTCAATAACTTTAAAAAGTAAATCAAATTTTAAGAGACTAGATAGTGGCAACTCTGATCCATTTTAAAAATTAATAATAATGAAAATATTAGTTTGTATTTCATATGTTCCTGATACAACTTCCAAAATTTCTTTTAAAGAAAACAATACTAGATTTAACTCTGAAGGTGTTCAGTATATAATTGGTCCTTACGATGATTATGCTTTGGCAAGAGCTGTAGAAATCAAAGAAAAAACAGGTTCATCTGTATCTGTTTTAAATGTAGGTAAAGATGAAACTGAAGTAGTTTTAAGAAAAGCTCTTGCTATTGGTGCTGATGAAGCTTATAGAATTAATGAAGACCCGATAGACTCTAAACATGTTGCTTTTCAAATATCTAATTTTATTAAATCAAATTCTTATGACCTGATTATGATGGGTAAAGAATCAATTGATTACAATGGTGGATTAGTTCACCATATGGTTGGTGAAAATTTAGAAATACCATGTATTAATCCAGTAATGAAATTAGATATTGTTAATGACTTAGTTAAATTAACAAGAGAAGTTGATGAAGGTGTTGAAGAATTAGAAGCTAAACTTCCTTTAATTGTAGGGTGCCAAGAACCTATAGCAGAATGGAAGATTCCCAATATGAGAGGTATTATGTCTGCTAGATCTAAACCGTTAAATATAATAAAACCCATTCAATATAATTCTGAATTTAAATATTTAGACTTTGATCTCCCTCCTAAAAAAGAGTCTGTTAAAATTATTGATAAAGATAATTTGGAAGATTTAATTAATCATTTGAAAAACGATTCAAAAGTAATATAAAAAAAATATGGCGGTTTTAAGTATTATTGAATTATCAAATAATGGAGGACTTAAAAAAAGTTCTTTGGAAGCAGTTTGCTTTGCAAAAAAACTTCATGATGATGTATATTCCTTTTCACCTATGCTATTGAATGAAAAAGAAGTAGATCAACTTGGCACTTATGGTTCAAAATTTTTCATTAAACTTAAAAAAAATCATGATATTGTATATCAATTAACTGAAATTATTAAAAAATATAATATTAATTATATTGTTTTTCCTAAGTCCAATTTATCTCATCAGTATGCTGCTCGTCTCTCGATAAAATTAAGTTTTTCTATAATTAATAATATTTATTCTCTTCCTGAAAAAGAAAATGGAAATTTAAGAATTAAAATTTCTATTTTTAGTGGTAAAGCTTTTTCTAATCTAATATTATCTGATTCTAATGCAATATTTTTAATAAATAAGAGTTCAGTTAAATTGTCTGAAAGTATAGAATCAATTAAAACTCTAGATCCCATAGAATTAAATGAATCAAATTCTTATTATGATTCCATAAGAGTTTTAGATAAAAAAAATATTTCGGGATCAATTCCATTAAATGAAGCTGATATTGTTGTTTCTGCTGGTAGAGGTATGAAGGGACCTGAAAATTGGGAAAATATTGAAAGGTTAGCTTCTTTATTAAATGCTGCTACTGCTTGTAGCAAGCCTGTATCTGATATGGGTTGGAGACCTCATCATGAACATGTTGGACAAACTGGAATTAAAATATCTCCCTCATTGTATATTGCGGTTGGAATATCTGGAGCTATTCAGCATCTGGCTGGTGTTGGTAATTCAAAAGTAATTGTTGTAATTAATAATGACCCAGATGCACCTTTTTTTAATTCTGCAGATTATGGTATTATTGGTGACGCGTTTGAAGTAGTTCCAAAACTTGTTAGTTTATTAGAAAAGAATGATGGATAAGGAAAAAAAAATCAAATTAGAAATACTTGGTTTGTCATCTGGCAAGTCTGATTCTGGTTCATTTGCTTTGGTTTTAGGAGAAATAAAAGGAAAAAGAAGACTTCCAATAATAATTGGAATTTTTGAAGCTCAGGCAATTGCTATGGAAATAGAGAAAGTAATCCCTAATAGACCTATGACTCATGATTTATTTAAACATTTTTCTTTAAAATTTGATTTCAAAATCAAAGAAGTTTTTATTTCTGATATTAAAGAGGGTGTTTTTTATTCCAAAATAGTTTGTTTTGATTCCAATAAGGAAATATATGTAGATTCTAGACCCTCTGATGCAATCGCAATTGCTTTAAGATTTAAAGTTGATGTTTTTGTATCTGAAAAAGTATTATCTGAAGCAGGAATAATTCTTGATGAAAATGATCCTAGTAGAGAAAATATAATTGATAAAAACAAATTGAAATCTTATAAGGATATGACTGTAAAAGAATTAAATAAATTATTAGAGAAAAACATTTCTTCCGAAAACTATGAAGTAGCAGCAAAAATAAGAGATGAAATTAATAATCGAAATTGATGGATTTAATTAGATTCATAATTGGTATATTTTTTATTCTCTTTATTGCATATTTATTTTCCATAAATCGAAAGAAGATTAATTGGAAGTTAATATTATCTGGAATATTACTTCAAATCATTTTTGCATTATTAATATCAAATGTAAAATTTGTTGAAAATGTATTTAAAAATA
>JBELBJ010000027.1:13700-18107 GCA_042095375.1 Marinoscillum sp.
ATTTTTGCATTATTAATATCAAATGTAAAATTTGTTGAAAATGTATTTAAAAATATAAGTGAGTTTTTTGTACTTATTATTGATTTTTCAAAACAAGGCACACTTTTTTTATTTCCAGACGCATCATTTAATGGTTTTGCTTTTTCTGCATTACCAGTTGTAATATTATTTTCTTCAATTAGTGCATTTCTTTATTATTTTGGAATACTTCAATATGTAGTTAAATCTATAGCTTGGGTTATGACCAAGACAATGAAATTATCAGGTGCTGAGTCACTATCTGCTGCTGGTAACATTTTTTTAGGGCAAACTGAAGCTCCTCTTTTGGTAAAACCATACATTAAAAAAATGACTAAATCAGAATTAATGTGTTTAATGACAGGAGGTATGGCTACAATTGCAGGGGGTGTTTTTGCTGCTTATGTAGCACTGCTTGGAGGTAGTAATCCTGATGAAAGTATAAAATTTGCAACAATTTTATTAAGTGCTTCTATTATGAATGCTCCCGCTGGCATTGTTATATCTAAAATTTTTATACCTGAGGATTCAAAAAATAAAATAAATAGAAACCTAACTCTAAATGAAGAAGATTTAGGTTCTAATCCTATTCATGCTTTAGCAAAAGGTGCTTCAGATGGGTTAAAGCTTGCTTTTAATATTGCCGCTATGCTTCTTGCTTTTTTAGCCTTTGTATATATGGTAAATCATTTTTTGGCTTACATCGGAGATATTACTTCATTAAATAATTTAATTAATATTTCATCAGAAGGTCAATTTAATAAACTCTCAATGGAATATTTGTTAGGCCAAGTATTTAGAGTTTTTGCTTTTATGATTGGAGTTAGTTGGAATGAATCCGTTTTGGTAGGTAGTCTTTTAGGACAAAAATTTGTCTTAAACGAATTTATAGCTTACGTTAATTTAGCTGAAATAAAGGAAGCTGGTTTTTTATCAGAAAAATCAATAATTATTTCTACTTATGCTCTTTGTGGATTTGCTAACTTTAGTTCAATTGCAATTCAAATTGGAGGAATAGGTTCTATGGCACCTTCAAGACAAGAAGATATATCTAAATTAGGTATAAAAGCTCTGGTTGCAGCTACTCTAGCAACCTTATTAACTGGAAATATAGCAGGATTTATTATGATCTAGTTTTATCTATAAAATTTAATTGACCTTTTGAAGAACTATCAGCTATAAAATTATTTTTTTTATTTTTTATCATTTTATGAATTTCATTTGATAGTTTTTTTCCTAGTTCTACTCCCCATTGATCAAAACTATTTATGTTCCATAAACTTCCTTGAATAAAAATTTTATGTTCATAAATTGCAATTAATCTACCTAAATTATATGGGTTAAGTTTATTAAAAAGTATTGTATTTGATGGTTTATTTCCATCAAAAAGTCTTGATTTAATTAATAATTCATAATTATAATTATCTTTTTTATCCTTTAATTCTTTTTTTATGTCATCTATTTTTTTTCCTTTCATTAAGGCTCTTGTCTGACCAATAAGATTTGAAAGTAATATTTCATGTAAATCATCTTTTTCATTATTTGAATTAGTAAATCCAATAAAATCACATGGAATATTCTTAGTTCCTTGATGAATTAATTGAAAAAAAGCATGTTGACTATTCGTGCCTATATCACCCCATATTATTGGACCTGTTTCATAATTAACTTTATCAGAATTATTTGAAATATTTTTTCCATTACTCTCCATATCTGCTTGTTGTAAGTAAGCAGGAAAATACTTCAGATAGTGATCATATGGTAAAATTGCATGTGTTTCATACTTCATGAAATTATTATAAAGTATTCCAATACACGCAAGCATTATAGGTATATTTTTTTTATAAGGTTCTTTTTGAAAGTGATGGTCAATTTCATTAGCCCCTTTGAGCAATTGATTGAAATTATCAAATCCAATACTTAGTATAATTGGAAGTCCAACTGCAGACCAAAGTGAATAACGTCCTCCAACCCAATCCCAAATTGGAAAAATATTATTTTTATTTATACCAAAAGATATTGCTGCTTTTTCATTTGCAGTTATACCATAAAAGTGATTTTTAATATAATCTTTTTCTTTTGTTATATTTAAAAACCAATCTTTACAGACACTTGCGTTTTTCAAAGTTTCAATTGTCCCAAATGATTTAGATGATATTATAAAAATTGATTCTTCAGCTTTTACTTGTTTTAATACTTCGGTTAGATTAGTAGGATCAATATTCGAAATAAAAAAATTATTTATATTTCTATTTGAATAAAATTTTAATGCTTCACATACCATTTTAGGGCCTAAATCAGATCCACCAATTCCTATATTAATTACATTTTTAATTTTTTTACCTGTATAACCTTTTATATTTCCATTTTCAAAATTTTTAGAAAATGTTTTTAAATTATTAACACATTTTTTTACATTATTTTGAAATATATTTTTGGTTTTATCATTGAATGAACCTCTTAGTAAGAAATGTAAAGCTGGTCTTTTTTCAGATTTATTAATTTTTTCTCCATTAAAAAAATCCTCTATTTTTTTTTTTATATCTAATTCATCTAATAGGTTAAAGAAAAGATTCATCATTTTTTTATCAATATGATTTTTTGAGTAATCAAATAGAAGATTATCAAGTTCTAGAGAAAAATTATTAAATCGATTTTTATCATCTCTAAACATTTTATGAATTGATGTTTTTGAGATTGCTTTAGAATAATTTTTAATTTTTTTCCAAGAATTTAACTTTGATGGGTTATTCATATTTACTTTTAATTTTTAAAATTTCTTTATCTATTAACTTATATAATTCGAATTTATTTTTTTTCTTATTTATTCCATTAACACTAAAATAAAATTTTATTTTTGGTTCTGTTCCTGAAGGTCGAAGTGTCATTAAAAAATTATTTTTTGATATCATTTGAATTACATTGGATTTAGATTGTATTATTGAATTTTTTTGAATTTTCATATAATCTATGATCTTAATAACATCATCATTAAATATTTTATAGGGGGGGTTAGTTCTATAATCTTCCATTATTTTATGTATTTTTTTAAGCCCATTGATTCCATCCATTTTAATTGTATAAAGTTTTTCAATGAAAAGACCATGTAATTTGTAAATGTCTTCTAAAATATCATCTAAACTTTTTCCTTTTGATTTTGCCCAATTTGTAATTTCACATATAACTGCACTGGAAATTATAGCATCTTTATCTCTAACAAAATCATCTACTAGATAGCCATAACTTTCCTCACCTCCAGCAATAAATTTCTCTTTTTTATTATTTTTAATTAGTTCAGCAATGAATTTAAATCCTGTCAATGTTGAGTAACAAGCTACATCATAATGTTTAGCTATTTTATCTATTATTGGACTTGTCACGATTGTTTTTGCAATAAATGGAGGTTTCTTTAAATTATTTTTTTTTAGTTTATTTAAAGTATAATATATAATTAATGTTGCTAATTGATTTCCATTTAAGATTTTTATTTCATTATTCGTTTTGATTGCTACTCCAACTCTATCAGAATCAGGATCTGTTGCTAATAATATATCACCATTTTCTTTTTTTAACTCTTTAATTCCTAAAGATAAAGCATCTCTTTCCTCAGGGTTTGGTGAAATTACTGTTGAAAATTTAGGATCTGGTTTTTCTTGTTTTTTTACAATTAAAATATTTTTAAATCCAAAAGCTTTTAATACGTTAGGAACTTGTGTTATTCCCGTACCATGTAATGAAGTAAAAATTATTTTTAAATCTGATAAAGAATTATTTTGAAGAGATAATTTCTTAATTCTCTTAATATATTTATTATCCATTTCTTTATCAATTTGACAAATAAGACCTTTTTTTTCATCAAAATTTACTTTAGAAAAGTTATCTAACTTATTTACTTCATTCACTATATTTTGATCGTGAGGGAAAGTAATTTGTCCTCCATCTTTCCAGTATACCTTGTATCCGTTATATTCTTTTGGATTATGGGATGCAGTGATTACTATTCCACATGAAGAATTTAATTCTCTAACTGCAAATGATAATTGGGGTGTTGGTCTTAAATTTGAAAATATATATGACTTTATATTGTTTGCAGAAAAAATTTTAGCAGTTTGAATTGCAAATTTTTTACTAAATTTTCTACTATCATAAGCTATAACTGCTGATTTATTTTTTTTTTGAGATTTATTCAGATAATTACATAATCCCTGTGTTGCTAACGAAACAGTGAATAAGTTCATTCTATTTGTTCCTATTCCAATTAATCCTCTCATGCCACCTGTTCCAAATTCAAGTTTCTTATAGAAAGAATCTATAAGGATATCTTTGTTTTCTTCTTTTAATAAAAATTTAATTTGCTGAATTTCAGAGTTTGACAAATTAAAATTTAAC
>JBELBJ010000028.1:0-15115 GCA_042095375.1 Marinoscillum sp.
ATTTATCAGAACTTCTTCCTAATGATGCTACAAATTTGCAATTAATTAGTGGAAATGACAATAATGTATTTAGTGTAAGTCAACTAGGTTTAAAACTAGAAAAAACATTAAGATTTAATGATAAGAATATTTATAAATTAAATATTTCTTATAATTCAGCAGAAAATATAAAACCGTCAGGTATTGTTCTATATGTTAATTTTGTGCTTCCAAATGTATCTGTAGAAGCTATTAAAACTGAAAGTACTAATTTATTAGATGGATTTGAAAGATATGATATTTATGATCCTTTTTTAGAATTGATTGATGAGAATAAAAGAGGAATGATGTGGGATGTACAATTTAGTTTTGGTTCTTTTTATGGAAATGGGCCTGCAGAAGAGATGGCTTTACATTATGATTTGAATAAAGATGGCCTTGATGATCTTGTTTTTGGTTCTGGAAGAATAAATTATAATGGCTATATATTTGGAGGAGGTCATATGGGCGGGTCACCTTTGTATGCAATCAATAAAGGAAACTTTAAATTTGATTTAAAAGTAAACTCATTTGAAAATAAATCCATTCAACATTCTATTACATATGTAAATTATGTTGATCTTGATGGAGATAGCATACCTGAAATACCAAATTTTGGCGAGCATTACCATATAGATATCAACACGCATAATCCATATTATAAATTACAAACAAAATGGATGAAAAGTAAAAATATTATAAAAGACGTTCACTATGATGAAGTTGATTTCAAAAAAATTAGATATTTCAAAATCTCTGCAAATAATGAACTTATTGATATGAGTAATAAGATTAGTGGCGATGATGGTTGTTTTTATAGCATTTATCAAAATGGATATGGAGATATTGATAATGATGGAGACATGGATTTAGTATTTGGCGGTCAAGTTAGCTGGATCAATAATGGTTGTGGTGTTAATGGTCGTAGATTAGGAATCTTAAGAAATGATGGAAATGGAAATTTTAATGTAGAATGGGTTGGAGCTAATGGAGTTGATTTTAACACGTCTGAAGGACACCTTCTTTTAGAAGATATTTCTGGTGATGGTTATATAGATATTATTTTTAACGGAAATAATCATATCAAATATATTTTAAACGATGGTCAGGGTTCATTTATTTATAATTTTGAAAATAACATTGATGTTTCAGTTGAAGGAATGAGAAATATTTTTATTGATGATTTAGACAATGATCAAAAAAAAGAAATTATAATATTCAATACTAATGGATTTGGTTCAGGTGGATCTTCAAGTTTAAAAAACTTTGTCAAAATATATAATTATGATAACAACCTAAATTTTAATGAAGTATCTGATAAATTTTTTTCAAATAATGAGAATATCATGGATTTTTATTCTCAAGAGACCTGGATGAGATACATAGATATTGATTATGATGGCCACAAAGATTTAGTTCCAAAATTTAGTTTAGAGGATCCTAAAGAACCAGGTAATATTTGGAATTATCCTACCAACGCCTATACTAAGGATTGGAATGATTCAAAAGGATTTCAATACTTTAAGTTTAATCCTACAACTAAAAAATTTGAAATTATAAATATTGGTGTAGTAGATTTAATTCCTAATGGTAATTCTAATTGTGAACTTTTTGTAAATTATTACAATCGTTATGATTTTTATGATTTAGATGGAGATGGAATAGATGAGTGGTTAACATTTGGCTGGCCAGGACCCTATGAAACAGGTTCATCATTATGTGCAAAACTTTCAGTAATTATTTATAAGTTGGTTGATTCAGATTCAGATGGGCTTCCTGATCTTTTTGATCCTCGACCTAAAGTTACTTTATCAGTAGACAAAACCTCTGTAGCAGAAAATCAAGAAAAATCTACCCTCTACGCTACGCTAAGTAAATCTCATACAAAAGATGTAACTGTTAAATTAAAAGTTTCTGGCACTGCTACCGCAGATCAAGTAGACTATTTTTATAGCAGTGACTCATTAACTATTAAATCTAATGATAGCATCGCAACTCTTGATTTTATGATTGTACAAGATCAAGAAGATGAGCAAGAAGAAACAATTATCATTGAAATAGATACCATAATACATGGAGTGGAAGATGGAACACAAAAAGTTACCATTACCATTCAAGATGATGATGGTCCAATAACTACTGGTATTGAATCTTCAAATATCATTGAAAGAGTATATCCTAACCCAACAAAAAATAATCTTACGATTCAATTAAAAGAAGATAAGGAAATTAGAAAAATAGAATTTGTAGACTTTAGTGGTAAAATAGTACAACCAAATAAAATATCTAGAAAGAAAAATCAAATTAAAGTGAATGTGTCGAATCTTGACAAAGGAATATACGTACTAAACTTATCTTCCGATAAAGAAGTATATAAGGTTAAAGTAATTGTTGAATAAATAATCAAATTAAAATAATGAAGAATAAAATAAAATTTATATTATCAATTTTTATAATTTCAGTTTTTATTATCTCTTGTTCAAAAGAAGATAAGCTTAAAAAAGCAGATGAAAATGTGACTCCTGGAATTAAAATCCTAAATGAAAGTAGTATTAGCAATTCAAAAATTGAGTCATGGACCAGCTACGCTTCAAAAAAAATGAAGGATCAAAATGCTGATATTTTAGCAGTATCTTGGGATGTTGGAGATTTTGTTAAAGAAGCAAAACCATTTAATCAACACAAGGTATTATTATCAAATGATCAAATAGAAAAATTGATGACTGGAATCTCTGAATGGCTTGATAAATCATGTTTAGGAAATAACGGGAAAAAAGAAGAGCTAGAAAAATTTAGAGGCTATATAGAAAACGGAGCTGATGCTTCTAGCCAATTTGATATATGTCCTAAATTTAGAATAATACTTATGGGATTTACTAAAGACATGAATGAAGAAAGCAAACAATCTCTAGTAATTCATGAGCTTTACCATGCTTTTCAACAAGATCTTAGTGACGAAAGCTGTAGAAAGTTAAGAGATAAATCTAAAAGCAACCACAAGTGGGTTATTGAAGGAGGCGCAGAATATTTTGCTAAAGTAGTTACTGGTGAAATGAATAATAAAGACGGGGTAAGCGCTTTACTTAAACAAGCATATGAAAACTACAATGAAGATAAAGATACTTCGATTTCAGGTAGTGGAATTGCAGGTAGAGGTGCTGGTGGAGTACGCCTAATGATAGAGAGAGGTTGGTTAAAAGAATCTGAGGTTCTTGATGGAAGTTTTTTTCATAGTTGTAGCAGTGAAAATGATTGGTCGGATGATAATTCTAATGTTAGTAAAATAAAAAATCTATGGTATCTAATTGAAGAAAAAAATGGAAAGTATGTATTCACGAAAGCTGCATTAGAAGGCTAATTTTCTAATGAGAAATTTTTTGATCGATACAGATACTGGTTCAGATGATGCTGTTGCTCTTGCAATGGCCCTTAACAATTCAAATATAAACATCGAGGCAATTACTGTAGTTGCTGGAAATATCCCGGTAGAAAAAGGGCTTCAAAATGCTTTATATACCGTTGAGTTGTGTAATAAAAAAACTCCAGTTTATCTAGGTGAAGACAAGCCTTTAAAAAGGCCTTTAAGAACATCAGAATTTTTTCATGGCCAAGATGGCCTTGGAGATATAGGACTTGATTTAAAAGGAAGAAAAGCTACAGATGGGAATGCCATTGATATCATAATTGAAAAAGTTTATGAATTTGAAAATAGTTTAGAGATTGTTGCAATAGGACCTCTTACTAACCTTGCATTGGCAATAAAAAGAGATCCTAAAATAATTTCAAAAATTAAAAATTGTTTTATAATGGGTGGAACTGCATTTGGCCCTGGAAACATAACCCCATTTTCTGAATTCAATTTTTGGGTAGATCCTGAAGCTGCAGAAATTGTACTTCAATCAGGAATAGAAATAACCTTGATAGATTGGGATGCTACAAAAAAATATGCTTGGTTTGACTCTAATACTATTAAATCGATTAACAATCTAAATACTTCTCTTTCTAAATTTTCAATGGATATTCAAAATAATCCTAAAAAATATAAGAAAAAAAAATATGGTAACGAGATGATTGAACTAGCAGATCCTTTAGCAATGGCAATAGCTTTAGATCCAAGCATTATCATAAAGTCAAAAAAATATAATGTAAATATTGATCTTTCTAATAAAGAACGAAGAGGGGAAAATATACTTAACGAAGAAGGTGAAAAAAATATCACGGTGATATTAAAAGCCTCAAGAAAAAAATTTCTTGATATATTTAAGAAATCATTAAAATGAAAATACTAAATATAGGCTCTATTAACATTGATTATGTTTATGAGGTAGATAATTTTGTAAAATCTGGTGAAACAATTCCAAGTAATAATTTTAAAATTTTTCTTGGAGGAAAAGGATTAAATCAAAGTGTAGCTTTAGCTCAAGCTGGTTCTCAAATTTTTCATGCTGGAAATATCAATATTAAAGATGATAACATAAAAAAAGAGTTGATAAAATGGAATGTTAACATTGATTATATAAAAGAAATAAGTGAAAGTACTGGTCATGCAATAATTCAAGTAAATAAAGACGGAGAAAATTCAATAATTATTCATGGAGGTGCAAATAGAACTTTTGAATCCAATCAAATAGATATGATTCTTAAAAATTTCAATCAAGGAGATATTTTACTATTACAAAATGAGATAAATAAAATTCCTGAGATAATAGAAAAAGCCAAAAATATAGGAATGAAAATATTTTTCAATCCAGCTCCTATGACAAAAGAAGTTTTAAACTATCCAATTGATTTAGTTGATTGTCTTATTGTCAATGAAAGTGAAGCAAAAAAATTAACAGGAAAGGATCTTGATTCTGATGAAATAATTAATTTATTAAAAAATAAATATTCTAATACCTCCATTTTGCTAACTCTTGGAGAAAAAGGATCTATCTATTCTTATAAAACAAAATATTTAAAGTGCGAAGCTATGAAAGTTAAAGCAATTGATACTACAGCTGCTGGAGACACTTTTATTGGATATTTTATAAGTCATTTGTCAAGAGATGAAGAAATAAAAGATTGTTTATCAATGGCATCAAAAGCAGCATCGATTTGTGTGACAAAAAAAGGTGGGGCAATTTCTATTCCAAAAATTTAAAACTAATTCATTTTTTGAGAATCAACCCAATCAAATACTTTCTTCAAAGTTTCAGTTACTCTTGCTAAAGGTTTGTCTCTAATCTTTTTCTCTTCTTTTGCAATCATAATAAATAATCCATCCAAAGCTTTTCTTGTGACATAATCATCTAAATCAGGATTGACTTTTTGAACCATAGGAATTTTATTATATCTAGATATAACAGTAGACCAGTGCTTTGTTGCATTAACTTTTTCTAATGAAGTTTGAATAGGAGGAATAAATTTTTGATATAAAGAATCAAAGGTATTTTTTTTCAAATAATTGGTTGCCTCATTATCTTTTCCTTTAACGATATTAATAGCATCTCTAACTGTCATATTTTTGATTGCTTGAACGATGATAGGTTTAGCTTCGTTTGCTGCATCTTCGGCTGCTCTATTAATATATAAAATAGCATCATCAACTAATTTATTCATACCTAATGATCTTAATCTATCTTCAATTTTTTTTGCGTCTGGAGGAAATGGAATTTTTATTTCAGGGCTTTGCAGGTATCCATCAACTTTGGATACTATTTCAACAGAGTTATTTATTCCATTATTAAGAGCTTGTCTTAAAGCTTTAGCAGCTTCATCCTCAGAAATGGAAGGAACTTTTGTAGGAGTATTTTTTAAATTATTTTTTAATTTAAGAGCTTTGTTTTTTAAACCTTTTAAAGATTGTCCATCAACAGAAAATGAGATGATAAGAGAAAAAAGAAAAAAGAAAGTATATTTTATCATTAGAAATAAATTTAGTGAAAAAAATCTTTACATTTAAAAAAACTTTATGTTTTAAAAACATTACTTATGATAAAAAACGTTTTTCATTTTTTATTTGTTTCATTTATCTATATTTCATCATATCCTTTATTTTCACAAGGAATATTTGGAGAAAAAGAATCTTTTACTAGACAAGATTCACTTAGAGGAAGTATTACAAAAGAACGAGAATGGTGGGATTTGAATTATTATCATCTAGATATTTCTGTTTATCCTAATGAAAAATCAATTAGTGGAAAAAATACAATAGTATATAGTGTATTAAAATCCTATAATGTAATCCAGATAGACCTTCAAGAACCTTTGATAATTAGTGCAGTTACTCAAGAAAATAAATCCTTAAAATACAATAGAGAAGGAAATGTATATTTTATCTTTTTAGAAAAAGAACAAAAAGTTGGAGATATAAATCAATTAATTATACAATATGAAGGAAAACCAAAAGAAGCGATAAGAGCCCCATGGGATGGAGGACTGTCTTGGGAAAAAGATGAAAATGGAAATCATTTTATTGCTACATCATGCCAAGGACTTGGAGCTAGTGTTTGGTGGCCAAACAAAGATCATATGTATGATGAGGTAGATAGCATGCTTATTAGTGTAGAGGTACCTGAAAACCTTATCAACGTATCCAATGGTAGATTGAGAAAAATAACTACAGAAAATAATAATAGAAAAACTTATCACTGGTTTGTTAATAATCCAATAAATAATTACGGCGTTAACATAAACATAGGTGATTATGTTAACTTTTCTGAAATTTATGATGGAGAGAAAGGAAAGTTAGATGTAGATTATTTTGTTTTAAAATATAATCTAGAAAAAGCTAAAAAGCATTTTAAAGATGTGCCAAAAATGCTAGAAGCATTTGAATATTGGTTTGGACCATATCCATTTTATGAAGATGGCTATAAATTAGTTGAAGTACCCTACCTAGGAATGGAACATCAAAGCTCAATAACTTATGGAAATAAATTTTTAAAAGGTTATTTAGGTAGAGATCCTTCTGATACTGGATGGGGCTTAAAATTTGATTTTATAATTATTCATGAATCTGGTCATGAATGGTTTGCAAATAACATCACTTACATTGACATGGCTGATATGTGGATTCACGAAGGCTTTACAGCATATTCGGAAAACTTATTTTTAAATTATCATTATGGAAAAGAAGCTGGAGCAGATTATACAATCGGAACACGTAAAGGAATACAAAATACAAAACCAATAATTGGGCCATATAATGTCAATAGAGAGGGTTCAAAAGATATGTATTCAAAAGGAGCAAACTTATTGCATACAATTAGACAAATTGCTGTCGATGATGAGAAATGGAGATCAATTTTTAGGGGTTTAAATAAAACATTTTATCACCAAACTGTATCTTCAGCACAAGTAGAAGAATATATTTCTAAAAATATTGGTTTCGATTTAAAATATGTTTTTGATCAATATTTAAGAGATTATAGAATCCCAGTATTTGAATATAAAATTGAGGAAAATAAACTAAAATACAGATGGTCAAATACTATTGAAAATTTTAATATGCCTATAGAAATAATAATCGACAAAAAAAATCAAAAATTATTTCCAAAAAATAAATGGCAAGAACTTGAAATTAAAAATAAAAAAATATCAATAGATAGAGATTATTATGTTACTAGTAAGAATTTAAATAAATAAGATTTATTATTTTTATTTACTAAACATTAATACCAAAATTGTGAATTACTTATTATATATATTGTTTTTTTTTATTCTATTAGGCTGTAATAAAAATGATTCAAACGAATATTTTATCATATCAGAGGAAAATTTAAGAGATAAAATCAAAGGAGCGTGGGCATCCCAAACAATTGGGGTCACGTTTGGGGGACCTACAGAATTCAGGTATTTAAAAAAAATTATTCCAGACAGCATTGAGATTTTGTGGGATGATAGCACGTTATATAAGATGATGAAAAATACTCCTGGATTATATGATGATATTTATATGGATCTAACTTTTGTTGAGGTTATGGAAAAAGAAGGAATTGATGCGCCAGCTTCATCACATGCAAAAGCATATGCCAATGCAAAATACTGGTTATGGCATGCTAATCAACAAGGACGTTACAATATATTAAATGGTATAATGCCTCCTGAATCTGGACATTGGTTAAATAACCCACATGCAGATGATATTGACTTTCAAATTGAAGCTGATTTCGCAGGAATAATGACACCAGGAATGCCAAATACTGCATTAGAAATTTGCGATAAAGTTGGTCATATTATGAATTATGGTGATGGATATTACGGTGGTGTTTTTGTGGCAGGAATGTACAGTCATGCATTTGTAGAAAATGATATTCCTACTATAATTAATAAGTCTCTTAATATGATTCCAAAGGAAAGCACATTTTATCAATGCATAAATGATGTAATCAATTGGCATAAGGAGTATCCGGAAAATTGGAAAAAAAATTGGGAATTAATTGAAAAAAAATGGGGCGAAGATATAGGATGTCCTGATGGTGCTCATGAAGACTTTAATATTGATGCGAAAATAAATGCTGCTTATGTAGTTCTTGGTCTTCTTTATGGAAAAGAAAATTTCAGAAATACATTGGAAGTTTCAACTAGAGCTGGTCAAGATTCTGATTGTAATCCTGCTACAGCAATGGCGATCTTAGGAACTTTAAAAGGGTATAGTAAAATACCAGAATTTTGGACAAAAGGATTAAAATCTATTGAAGATATTGATTTTCAATTTACAAATACATCTCTAAATAAAGTTTATGAAATAAGTCTTAAACATGCCAAAGAATTGATAATTAAAAATGGTGGAAAAGTCGATAATGAAAATATTAAAATTAAAGTTCAAAATGCAATAACTGCACCTATGGAACAAAGTTTTCCTGATTATGAATTAGGTGAAAAAATGATAATCAACAGAAATATTGGATTTGAAGATAACCAAGAGTTAAGTTTAGAATTTGAAGGTATCGGTGTTGTCTTAAAAGGAAGAGTTAGAAATAAAAATTTTGATAATAAATATGCTTTGATATCAAATGAAGAAACACTAAATAATTATAATTTAGAAATTGAATATTCAATCGACGATAAAATCTCTAAAACTATGCAAACACCAATATATTTCATTGAAAGAGCACATGAGTTATTTTTTAAATATGATTTAGATCCAGGAAAGCACACTTTAAAAATGAAAATAAAAAATCCTAATGAAGATGTAAGACTAGATATAACAAATCTAATAACCTATAAAAAAAAATCTATTTGAATTATGTTAATAATTAAAAGTTATGAGGTAGCAGTGATATTATGTTTCATAACTATGTTTTGTTGGGGTTCATGGGCAAATACTCAAAAACTGTCCTCAAAATCATGGGCCTTTCCTCTTTATTATTGGGACTATTCTATTGGGGTAATATTATTTTCTTTAATATTTGGACTATCGTTTGGCAGCTTTGGAGAAAATGGGAGAAGTTTTTTAGATGATCTTTATCAAGGTAGTTCTACTTCATTTTTTAACGCATTTTTAGGTGGAGTAATTTTTAATATTGCAAATTTATTAATAGTAGCAGCAATAAGCATAGCAGGAATGGCAGTAGCATTTCCCATTGGAATTGGAATAGCACTTGTCTTAGGTGTTATAGTAAATTATATTGCTGCTCCAATTGGAAACCCTATAATATTATTTTCAGGGGTAGCAATAGTTACTATTGCTATAATTATAGATGCTATAGCCTACAAAAGATTGTCTATAAGTAGTAAAAAAACATCTACAAAAGGAATTACTATATCAATACTAGGTGGTATTTTAATGGGATTCTTTTATCGATTTGTTGCTTCATCAATGATTACTAATTTTGAATCTCCAGAACCAGAATTATTAACTCCATATAGTGCTGTTTTTATTTTTTCTTTAGGAATTTTTATTTCTAATTTTTTATGGAATACCTATTTTATGTATAATCCAATAGAAGGCAATAAATCTACTTATATTGATTACATGACAAAAGGAAATCTAAAACTTCACCTAATAGGTATATTGGGTGGAATTATATGGTGTGTGGGAATGTCTTTGAGTATGATCTCGAGTGAAAAAGCAGGATATGCAATATCATATGGTCTTGGACAAGGAGCGACTATGGTTGCAGCAGCATGGGGAGTATTTATTTGGAAAGAATTTAAGAATGCACCAAAAGGTACTAATAATTTAATTTCAATAATGTTTTGTCTTTTTATATTAGGTTTATCTCTAATTATCTTTTCAAGATTTAACTGAAGAATAACTAATCTAAATATCTAACTTTTTCCATTTTCTTGTATATCATAAGTATTAATAACCCAAATAATATACCTGAAATTAATAAAATAATACTTTTTAAGCCTGAAACTCCAAAAGATAATCTTAGTAAAATTGTTGATATAATAAACCCAGTATTTCTTATAAGTTGAGAATATCTTTCAGTATATCTAAATGATATCAACAATATGAAAACATCTACAAGAATTAAAATTGTAAAAAAATCAATAAAAAAAAGATAATTTAAATCTTCATTAAATGAATTAGAAAGAACTACTCCATTAAACCAAAAATAGAAACTATAAAAAACTAAGAAAACTAGAGTTGGGACTAATAGAATTGATATTATTTTTTTTTGCCTTATAAACTTTTTTAACCTTTTGCCGATCGTTTTCTTTTTATTTACTCCAGCATTTTTTTTGAAAAGGTAAATCAAAAAGAAAATGATAATGATACCCAGTAAATCGTAAATCAGTTGAATTGAATATGCATCTGATAAAACATTTGTATCTAAATTAACCAGAGGTACATCTTTGAAAATCTTTCTTATTAAAATCAATGAAATAATTTCATAGCCTTTTACTACTGAAACTGTAAATGAATTTGGAATAAAATAAATTAATAAAAATGCTTCATATACAAGAATAAAAGAAAATGGAGTATATAATGCTGATATAGGGTTTAATAATAAGCTATTATTAAAGGTGAAATTGATAATCTCATACTTATTTAAATAAATTAATAATAGATGAATTATAAAACCAGCTGTTGCTAGAAATAAAATAAACTTTTCGAATTTCTTCTGAATTATTTCAGAAAATACATAATCAAATACTTTATCTACTTTATTCAAAATATCTCATTAAAAAATTAAGCTAATACAGTTACGTTATTAATAGATTATTTGTTTTGTATGAAATCTTTCATAATAAACACGTGAGGCAAAGTTAAGCTTGATATAATTATAAATATGAATAAAATAAGATTATCTGTTGTTATTAGGTCTGAATTAAAATAATAAATTATGATTCCAAATAAAATTGATAAAAAAGTAAAAGGCAATGTCTTAATATAAAATTTCATAAAGTTGTTTTCTTTCATTTCATTAAATTCAATTAAAAGCATAGGAAGAGAATGGGAAAAACCAAAAAATAAAGAAAATGAAGTAAGAAGATCAGTATGAAAAAAAATCAAGTACATAATGCTCATTTCAGCATACAAAAGAACTTTTCTTTCAACATCAGAATAAATTATTGAAATCATTAAAACAGATATAGATAACAATAAAAAAAATATTTTATCAAATGAACTTAAATCTATATTGCTAAAAAAAGAAAAGGAGTATAATATCTCTTGTAATTCGAATATATTATTAAGAAAAAGAGATAATAAAATATTGGCTCCTAAAACAAAATTTAAAAATTTATTATCCGTAGTTGTATAACCAAGCACTTGAGTTTCTCCAAAATGGTAACAAGAAATTATCAAAAAGATAAAAAGGCCTAGATAAGGAGATACAATCCACAATAAAATATTAAAAAAAATTAATGAAATGTATGCTACAAAAAAATAAAATTTATTTTGGAATCTTCTTGTTTCAGGATTTAGGAAAGCAATTAAATGATCAATAGATCCGTGGGGAATACCTATTGTTAACATAATGAATAAAAAAAATAAGATCGAATAGGAACTTTCAATACCAAAAAATATTATTGATAATGAAACTATTAAACCAAATATCTTTGATGGAATTAAATAATTTAATGAAGAAGTCATATTAAAAAATACAAAAAAAAAGGTGAGGAAAACCTCACCTTTTAAATTAATAGCTATATAATATTATTTTGCAGCAGACCAAACAGCCATACCGAATCCAATCTTATTGATTGCATCACCAATATTATATACAATATCCATATTTAATGGAAGGCTCGCTAGCATTCCGCTATACCATCCATCGGTTCCTAACATATATCCTAAAGGATAGATAGACCAACCAACTAATACAAACCATTGTAACATTCTTCCTGCAGCTGGTATTTTACCATCAGCTTTAGCAAGAGCATTACCAACTTCACCACTAGGTCCACCGAAAATTGTTAAACAACCAACTTCATAAGCCATCCAAAAATAAGCAAGACCTGCGATAGCACCCCATGATTGAGCGTCTAGCATGCCAGTAACTCCAGATTCACCAAAATATCCTGTCACTAACATAACAACTGATGCCCAGAATAATTTTCTCATTCCCACACCAGTAAGTAAAGCAAACTCTACTACCATTAAAGGAACAGTAAGAACCCAATCTATATATCTCAATTCAGTTGGCGAACCTAATCCAGCAGCCCACTGATCTCTCATATAGTAATAATGTACAGCTGCAATACCAGTAATCAATGCAGCAACAAGCATAGAATCTTTAAATTTCTTGTCAACCTGACCGTGTTGTACTAAAAAGAACACAGTAGCAGCTAACATTGAAACAGATCCGATGAAGAAAGTAAAACCAGTAAAATCTCCTGGTTGTAAACTTGCTCCTAAAATAAAATTGAACATATTCATATATTTTAAGTTTTGGTTTTAATGTTAAAAAAAACAAACATTTGTTACTCTAAGATAACCATTTTATTACCATTTTCATCATTATTTTTTAAGTTTTTCAGTGACGTAAAAACCACATAAAAAGTCTTTTTTTTTATAAAATAAATCTTAAATAAAATTTAAAATTTTAAAGACCTTATTACATTTCTTGTCATTTAATTAAACAATCTTTATATTGATTTTTTAACAACTAAATAATAATTATGAAAAATATATTCTATCTATCAATTTTATCCTTAATATTAATTTCATGTAACGCATCAAACCAAAATCAAAGTTCAAATGAAACTGATATTATCGGCTCTGGAACATTAGACAATGGCAAAAAAGTTCAAATAATTGCAGGTGATACTAATAACGAACAAGTTTGGATAGATTATATAAAAGCTCACAATGATAGAGACTTAGATAAAATTGCTGAAATAAACGCAGATGATTGGGAAGGTTATACTGCTGATGGTAGTGTTGTAAAGGGTAGTGATGCACATATTGAAATTTTAGATAACTGGTTTAAAACAGCTAGCCCTAAATGGGAAATTAAATGGATGATTGCCAATGCTGCAGAAAATGAAGAAGGAGTTATGGTTCAATGGTTAACAACTGGAAATGATTATACTGATATTGATGAAAATGGAAATGAAATTTTTGAACATAATGTCCATGACATTCAATTTGTTGATGGTAAAATTAAAAGAATCAATGTGTATTCAAGAGCAAAAGCTCAAGATTCCGCAGAGTTTTCATATTAAAAATCTATTGATTTATTGAATTAGAACCATTATCATTTTTAACCAACTCAAACTCATCAAATAATTCTCCTAATGCAGTATAGGACTTATATTTTAATTTATTTCCATCAATAGAAATAACTTGAAATAATTGCTTTTGACTACCAACTTTATCCCTACTTGCTTCATAGTCATCCCAATTTGATTTTAATTGATACATTTTACCACCACTAACAGAAACAACATAGACAGTACCAGTCAGTCCAATTGAATTTTGACCTGAAAGGTTGTTTTGTTCATAAGGTGCAACTTTGCCTCTAGTATAGCTGTGATCATGACCTTGAAGTGCAAGATCAACATTATATTTATCAAACAATGGTTTCCAATATTCTCTAATAATCTTATTATCTCTACCTCTAGAAGCAGAAAAAACTGGATGATGAAATACAGCTATTGTCCACTTATTTGGGTTATTTTTTAATACATCTTCTAGCCACTCAGATTGTTTTTTAATCATTTCATTACTATTAAGTGCAACAAACCTCACTCCTTGATAATCAATATAATAGTTAGTTTCAAGAATTCCTTTGATACCATTATCAGGAAGTGTAAACTGATCATTCCATTGAATAGATAATTTTTTCACTCTATCAGCAAGATCATCCTGATAAAGTGGACCATATTCATGATTTCCAGGAACAGGTATTGATGGTAAGGACCTATGAATCCATCCTCCAGCCTTAAACCACTCATGCCATTGATCCTCATTATGTGGATCATTTACCAAATCACCTGCGTGAATTATAAAGCTAGCATTAGGATCTTTTTTGTAACCTTCTCTAATTAACCGAGACCATAATTCTAAAACATAATTTTGTGCATCTCCAACATATAAAAATGAAAATGGTTCATTTGATTTACTTGCAGTCTTAAATTGTATCCACTCACTCCATATACTTCCATCACCAACTCTATATGCATAAATTGTATTTGGATTAAGGCCTTCAAATGTTACTGAGTGATAGTTTTGATTAATGTTTGAATAAAGAGATTCATTGGGATTTTTATAATTCCAATAACTTACAACATTTGAGGATCTTAATGTATTTGTTATAGCTTTTTTAGAAATAGCCTGGCTAGTAAATTTTGGATTTGCATGAGAAATTGCAATTTCCGCAACACCTTCACTTACTTCTCTATTTGTTCTCCAGGTTACACTTATTGAAGTCGCTGGATCTTTAGAAAAATTTAAAACAATATGGTCAGGGTGTTTTGAAGGTTTGCTCCAGTTTTCAGCAAATTTAGGTTTCATATATTTTCTTTGACTATATGAGTTGAACCCAATTAATAAAGACAAAATGATAATTAAATACTTATTCATATTATTTTTTTTAGATTGTAAAAGTACCTGATATTACGTAGAAAATTATAAAAAGTTAGTTTATATGTTGAGGTTAAAAATGTGGAGCCAGAGGGAGTCGAACCCTCGACCTCTTGACTGCCAGTCAAGCAC
>JBELBJ010000029.1:0-5585 GCA_042095375.1 Marinoscillum sp.
TTGAAAGACCTAGTAATGATTTTTTTAAAAAATTTCTTCTGGATTTTGTCATTTATAACTCTAAATTTAAAGTATATATATTTTATTAAAAAAAATAAGATTTATAAAGTTAAAATTTATATCCAATCATTAAACCCCCACGATAAGGTAAAGATTGAGCACTATAATTAATTCCACTTGTTAAATCATATCTTATACTTCCAAGGTTTTTATCAAACCCTTCATAATCAGCTTTTGACCAACCACCCCCAATAAAAAGATCTAATAGCCAATTTTCTTTTACTTTCCATTGATAACCAATCGTTGCACCTGTAAACCATATGTACCCATATTGATATTGGTTATTTTTAGCATAAGAATTATTCTTTGATAATTTAAACATACCATATCCTACATGAACACCAGTGTAAAAACCATCATTTTTATCTTTAAAATAATATCTAACCTCAGGAAATATTTGATTAAATACCCACGGTCTATCATTTATTGAATTCCAAAATGACATTGTTGCATCTAGTTGAAATGTAGCTTTGGGTGCAATTCCAACTTCTATACCAATACTAGGAATTGCAAATAAAGCATACGTACCGTTCATTTTTATATATGTTTGAGAAAAGGAGTTAAAGAAAAATGAAAAAATAAAAATTTGTATTAAAAGGTTTCTTTTCATGACCAAACGTATAAAATTCTAATTAAAAAACAACCATCTTACTCCAAAATCTAACACTCTTCTCTGACCAGGGTAATATGGTGTCACAAAATATCCATCCAATTTTTCAAATTGATTAAAATGGTGCATTTTAAGAAATACTCTTAGATTTTCAATTTTCATGCTGAAATATATATTTGAAATAAAGTAACTTTTTAATTTGAAATGATTTTGTATATAAAATTGCTGAATATCTGGACTAAATGCATTTGCAAAATAAGAGGATCTAAAATAAAGATTTGTTCCTAATTCAATAGGGATTTTTTTGTCAAACCAAATGTCTGAGTAGTATAACTTCCCAAAATATTTAAACTTTGGTAATCTTAAAAAATCATTTACATTATTTCCCGCCAAATTGGTATAGGATAATTTACTTTCTAAATGAAATAATGATTTTAAAAAGTTAATATCAAAAGATAAACTAAAGGTATTTTTATAAATAGTATTTTGATTTTGTTTAGGAAGTCTAGTTTGATCAAAATACACATAATTTTTAATAGATGAAAGTTGTACTTCAGGGTAAAAATTTATAAAATCATTAGATAATTTTAATTTAAAATCTATCTCATTAATAAATTTTGAATTAAAATTTTCATTCCAATAATTATGGTTACCTGTGAAATAATTTTCAATTATTGTTGGATCAAATAATCCACTAAAATAATTGCCCTCAAAATACTTACTATTTATTTTTCCTGATAAATTATAATTGCCATTATCTTTAATAAATGCATCAATATTAAATAAAAATGAATTTTTATTAAATTCTATTTTTGAACCTAAAATATGTTCGTTTTTATTTGTTTTAAGAGACGTTATTAGATAGGAGTAAGATAAATCATATCGCTTTAGAAAAATATTATAATAAATAGATTTAAACTTTCCCTTTAATCCAATATTATTTTCATATGTCTTAATATTAAATGTGTCAAGTGTTAGAGTTGAATCAATTAAAATTTTATCATAAAAATTTAAATTTTGAGATAAATTTTCATCTATATATTCATTGTTATAATTTAAATAATCAAGTAAATAATAAATTTTCAAATTATCATTTAAAGAGTATTCATGATAACTATGGAAATTTCTAAATTTATTATGATTTTCAACATCGATTAAGTTTACTTCAGAATCTTGATATTGAAAAAAATTAATAGGCAAATCATCATTTTCTACGAACATTCCTCCTGTTTCATATAAATTATGATTTAAACTAAAATATGAGGTTAGAAATTTATATTTATCATTTTTTGAATTATGATATACATACAAATCAAATGATGAAGATAACACGTTCCTATCTCCTTTGCTTTTAGTAGCTCCAATTTGCTTATCTGAGGTTATCCTATGTACATCAAAACCAAGATTCCAATTTTTATTTATACTCCTTGAAAAAGAAAAATCTACTTTCGAACGACCTAATCCACCAAATATTAAATTCAAATCAATAAAAGGAGATTTTGTATCATAAAATTTTATTTTCTTATGACTCTCATAATATGGGAAATAGGCATTAAATCCAGATAATGTTTTTATGTAATTAGGTTTACTATATTCTAAATTAAATAGTGCTGTTCCCAAATTTCCTAGATTTTGATATTTCATATTGTATTTTTCTGAGATATCAAACAATTCAAAATTATATAGAGTGGTATCTAAATATTTAAATGAGTAATCTTCATTAATTAAATTTGATTCTTGTGAAAATAAGGTTGTTTTAGCACTATAAATGTTAAATGTTGAATCATCTAATATAGTTCTCTTCTTATTTATTTCTTCTTCTTCTCCTGTATTTACAACCTCTCTAGATTTTTCTTGACTATACAAAGAAAAATTTATTGAACATATAATTAAAACTATTGATAAAAAAAATTTCATCAGTTATTATATAAATTTAAATAAGAATCAATATTATCAAAAAATTCATTTTTTTTACTAATTAAACTTATCTTAATAGGCAATTTAAAAATCGAGTATTTAGATAGCTTTTTTTTATAAATTTTAAACTTAGGCTCATCTTTTTCTGTAATGATTAGAGCAGTTCTTTCATCAAGAGAATTAATAACATCATCTATTTGTTTTTCATCATAAATATGATGGTCAGAAAATTTATAATTTTTAATAATATTATAATTTAAATTCAAATATTGGTCAAACAAGTTGGAATCAGAAATACTTGATACTGATACAAAATTATTTATTTTTTTTAATGAAAGATCTTTTTTAAATATAGGAACAAGTTTTAAATATTTAATTTTAGAAAAAAATATATTGTTTTGATTTTTAAAATATTTTAAACTTTTAAGAATATGATTTTTAAAATCTGATAAATTATAATTGTTTAAAACTTTAGAAAATACAATTGAATCAGCTCTATTTATATTATTCCTTTTCTCTCTCAAAAAACCATAAGGAAACAAATAATCTGTAAAAAATGGTTTAGAAAACTCCGAATTAATAATATTATATGAAGATTTAATTTTTCTTTGTTGAAAACCATCATCTAAAATAATCAAATTAGTTTTTGGATATTTTTTTTGTATTTTATTTATTGCATATACCCTATCTTCAGAAACTACAACTACTAATTTTTCCTTAAATTTTAAATAAAACTGCATTGGTTCATCTCCAATTGTTAAATAATCTTGACTTTCATTTGCTTCTAAATATCCTTTAGATTTTCTCTTATACCCCCTACTTAAAATAACTATATTATAATTTTTTTTAAGATAATAACTTGCTAAATATTCAACCAAAGGTGTTTTGCCAGTTCCTCCTATAGATATATTCCCAACAGAAATAATAGGAATTTGAAAATTTATACTAGAAAAAATTTTTTTATCATATAAAAAATTTCTTAGACTTGTAATCAAGTCATAAATCCATGAAAAAGGTATTAAAAAAAAAGTAAATATTTTTTTTGTGAAATTCATTTTTAATTTATGAAATTAAATAAAATTATCGAATGTTTAGAAAAATGGGCTCCGCTAAGTCTACAAGAAGAATATGATAACACTGGATTAATCATTGGAAATAATCAAAACGAAATAAAAGGTGTATTAGTTACCTTAGATTGCACAGAAGATGTAATAAATGAAGCAATTAAGAAAAAATGTAACCTTATAATATCTCATCACCCTTTAATTTTTCGTCCAATTAAAAAAATTACTGGATCTAATTATGTAGAAAGATCTATTTTAAAGGCTATAGAGAATTCTATAGCAATTTATTCAATTCACACAAATCTTGATAATATTATATCAGGTGTAAATAGTAAAATTGCAGAAAAAATAGAATTAAAAAATGTTAAAATTCTTAATAAAAAAAGTAATATATTATCAAAAATTGAATTTTATGTGCCTAAAGATTATAAAGAAAATATTTTAAAAAAATTATTTAAAATTGGTGCTGGTAAGATAGGGAATTATGATTCATGTAGTTTTCAAGTTGAAGGATTAGGTACATTTAGACCTAATAATAATGCCTCTCCCTTCATTGGAAAAAATGATAAATTTCAAAAATCAAATGAAGTAAAAGTTGAGTTAGTTTTTCATAATCATCTTGAAAAAGAGTTGATTAGATGCTTGAAAGAATCACATCCATACGACGAAGTTGCATTCTATATTACAAAAATAAATAACAAGAGTGAAATGGTTGGATCCGGTATTATAGGAAATTTAAAAATTGACTCAAATAATCTATTAAAAAAATTAAAAAATATTTTTAAAACTAAAATAATTAAACATACAACTTTAAATAAAAATAAAGTTAGTAAAATAGCAATCTGTGGTGGATCAGGATCAATTCTAATTGATAATGCAATAAAAAATGGTGCAGATGTATATATAACTTCAGATCTAAAATATCATGACTTTTTCGAAGGGGATAATAAGATGTTAATTGTTGATATTGGACATTATGAAAGTGAACAATTTACAAAAGAATTAATTTTTGAATATTTAAATAAAAAATTAGTTAATATTGCAATTCATTTATCGAAAGTAAATTCAAATCCGATAAGATATTATTAATATAAAATAGTTTATAATATGGAAAGAGATGTTAGTAAAAAGCTTACGAATCTTTTAAAGTTACAAGAAATCGATTCAAAAATTTTTGATTTAAAAAATATTAGAGGTGCTTTACCCCAGGAGGTTCAAGATTTAGAAGACGAACTAGAAGGTTATAATACCAGACTTGGTAATCATAAGAATGAAGTGGGTACTCTAAGTCAAGACATTGATGATTTTAACAACAAGATTAAAGAAGCAAAAAAACTTATTAAAAAATATAAAGATCAGCAATTAAATGTTAGAAATAATCGTGAATACGATGCTATATCAAAAGAAATTGAAGTTAATGAATTAGATTTAAAAATTTTCAAAAAAAAAATACTTGAAAAAGAAGAAAAAATAGAATCAATTAAAGATATTGAGAAAGTAACGAAGAAAAAAATTAAAGAAAAGAAGCTTGATTTAAATGAAAAAAAATCTGAATTAGATACAATTCTATCTGAAAGTAAAGGAGATGAGGAAAAACTTAATAATGAAAAGTTAAAACGTTCAAAAAAAATTGAAAAAAATTTACTTTTATCTTATACAAAATTAGTAGATAGACAGAGAAATGGACTGGCAATCGTAAAAGTAAAACGTGGTGCCTGTGGTGGTTGCTTCAATGTTGTTCCTCCTCAAAGACAAACTGAGATAAAACAAAAATTAAAAATTATTTTATGTGAATTTTGTGGAAGAATCCTTGCTGATGTTGAGGATGTTATTGAAAAAGAAAAACCGAAAAGAAAAGTTACTAGAAAGGCAAAAAAAGCAACTACTAAAAAAACAACTACTAAAAAAACAACTACTAAAAAAACAACTACTAA
>JBELBJ010000029.1:5685-14523 GCA_042095375.1 Marinoscillum sp.
AAAAAAACAACTACTAAAAAAACAACTACTAAAAAAACAACTACTAAAAAAACAAAATAGATGTTTTTTTCACATTCTAAACTAAATGAGATCTTTCATTTTTCTTAATTATTCTAAAAGCACCATTTTTATATTTCAATATATAAAGACCTAGATTTGAGTGTTTGTATTTATTCATTTGAGTCAAGTCTTTATTAATTATCCATGAAAGCATTATTCTTAAAGCTCTCCCATGCGTACATATCAATACATCTTTAAAATCATCTTTTATTATTTTTTTTATTGCAATTTTTAATCTTCTGAGCACATCTAATGGAGATTCGCCATTATCAAACCTTTCATTTAAGTCACCATTCAACCATAAATTAATAAGTTGTTTGTATTCAATAATATCATCTTTTACACCTTGTTTTTCACCCCAACTTATTTCATTTAAACCTTCAATTTTTTCATATGGTATTCCTAAACTAATAAAAGGTTCAATACTTTGATATGTTCTTTTGAGTTGAGAAATATATATTTTTTGAAATGGATATTCTTTGTATTTTTTAAAAAATTTATGGGATTGTTTTTTTCCGAATTTATTTATGCTACAATCAATATCTGAACCTTGGAGTATATTATTGTTGTTTAATTCCGTTTCACCATGTCTAATTATATAAATATTCATTATATTAATATTAATTGATCAAATATAAATTGTTAGTTTTAAACCATAAATTAAAAAAAAAAAATGTTTCCTAAAAATATAGATTTAATTAAAATTAACCAGTTTTCAAAAAATTGTATGGTTGGCCATTTAGGAATAGAGATCATAAAAATAGGAAAAAATTATATTAAAGGTAAAATGCCTGTAGATAAAAGAACTACTCAACCTTTTGGTTTACTTCACGGCGGGGCTTCAGTAGCTTTTTCTGAAACATTAGGAAGTTTCGGATCAGGTTTAATTTGTGATAAAAATGGAAAAAAAGTAGTAGGTATTGAGATTAATGCCAATCATTTAAAAAGCATAACAAAAGGGCATGTTTATGGAATAGCTAAACCTATTCACATAGGAAGAAGAATTCATGTATGGGAAACAAAAATTTCAGACGAAGAAGATAATATAATAAGTATCAGTAGACTAACTGTAGCTGTATTATAAATAGAATATTAAAATATAAAAAAGACAAAAAATGGATTGTAAAACAATCGTATTTACATTTGTTCTAATTAATTCTCTAGATTTATAATCTTTAAAAAGTCTATAACTAATATATAGTCCAAAAGAATACAAAAACAATAATCCCATTATAAATATATCTGATCTAAAATTAATAATATTAATGTCAAATATATCTTGCATAAAATATGAAGATATAAAAGCTAAAGATAAAAAAATCAAATATAACCAACGAGAATTTTCTTTACCCAAAGTAACTACTAAATTATTTTTACCTGTTTTTTTATCGCTAATAGCATCTGGAAATTGATTAATAAATAAAATATTTGTTGTTAAAAGACCCATAGGAAATCCAAAAAAAAGAAAATAATAAAATGAATTAGAAAATATATGTATCGTTTCATTTGAAATAGCAAATGCAGTTCCTAAAGTTAAGAGAGGTCCAAAAGCTAGAAATATTGATAATTCTCCAAGACCATTTCTAGAAGATAATCGTATAGGACGAGCCGTATAGAAATATCCTAAAAGCAAACCAATAAAACCTACAGATAAGGCCCCAATAACATTATTATAAGAACCTGTAATTAAATAACTATTATAAAAAATAATTAAACCAAAAATAAATGAACAAATAATAAAAAAATTAGCTAATATTTTTGTTTGTTTTAGGTTAATTAATCCTAATTCGATAGCCCTACTTCCTCCTGATATTTGTGCACTAAATTTTTTTAATAAATTAGGTAATCCACCTGAATTAAAATATTCATTATTTGCATCATCTGTACCATCTTTAACATCAAAATAATCATTGTAAACATTTGAACCTAAATGAAGTAATAAAATTCCAAATATGCATAATATAAAATTAGAGATACTAAATAAATTATTACCTAATGCAGCATAGTATGAGCCAATACATAAGATTGGAAACAAAGATGCAGTAGTAAAAGGCATTCTCGTAACAGCCAAAAATTTAATAACTTTAGTAAGAAAATTAATATTTACAAAAACCTCTTCTTCAATTGGAATAGTTATACCACAATAACCAGTTTGAGGATTACTCTTTCCATTAGCAAATGTTGGAGATATCCTAACCCTAGCATTTACTTTTGTACCATCTTTTTTCAAAAAATAAGTTTTAGTTACTAATTCACCAAATTTATTTGCTTTACTAAGCCAATCGCCAACATTTTGAAGAACTATTTCACCAGGAGAAAAAATAGAAACTCTTTTTTTTCCAATTAACTCAATTTTTTTATAACCAAAAATTTTCTCAGCATCATCATTCATAGTAAGAATTCTTCCCTCCATATCACATGTAATTACACTTTTCATATATAGTTTTAATTTAAATTATTAACTTTTTTTTTTGGAAAACAATAATAAACCATCTAGAGTTAAAGTTGGTATTATATCATTAAAATAAATTTTTAATGATGGGATTTTTTTAGACATTCCACCAGTAGCTATAACTTTAGTTTCTCCATTTAATTCTTTTTTTGTTTTAGCTAAAATTTCTTTTACTAATCCTGAAAATCCAAATATAATTCCACTTTGAATAGATGCAATCGTATTTTTCCCAATTACATTCAATGGTTGTTTTAAAGACACTTTGGGTAACTTAGCTGTATTCTTATATAATGAATTTATAGAAGTTTTAATACCTGGAACAATTGATACCCCAAGAATATCACCTTTACTTGAAATAGAAGTAAAAGTTAATGCAGTACCAAAATCCACAACTATTATATTTGATTTATATAAAGAACGTGCAGCAATTGCATTTGCAACTAAATCTGATCCTATTTCTGAAATATCATCTATATTTATATTAATTATATTATTAGTTTCTGGTACTAATAATAATATTTCTTTATATAAAAAATCATTTACTACCAACTTGATAATATCTGTCATACTAGGTACTACACTACTCACTGTTACAGAATAAATTTCAGATGGAGAAATATTATTTTCTTCTAATATTTTTTTTATTTTTTTTTCAAATGACCAATAATTAATTTCTGATTTTGTATTAATTCTATATATTTTAATCCATTCCTCATTATTGTTTAAACCAATAACTATATTTGAATTACCTATATCTATTATAAGTCTAACTTTACTACTCATCAAACATTTTTAATTGATCGTTATCTAAATTTAATTCAATTGAATCACCTATATCAAATTCCTTTTTTACATTAACTTTTTTATTTATACTATTTTTTTTTAAATCAGTTTTGTTTTTTTGATCTTTTTTTGAAAAATCTTTTAAATTAAATGATCCAGATCTAATTTTATTATAGAGTAACTTATTTCCAAAAGATTTCCATCCCTTTATATCAATAAAATCATCAACTTTTAATGATTTTTTTGTTAGAGCACCATTTTTAAAATATTTAAACTCAATAACTGCATTATTTTCTAAAGTTAAAAATTCCAATTTTGATCCCTTTTCAATAGAAATAAAATAAAATTTTTTATCAGTAGATGTAGTTTCTAATAAGAATCTTTTGATATAAAAACATTTCAATTTTCCATTAAAATAAATAACAGAAATCGATGAATTAGAATCATGCTTTTTGATTGAATAAATTTCAGAATTATCAAATCTATTAGTTAAATCAAAATTTAATAATTTATAGCTACCATCTTTATAAAAAACAGAAATTAAATCATCACCGGTAAAATTACCTACTAAAGTGCCTATCCCATCAGAGTTTAATTTACCAATAGAATCATCATACCAAACATCAACACCTGAAAGTGTTGATACTCCTAAAGTTTTATGTTTTATTGATCTTATCTTATATTTTGATAAAATATTTCCTTTAGCAGACTTTCCTTTTATATCTAAATTCCCAAAATCAAATTCAAAAATCTTTTTTCTAGCTTTTTGAGATGAATGAATAAATACATTAATAGTTTCAGACTCTCCGTTTTGTCTATTTTCAAAATATAAAATTTTAGAATCTTTATTTCCAGTAGTTATATTATATAATCTCTCTCTTGTTGAAGATAGAACTTGAAATCTTTTCACAAATGAAAATTTAGATTTTCCATCAAAATAAACAGCATTATATACCATTCTAGAATCGTTTTTTTTCCAAACATGAAGGTTTATAATATTTTTACCAACAAATACTTTTTCATTTATTTTAACTACTTTGTAACTTCCATCACTACAAAAAACAATTATATCATCTATATCAGAACAATTACATACGTATTCTTCCTTTTTAATTCCAAAACCTATAAAACCTTCTTTCCTATTAACATATAATTTTACATTATTGGCAGCTACAGTTTTTACTTTTATAGTATCAAATTTTGTAATTTCAGTTTTTCTTTCATTACCACTACCATATTTATTTAAAATATCATAATAATATTGAATTGTGTATTCAACTAGATTATTTAAATTTTTCTGAGTTTTATCAAGGTCGTTTTCAAGTTTTTTTAAATATTCATTAGACTTATTAATGTCATACTTTGAAATTCTTTTGATTTTAATTTCTGTCAACTTAACTAAATCATCTTCTTTTATTTCTCTATAAAAATTTTTCTTATGTGGATCAAGTGATTTATCAATAGTTTTTAAAACAGATTCCCATGTTTCACACTCTTCTATATTTAAATAAATTTTATTTTCAATAAAAATTTTTTCAAGATTAGAGTATAATATTTTCTCCATTAACTCCTTCTTTAATATTTCTAACTCTTTTTTTAAAAGCTTTTTAGTCAGATCTGCTGAAAACATTAAAATATCTTTAACTCCGATAAATTTTGGTTTATCATCAACTATTACACAAGCATTAGGAGAAATAGATACTTCACAATCAGTAAATGCATATAAAGCATCAATAGTTATACCAGGAGATTGATTTTTTGCTAAGTAAACCAATATTTCAACATCCTGAGCAGTGTTATCAATAACTCTTTTTATTCTAATTTTACCTTTATCATTAGCTTTTATAATAGAATCAATCATTTGAGAAGTTGTTACACCATAAGGCATATCACTAATTATAAGAGTAGATTTATCATATTCTTTTATTCTGGCTCTTGCGCGTATTTTACCTCCTTTTATTCCATTATTATAGTCAGTAATATCAATTAAACCTCCCGTTAAAAAATCAGGATATAGCTTAAAAGATCTATTTTTTAAATAAGAAATGCAGCATTTAATCAATTCAATAAAATTATGAGGAAGTATTTTTGTTGAAAGTCCTACTGCAATTCCCTCAGCACCTAATAATAATAATAATGGAAATTTTGATGGTAATGTTTCGGGTTCATTTTTTCTACCATCATATGATAATTTCCATTTAGTAGTTTTATTGTTAAATAAAGTCTCTATTGTAAATTTTGTTAATCTAGCCTCAATATATCTGGAAGCTGCCGCTTTATCACCTGTTCGTATATCACCCCAATTTCCTTGAGTATCAATTAATATATTTTTTTGACCTAAATTGACTAATGCATCACTAATTGAAGCATCTCCGTGAGGATGAAATTGCATTGTGTTTCCAATAATATTAGCACATTTGTTGTATCTACCATCTTCTACCAAATTCATTGAAAATAGAATCCTTCTTTGAACAGGTTTTAAACCATCATAAATTGATGGAATAGCTCTTTCTAAAATTACATATGAAGCATAGTCCAAAAACCAATTTTCATACATTCCAGATACTGGAAGTTCAGATTTTTTATTTGATATGTCGTTATTTTCTATTACGTTATCTTCCTTCATAAAATTTTAAGCAATATCTCTTTCTACTCTAAGTTTATCTATTATGAAATTTTGTCTTTCTAAGGTATTCTTACCCATGTAAAAAGTTAATAAATCAATTATTTTACTTTTTTCTCTAAGAATAATTGGTTCAAGTTTTATACTATCAGAAATAAATTCTTTGAATTCATTAGGTGATATTTCACCCAATCCTTTAAATCGAGTTATTTCATGTTTATTTCCTAAATTTTTAATAGCATTTTGTTTTTCAATATTATTATAACAATAAATTGTTTTTTTCTTATTTCTAACCCTAAATAAAGGTGTTTCTAAAATGAAAATATGTCCTTTTTTTACTAAATCTGGAAAAAATTGTAAAAAATATGTTAGTAAGAGAAGTCGAATATGCATTCCATCTACATCAGCATCTGTAGCTATAATTATTTTATTATATCTGAGTTCTTCTAACCCATTTTCAATATTTAAAGCATGTTGCAATAAATTAAATTCTTCATTTTCATATACTATCTTTTTAGAATAACCAAAACAATTAAATGGCTTCCCCCTTAAACTAAAAACAGCTTGAGTTTTAACATTTCTTGATTTTGTTATAGAACCACTAGCTGAATCCCCTTCTGTGATGAATATCATCGTATCATTCTTTAATTCCTCATCACTTTTTTTATCATTAAAATGAACCCTACAATCTCTTAGCTTTTTATTATGTAAATTAGCTTTTTTTGCCCTTTGATTTGCAAGTTTTTTGATACCAGCAATTTCTTTTCTTTCCCTCTCTGATTGAAGAATTCTCTTTAAAAGCAAATCCGATGTTTCAGAATTTTTATGTAAATAATTATCTAACTCTTTTTTTACAAAATCATTAACAAAAGATCTAACAGTTTGTCCATCAGATGAAATGTTAGTAGATCCTAATTTAGTTTTAGTTTGTGATTCGAATACTGGTTCTTGTATTCTAACTGATATTGATGAACAAATACTAGCTCTTATATCTGTCGCATCAAATTCTTTTTTATAAAACTCTCTTATAGTTTTAACAATTGCTTCTCTAAATGCAGATTGATGGGTACCTCCCTGAGTTGTATACTGACCATTAACAAATGAAAAGTATTCTTCTCCATATTGATTGGTATGAGTCATGGCAAATTCAATATCATTTCCCTTAGCATATATAATTGGATATCTTATACTATCAATATCAGTTTTTCTCTCTAAAAGATCTAAAAGGCCATTTTTTGAATGAAATTTTTTAGCATTATAAGTAATAGTTAAGCCAGAATTTAAAAAAGCATAATTCCATAGTTGATCTTCTAAATATTCTGGTATAAAATGATAATTCTTAAAAATTTCATTATCAGGTTTAAATTCAATATATGTTCCATTTTTTTCATCAGATTTATTAATATTATTATCATTTTTAACATTTCCATATTCAAATTCTGCAGATTTAACTTTTCCCTCTCTAAAAGATTCAACTTTAAAAAATGAAGAAAGAGCATTTACAGCTTTAGTTCCAACTCCATTAAGTCCTACAGACTTTTGAAAAGCTTCTGAATCATATTTTCCACCTGTATTTATTTTAGATACACAATCAATTACCTTACCTAAAGGTATTCCTCTACCAAAATCTCTTATTTTTACAGCATCATTACTTATTTTTATTTTTATTATTTTCCCATAACCCATCATATGTTCATCGATAGAGTTATCAAGAATCTCTTTGATAAGTACATATATACCATCATCTTTAGAAGATCCGTCACCAAGTTTTCCTATATACATTCCAGGTCTTAATCTGATATGCTGCTTCCAATCAAGAGATTTAATACTATCCTCTGTATAAGTTGATTTATGATCACCCATTAGGGAAATAAAGATAAGAATGAATATTTATAAAATCATT
This sequence comes from Marinoscillum sp., assembly GCA_042095375.1. Classification (GTDB taxonomy): domain Bacteria; phylum Bacteroidota; class Bacteroidia; order Cytophagales; family MED-G16. The sequence goes on from JBELBJ010000029.1 coordinate 13,507, forward strand.
CTTTAAAACTAAAAAAGATCAAATGCTTTAAGTCGAACTGAATAGATTGGAACACTTGATCTAACATTGTCTCCAATAAAGTTATTTATGTATAATTCAATCGATGTTTTATCTAAAATAACTTCAACTCCAGCAAAAACCTCTACCATATCTCTTGAACCACCAATTAAAGCAAAGTAATCTGTTATTTTAGTTTTCAAACCAAAGGTATAGAAATTAGGTTCATCGCTAATCAAAACATAATTTCCACCTAAAGATATAATTAATTCACCTAAAGGAACATCATATGAAATGGTTCCAATTGTTGCTGTGCCAAAAGGATCAAATTTACCATCTTGAAATTGAAATTTCTTTTCATTAAACATACCTATTTTTGTTGATAAGCCAATCAATAAGTTTTTAGAATATATAGTGAATCCCGGCACTAAAGCAAAAAGGTATTGTTTGAAATTATTTGAAACCCAATTTTGATATAATGGATCAGATGTATCCCAAGCAGTTAAGTCAAATTTATCTTGAGAAATAATAGTTTTTAAAGCAAACATCATATTTACTTCTCTTGTTAATTGTTGTCTATAACCTAATGTTGCTCCCAAAGACACCCTTTTAAACATACTATTCCCATAAGAAAGTAAGTCTATACTTGTTTGAAAATGATTATTTGTAACTCTTCTAGAACTTCTAGTACCACTAGAAGATGAAAAATAACCTGGAGTTGGACAATATATTAAATTATCTGTCATTCTAAAACTTGCTGATACATAGCTAAGCCTTGAACTAAACCGTGTTCCTCTAATTGATCTAGTATCAAGTACAGATAACGAGCTTCTTCCATCTATCCCTGCCAAAGCAGGATTTACCAATAGAGTATTATCAGCCGATCTTAAAACCTCAATGTATTCTTGAGCCTTAAGAGCTTGAATGGAAATAAAAAAGAATAGTATTGTTATTATTTTTTTCATCCTATTTATCTAAGAACACCACACCGACAACATCACGTCCTTCTGTGGAGCCGTA
>JBELBJ010000030.1:0-14040 GCA_042095375.1 Marinoscillum sp.
AATGAAAAAAGATAACTTAACTCTTATTCACCCATTTGATGATGATCATGTAATTTTTGGACAAGGAACAATTGGTTTAGAAATATTTGAATATTCAAGAAAGATTGAATACGTTATAGTTGGAGTAGGAGGTGGTGGATTAATCTCTGGTATTTCTTCAGTATTAAAAACACTAAATCCTAAAATTAAAATTATTGGAGTAGAGCCATTAAACTCTAATGTAATAACCAAAAGTTTAACTTCTAACAAACCAGAACTTTTATCATCTAACAATACAATTGCTGATGGATTAGCTGCTCCATTTGCTGGAAATATAACTTTAAAATATATTAAAAAATTTGTTGATAAAGTAGTTTGTGTAAAGGAAAGTGAAATTAAAAATTCTTTAAAACAAATAATAAAGAATGAAAAATTAATTGTAGAACCTGCTGCAGCTGCAACAATTGCAGCTTTGGTTTATGATAAAATCTCAATACCAAAAAAAAGTAATGTATTATGTTTGATGTGTGGTAGTAATATTGACTCTAAATTTTTAAAAAAATTATTGTAAATTTTTAAATTCATTTAATACTTCTTCATATTTTTCTTTTGATATATTTAAGGTCATCTCATGAGTTTCTGTTTGTTTTGATGTTGTATTATATAATTCCCAGCTCATTGATCCCAGTCTTCTTTGTATTGAAGGAGGTGAACCAGAGAAAACATCAGCATAATTAAGACTTATGGTTCCGGTTAGTTCCATTCTTAAATCCATTAATTTTCCTTTCTTATTATTTAATTCAGATAAATCTTTTTCATTTTCTGATTTAATTAATTTATTAATTTCTCCATCAATATTTTTTATCTTATTATTTATATCATCTATTAGTTTTTCTACCTCAGCAAATGTTTTATCAAATTGTTTTTGGAATTGAAATAAACTTTCTCTTTCTGTTTGAGAGGATTTACTTCCTATAGGTATAACATTAAAAGAAAACTTTTCTGATAGAGTTGTAAAAATATTATTTTCAAATTTCTCTAAATAAACAGAGTATTTTCCAGGAGGGACTAATGGCCCTGAAAAACCTTGTTCATCTTCAATATTTCTAAAACTGAATGTTCTTAAATCCCAAAAATTTTCATGATATCCTTTTTTATTTTCCCCTGTTATTCTTCTTATGAGTTTACCATCTTCAGTGACAATAGTTAGTAAAATTTTTGGAGATTTTTCTTTAGATTCTTCTTCAAGAGCATTTTTTGTAGGGTAATCTATAGTTTCTCCTTTATTAAATTTCTTGTTTTCAATATCAATTCTTTTTTCATATTTACTTTTTATATCATTTTTAAGATAGTATGATAATTTTATTCCATATGGAGGGTTAGGTGAGGTAAAAAAGTTATGTCCAGTTGCTGTTTTTTCAGGTGATGCAACTATATATTGCATAACATCTTTTACTGAAAATAAATGCCCTTCTTTTGATAATATATCATTAGAAAATTCTCTTATTGGAGAATAATCATCTACAATAAAAAATCCTCTTCCAAAAGATGCAGCAACTAAATCATCTTCTTCTTTATGTATTTCTAAATCTCTTATAGGAATTGTAGGTATTTTTTTAAATTTATTCCAAGTATTTCCAGTATTTATTGAATAAAACATACCAAACTCTGTTCCTATGAATAATAAGTTAGGGTTAATATGATCTTCAACTACACTCCATACAAAATTGTTTTTAGGAATATTATTTGAAATTGATTTCCATGTTTTACCACCATCTTTTGTTACAATTAAATATGGTTTAAAATCTCCATATTTATGATAATTAAATGAAACATATATTATATTAATATCATGCTTTGAGGATAATACATCGGTTATATAGGCTTTTGATGGGACACCAGGGAAATTCTCATATTTTTTCCAAGTCATACCATTATCTTTAGTAATTTGAACTAATCCATCGTCAGTTCCAACAACTATAAATCCTTCCTTCAATACTGATTCGTCTAAAGCAACTATTGTTCCTAATGGAGAAGTAAAAATATTTTTAAATATTGCATCAACACTCCAAACTTTTCCCATAACTTTTTTCTTATTTCTATCTTCATTTCTAGTTAGATCTGAGCTTATTTTTTTCCATGAATTACCATTATTATCACTTTGAAAAAGATAATTAGCAGCAAAATATAATCTATTTGAATTATGAGGACTTATTATCAAAGGGGAGTCCCAATTCCATCGATATGCAACTTCATTAATTCCTGGTTGAGGTTTTATACCTATTTTTTCTCCATTTGATTTATCATATCTCATAATACCTGCATATTGTGACATGGTATAAATAGTATTAGGATTTTTTGGATCTACTCTAACTTGAAATCCATCTCCTCCAGTGGTAACAAACCAATCGCTATTTCTAATTCCTGATCTATTTTTAGTTCTAGATGGTCCTCCAAAGCTATCATTGTCTTGAGTTCCACCATAAACGTTATAAAAAGGTTTACTATTATCAATTCCAACTCTATATAATTGAATTATTGGAAGATTATCAATAAATCTCCATGTTTTCATTTTATCAAAGCTTTCATAAATTCCCCCATCACAACTTATCATAATATAATTAGGATCATTAATATCAAAAATCACATCATGGCTATCAACGTGTTTTTTGTTTTCAGGAATTCTATTAAATGTTTTACCACCATCTTCTGTAACATAAGATCTCATGTCCACAGAATATATTTTATCAAATTTATGAGGATCTGGAAAAATTTCTACATAATATTGAGAGTCAACAACTTGATAATCACTCATTTTTTTCCAAGTTTCCCCAAAATTTTCAGATCTATAAAAACCTTTTGTTTCTTTTTTTGCAGTGATTAGTGCATAGACAACATTTGATTTTTGGGGAGATATTGCTAATCCAATTCTTCCTATATCACCAATTGGTAGCCCGTTTTTTAATTTTTTCCAAGTTTTACCCTTATCTGTAGATTTAAAAATACCACCCTCTGGGCCTCCAGCAACTAAAATTCCAAAGTGTCTTCTTCTTTGATATGTACTAGCATATAAAATATTATTATTATTATGATCCATAACGACATCAGATATACCAGTATTTTCACTTATATGTAAAACTCTTTTCCAATTTTTTCCTCCGTCAGAGGAATTATAGAGGCCTCTTTCCCCACCTGATCTCCACAAGGGGCCCTGAGAAGCAACATATATATTATCGGAGTCACTTGGGTCAATAATAATTTTTGCTATGTGTTCCGATGTTTTTAAACCCATATTTTCCCATGTTATCCCTCCATCTATACTTTTATATATTCCGTCTCCAAATCCAACAGATCTTTGACTATTATTTTCCCCAGTTCCTAACCATAAAATATTTGGATTTTTTGGATCAATATTAATTGTTCCTATAGAGTATGATCCATAATGTTCAAAAATTGGAATCCAAGTTGTACCTGAGTTTAGAGTCTTCCATACATTGCCTGAAGCAGTTGTAACATACCAAATATTAGAATTAGTATAATCCTTAATTACTTTTGTTATTCTACCAGAAACTTTTGCTGGACCAATATTTCTAACTTCTATATTTTCAAAAATTGAAGCTTTGCTAGTCTGGTAGTTATTTTTTTGAGAAATTAAATCGTAATTAAATAAATAAAATGATAAAATTAATATTAGTAAATTAGTTTTCATATTGGGTTATTTTTATATCAAATATATGTTTTTTTTTTAAAATTAAATTTTTTTAATTAATAGAATATTAAATGTCAAGGCTCTTAATTTTATTATTACTATTTATAAATTTTAATTCATTTTCAAATAATAATTTTACAATATCATATGATACATCTTTAAATAAATTAAATAAAAAAAAATTATATAAATTTTTAGCTATTGAGGGAGCAGTGTTGGCTGGTACTATTTCTTATCTTAGATTTCAGTGGTATAGTGATAAGCAAAGAGTTCCTTTTCATTTTTATAATGATTCTAAAGGTTGGCTTCAAATAGATAAATTTGGACATTTTTACGCTTCTTATTTGGAAAGCTTAGTAGGTTATAAAATTTTAAAAAAATCAAATTTTAAAGAAAATAAAGCTTTATTATTTGGAGGCTCACAAGGTTTTATTTTAGAAGCTCCAATTGAGTTTTTTGATGCATATTATGATGGATGGGGTTTTTCTGTATCTGATATAATTGCTAATGCATTAGGTTCAACTTTTTTTATTGTTCAACAAAAAGTATTTAATGAACAATGGATTAAACCTAAACTTACTTTTTCAAGATCAATATATGCTCAAAATGCTAATGGTTATCTTGGTAAAGATAATTTTATTTCAGAACTTATTTATGATTATAATGGTTACACGTATTGGTTTTCATTTACTCCAAATAAATTTATTAAATCTGAATTTTTACCTGATTGGCTTGCTTTATCAATAGGCTATGGTGGTGATGGTATGATTGGTGAATTTGAAAATTTGACTAAATATAATGGTGTTGTGATTCCAGAATATAAAAGATATAGACAATTTTATTTATCCCTAGATGTTGATTTCTCTAAAATTCATACAAATTCAAAATTTCTTAAAAAAGTTTTTAATTCTATAAGCTATATTAAATTTCCTTTTCCAACTCTTGAGATTTCAAATAATAAGATCAAAGGGTATTGGATTCATTATTAACTTAATTTTTTTTTATTTTTATAGTTTATTTTATTTAAATGAAATTCAATTATATTATAATTAGTTTATTATTTGTTTCACTAAAATCTCTTTGCCAAATTTCTCTACCAACATTTCAAGGAATTCACTCTGGAGAATCTTGTCAAGTTATTAATAATGGATTAACTATTCATTATGATGTTGGTAATCTTAATTCCTATTCTGGTTCTGGAACAAGATTGGTTGATTTAAGTGGTAACGGAAATGATGCAATTCTTAGAAATAATTTACAAAATGGTTATAATAATGGCGTTGGTGTAATTGTTGATGGATTTTTTACTTTTAATGGTTCAAATCATTATGCTTATATAGAATCATTAAATATCAATAATACGATTTCCGAAATGAGTGTTTTTTCATGGGTTAAAACAACTTATAATTCAGGAACACCTGGAGTTTGGGCTGAGGGAAATTGGTCTATTATAGATTTTGATAGGAGTGAAAAATTTCAACTTACAATTAGTAATGCAGGTGAAGTTGCTATGGCTGGAAATACTTCAGATAGAGGAAATATAGGTATTGGTTCTGGAGGTGGTTTTTCTGGTCAATGTTGTTTTGATATTGTTGGTAACACTAGAATAAATGATGGAGGGTGGCATTATGTTGGTTTTACTTTTTCAGTATCAAATCAAGAAATTATTTTTTATGTAGATGGGGTAGTTGATAAAACTTATACTGCTGATGGAACTATGACCGCGTTGGGTACTGCTCCCACCTCTCATAATAGATATGGATTTTTAGGAGATGGGAGTGAAGCAAGCTCTCAAAATGGAGGTAGAAATGGTATTTATTTTGATGGAGCAATTGCAGCTATTCATTATTACAGAAGTAAACTTTTGTCACCCTCAGAAGTATATCAAAATTATTGTAATATGGTTAATTAGATATTTAAAAAATATTATATTTTTGCCCTCTATATTAAGCCTCCTTAGCTCAGATGGTAGAGCAAGTGATTTGTAATCACTAGGTCGCTGGTTCGATCCCGGCAGGAGGCTCTTATTTTTATAAAATTTTAAAAATACCTATGAAAGAATTATCAAATGGAAAATCAGGAAAATGTCCTTTTACTAGTGGTGAATTGAAATTTTCATCTGGGAAAGGAACTAAAAATAATGATTGGTGGCCTAATCAACTTAACTTAAATATACTAAGACAACATTCAAGGCTTAGTAACCCTATGGATAAAAATTTTAATTATTCTGATGAATTTAAAAAAATTGATTTAAAAAAATTAAAAAGAGAAATTTATGATTTAATGACCGATTCAAAAGAGTGGTGGCCTGCAGATTATGGTCATTATGGTCCTTTTTTCATAAGAATGGCTTGGCATAGTGCAGGTACTTATAGAATTGGTGATGGAAGAGGAGGAGCTGGGTCAGGTACATTAAGGTTTTCTCCTTTGAATAGTTGGCCTGATAATACAAATCTTGATAAAGCTAGATTATTATTATGGCCAATAAAGAAAAAATATGGAAAAAGTTTATCATGGGCAGACTTGATGATTCTTACCGGAAATTGTGCATTAGAATCCATGGGATTTAAAACATTTGGTTTTGCTGGTGGAAGAGAAGATGTTTGGGAACCTGATGAAGATATATATTGGGGATCTGAAAAAGAGTGGTTAGGAGATGATAGATATACGGGGGATAGAGATTTAGAGAACCCACTTGGTGCTGTACAAATGGGCTTAATTTATGTAAATCCTGAAGGTCCAAATGGTAATCCTGATCCTATTGCAGCAGCTAAAGACATTAGAGAAACTTTCGGGAGAATGGCTATGAATGATGAAGAGACAGTTGCTTTAATAGCTGGCGGACATACCTTTGGTAAAACCCACGGAGCTGCAGATCCTGGAAAATATGTTGGTAAAGAACCTGCAGGAGCATCAATTGAAGAACAAAGTACTGGCTGGAAAAATACTTTTGGTAAAGGTCATGGATCTGAAACAATAACAAGTGGATTAGAAGGAGCATGGACCTCAACACCTATAAAATGGAGTAATAAATATTTTGAAAATTTATTTGAATATGATTGGGAATTAACAAAAAGCCCAGCTGGAGCATCACAATGGAAACCAAAAAATGGGGGAGGTGAACGTACTGTTCCTGATGCTCACGATGCTGCTATAAAACATCCTCCTATGATGTTAACAACTGATTTAGCATTGAGATTTGATAAAGATTATGAAATTATTTCTAGAAAATTTTATAATAATCCTGATGTTTTTGCTGATGCATTTGCTAAAGCTTGGTTTAAATTAACACATAGAGATATGGGACCAAAAGAAAGGTATTTAGGTTCTGAAGTTCCTTCAGAGGAATTGATTTGGCAAGATCCAATTCCAGAAGCTGATTATGATCATGTTTCTGAAAATGAAATTTCTGAATTAAAAAAAATGATCTCTCAAAGTGGATTGTCAGTATCACAACTTGTTAAAACTGCTTGGGCATCTGCTTCAACTTTTAGAAAAACTGATAAAAGAGGTGGAAGTAATGGAGGAAGGATAAGATTTGCTCCTCAAATTTTTTGGAATGTTAATGAACCAGTTGAATTAGGTAAAGTTTTAGATGTTTATAAAAAAATACAAAATGATTATAATTTATCTCATGATTCTAAAATTTCAGTTTCTGATTTAATAATTCTTGGAGGAAGTGTTGGGGTAGAAAAGGCTGCATCAAATGCTGGGTATAACATTGAGGTTCCTTTTATCAAAGGAAGAGTAGATGCAAGAGAAGATCAGACAGATATTGATTCTTTTAAAGTTTTAGAACCACATGTAGATGGTTTTAGAAATTATATAAAAGGTCATCATACTGTTTCAACTGAAGAATTATTAGTTGATAAGGCTAATTTATTAGGATTAACTTCACCAGAAATGACCGCATTAATAGGAGGCTTAAGAGTATTAAGAATTAATTATAACAATTCTGATAATGGTGTTTTTACTTCTAAATCTGATACCTTATCAAATGATTTTTTTATTAATATACTTGATATGGATATTAGTTGGTCACCAGGTTCTGATGATAATGAATCATTTATTGGTATTTCAAAATCATCTGGAGATGAAAAATGGAAAGCTTCTAGAGTAGATTTAATATTTGGTTCAAATTCAGAGTTAAGAGCAATTTGTGAGGTGTATGGATCTGATGATGGTTTAGAAAAATTTGTTAAAGATTTCATTAGTGCTTGGATTAAGGTAATGAATGCTGATAGGTTTGATGTTTGATAATCTATTGATTAATAATTTTTTTTATGAAAACCATTTATGTTTTCCAAATTGATTTTTAGATACTGGTTTTTTAGTTTGTAAATACCAATTTATTCCTTGTAGAACTGAATTTAAATATGACCTTAACATAGGTGTTATATAAATTAAATATGGTAAAAAGGAAATAATTTTAGGGTATTGATTCATTATGTATGGATATACAGTAATGGATAAGTAAGTTTTATTTTTTACTAATGAAATATTCCATTTTACTAATGATTTTTTTTTATTTTTTTCCCCAATAATTAATTCGTAACCATGTTTTTCGTTCCATTTTATAAAATTTCGAATATATTTTAAATTATTATGGTAAGTTAATTCATCTGTATGGTCATCTGAATTCCATGAAATTACATTATTATTTTTACAAAAAGGATGTACCAAGTTTAAATATCCTGGTTTTGATATTAAATTCCATAAATTATCTTTAGAAGATAAAATTCTTTTTTTTACAGTTATAGGGTGATTATAATTACCATGCAATTCCATAATCTTCTCCAAAATCACTAGATCCTCCTTGGAATGTTTTATTAATATTATCAAAAAAAATAGCATTTATTGGACCTGATGTTTTAGGTCTAAACTGAAGTTTGTATCCTTTTTTTCTTAATTCTTTTCTAATAAATTGAGGTGTTGAATCATGAAGTAGTAAATCACCAGGTTTATTTTCGTGATATCCAAATGATGATCTCATTTGAAAACTATTGATATTAGGTGCTTCACTAGCTTCTTGTACATTCATGTCAAACTCAACCATATTAAGAAAAAATTGTAAAAGATTTTGATCTTGTGAATCTCCTCCTTGAACTGCAAAAGATAGGTAAGGTTGATTATTTTTAAGAGCAATGGTTGGTGTTAGTGTAGCTCTAGGTCTTTTACCAGGTTCCAATACGTTATATGGACCATCTTTTGGATCTAAGACAAAGCTTTGCATTCTTTGACTTAACCCAATGCCTGTATTTCCAGCAATTACTGCAGGAATCCATCCTCCACTAGGAGTAATAGATACAATCCAGCCAGATGAATCAGCTGCTTGAACTGTTGTTGTCCCAGCCATAAATGATTCTTCAAAATTGTAGTTTGAACTCATATTATGATTTAGATCAAAAGCAGATTTGATTTTATCTAAATTATTATCTGTTTCCCATGAATCAATATAGTTTAAGAAAGGGTTATTTCCTTTTTGAAAATTGTATGGATTACCTGGTTTGATTTCTTTATCATTCTTATTAGAGATAAGTTTTAATCTTTCTTTAGCATACTCTTTTGATAATAGACCCTTAATAGGTTCTTTTGGTTCAAAATATGGGTCACCATAATAAAAATCTCTATCTGCAAAAGATAAATTCATTATTTGATAAAGATTATGTATATAATTTGTTGAATTAAAACCCATAGATTTAACATCTAAATTTTCAACCATATTTAGAGATTGAAGTAATACTGGACTTTGAACCCAAGTTGTTAATTTATATACATCAATATTTTTATATGTTGTTTTTAATGGTTCTTCTATATAAACTTTATAATTTTTTAAATCTTTTAATGTAATAAGCCCTCCTTGTTCTTGAGTAGATTTTGCTATTTCTTCTGCTATATCACCTTCATAAAATCTTTTATAAGCTTCATAAATAGCTTGTTTTCTATTTTTTCCACTTTTTAAAGCTTCTCTTTCTGTTTCAACTAATTTATTTAATGTATTGAATAAATCTTTTTGAACAAATATCTCTCCTTCATTTGGTGCTTCTCTTTCTTCACCTTGATTAGTTAAGAAAATATTTTTTGAGTATTTCCATTTTTTTATTTCATCTTTATTTCTTTCTATTGAGTTAGCTGCTTGAGCTTCAATAGGATAACCTTTAGCCATCTCTATAGCAGGAAGTAATATTTCTTCAAGACTCATTGTACCATATTCAGCTAGCATTACCATAATTCCGGCTGGAGTACCAGGTGTAACTGCAGCTAATGGACCATATCTAGGAGGTATTGAGTATCCTTTATCTCTATAAAGTTTTGGGGTGGCGCCTGTTGGAGCAACACCTAAAGCATTAATACCTATTACTTTTTTTAGTTTTGGATGATATATTAAAGCTTGAGTTTCTCCTCCCCATCCTAAAACATCCCACATTGTAGCAGTTGAGGCAACCATTGCACATGCTGCATCAATTGCATTACCTCCTTTGCTAAAAATCATTGCACCTGAAGTAGCACCTAGTGGTTTTCCAGTAATTGCAATCCAGTGCTTACCGTGTAAGATAGGTTTATTTGTTTGGGATAAACAAAGGTTTATAGTTATAAAAAATAAAAACAATGGAATAAAAATTATTTTATTCATTTATTAAAACTTATTTAAGTTTATAAGGTAAAAATTTATTTATATTTCCACCGTATTCATGTACTTCTCTAATGATGGTGGAGCTTATATGTGCATACTTTGGTGTTGTAATAATGAATACGGTCTCAAGATCTTTATTTAAATGTTTATTTAATTGTGATATTGAATTCTCAAATTCAAAATCTGTAGTATTTCTTAAGCCTCTTAAAATAAAATCTGCATTATGTTTTCTAGCTAATTTTGCTGTTAATTCATTATATATAATAGCATCAATATTTTTATTTTTTTCATATAATTTTTTTATTTTCTTTAATATTTTATTTTGATCAAAATATCTGTTTTTATTAGAGTTATGACCAATACAAATAATAATTTGATCAAATAATTTCAAACTTTTTTGAATTACATCATGATGACCTAAAGTATAAGGATCAAATGAACCTGGGAATAAAGCAATTTTTTTCATTAAAATAATTTTTACTAATTTATTATAAATAATGATTAAATAATAAACTAATTGTATTACTTTCTATTGTTTTTATAGTGAAATCATTTGATTTATATATTGATACAGTTTTAAAGTATTCTTTCAATTTACTGTTAAAATTTTTCAAGTCTTTCCCTGAAATAACAAGTCTAATATTATTTCTATCAATTTTTAACTCATTTATTACTAAAAAAATATAGTTTAAAAACTTATTTTTTTCAATTAAGAAAAAATTATAATAAAGTAATTTTTTATTTTTGAAAATTAATATATGAAAAACCCAATGATCAAAATAAATATAAGCAATACACTTTTTAGATTCATTTTTTTTATAAAAGCCATTTATTAATGAGCTTGATTCATGAAAAACTTTTACTTTTTTAAATGATTTTATACACCAGTTAATTAATTTTTTCTCTACAGCATAAATGTTATACAATTTTAATTTTTTATGAAAATAGAAATCAATTTTATCATTCTTTTCTGAATATGAAGTGGTTTTATTTAAATAAAAATCCAATTTTTTAGAATAAAAAAATTCTTCTGGAATTAAACTAAATTTTGTATTAGTTATTGATATCTTAATACTTTCCCATTCTTTATTTTTAAATGTTTTATCTTTTTTTACAATATCGTTAATCGTATCAATTTTTTCATCAATTGAATTAAAGCTTTTTATTTTATGAATTTTTAATTCATTAATTTTTTTATTATTTAATACTATATACTGAAAAGAATAGTCAGTGATTTTAATTAATAGATGACCTTTAACTTCTTGTTTGATAATTGATATTTAAAAATTAAATATAAAAGATGTATTACTCCCAGTTACCTGCAGTTGTAATACTAATTCTTGAACCAAATCTTAAAGGTTTATGAATGTTTGCTTCGTTACTTTCTTTTCTATTTGGATCAACTGGTTTTGGGTTTCTAACTTCAACCACATTAACTAAGACACCACCTTTTTCAATCTTACCTGACCACATTTTAAATTTAACATTTTCAAAACCAGGAACAATAGGAAGTGATTTAGAACTAAAATTAGAAAAATCAGAATACAAAGAATCAATTACACTAATGCTACCAATTGTATCTAAATACAAAGATGTTTCTTCAGCTCCATATTCAAGAAGTACTGTTTCTTCTCTTCTTTGTATTAAATAAATCTTACCTGAATCAATAAAATTAATTAATTTATCCCAATCAGAAGTATAATTACCATTAACAGATTGATAGGCAATTTGAGCACTTCTAATCATTTTAAGTTTATCAATGATTTTTGCTTCCATTGTAGAAACTCTTTCTTCTTCATCAATGCTTGTTTTGATGCTATTCACAAGATAACCTGCTAGTAAAAATGCTAATAAAAGAGTGCTATAAGTATATATTTTATTTTTGTCCATGTAAAATTGAAAAAAATTACTTTGCTATTATAATAATTAGTTTTTACAATTAAAAGGTTACTAGTCTCTTTCTCCAAATATTAAAGATCCTATTCTTACCATATTACTTCCTTCTTTTATTGCTATTTTATAATCACCACTCATTCCCATTGAAAGTATTTTGATTTTTTGATCTGAAATAGATTTGATTTCATTAAAAAGCATTTTGAGTTTTCTAAATTCAGTTTTTATTTGATTTTCATTTTTTGTGAATGTAGCCATTCCCATAAGGCCAATTATATTAATATTTTTATAAGATTTATCTAATTTTTTATTAAAAAACTCTCTAATTTCTTTTGATTCAAATCCATATTTACTTTTTTCTTCAGCTATATGAACTTGTAATAGGATATTAGTCTTTTTATTTATTTTTCTACTTTCAATATCAATTTTATTAATTAATTTAAGACTATCAACACTATGTATTAAACTTATAAAAGGTATTATTTTTTTTACCTTATTTGTTTGTAGGTGACCAATCATATGCCAATTTATATCTTCAGGTAAATGATCAAATTTTTTTAAAAGTTCATTTACTCTATTCTCTCCAAAATCGATATGACCTTCATTGTATATTTTTTTTATTTTTTCAATAGGCTTGGTTTTACTAACAGCTACTAAAGTAATATCATCTCTTTTGTCATGAATAAGATCTTTAATTTTCATTAATCTATAATTGAGTTATTAATAAATGTGTTTTTTATCATTATCCAAAATATAAAAAATATAATGGACCAAAGTAAATAATATTGATAATAATCAATAGTTTCCTTATATCTTGATTCTTTTATTTCAACTTTTTCATATGTATCTATAATTTCAAATATTTCCTTTAATGATTCATTATTTGAAGCTCTAAAAAAATTTCCTTGGCCAATCTCTGCTATTTTTTTCAGATTAGTTTCATCTAAAGTGTTTTCAACAAATCTCGTATTTCCAAAAAAATCTTTTCCAAAAGGTACTCTTCCTTCTTTACCTATTGCTATAGTATAAATTTTAATTTCATATGCATTAGCTATTTTTGCAGCTGTGATTGGATCAATATTTCCAGCTGTATTATCACCATCACTTAATAAAATTAAAACTTTCGATTTTGAATTTGATTCTTTCATTCTATTTGTTGCTACTGCTATAGAACTACCAATAGCTGTTCCTCTTGATTCAATTAAACTAAAATCAATATCATCAATATAAGAATTCAATAGATCATAATCAGTTGTTAAAGGACATCTTGAATACGATTCACCTGAGAAAACTACAAGTCCGATTCTATCTTGAAACCTTCCATTTACAAATTTTTTTGCAACCTCTTTAGCTGATTCTAATCTATTTGGTTTGAAATCTTCTATTTGCATAGATTCACTGATATCTATTACTAACATAATATCTATTCCATCAGTCCACCTTTCTACTTTTTCATTACTTTTTTGAGGTCTAGATATAGAAATTATTAAAAGTGTAAAACATATTACAATCAAAAATCTAGGAAGAAACCTTAACAATGATATATGATTTGTTTTTAATTCGTATTTTGGAATTGATACCTCTAATCGATTTTTTTTAGATAAAATTTTTTTTATTAAAAATAATATAGGTATCAATATTAGTAAATACAGAAAAAATTGATTTTCCCATGAATAAGAAGATAGAGTTGAATATTTAAACCAGTCAAAAGAGAACCAATTGTTGGGATATTCATTATTCATTATTTATTTCTTTTAATTTATTATTAAATATTTTTGTGCTATGCTTTTTTAGCATAATAAAATTTTTTTTAAAATCATTCATT
>JBELBJ010000031.1:0-13903 GCA_042095375.1 Marinoscillum sp.
TTGTTTTCTTTTTTCTTTTCGGCTGTTTTGTTTTCTTTTTTCTTTTCGGCTGTTTCTCCTTTAATTAATTTAATAGTTATTTCATGATTAACTTCTTTATGAAGTATTAAATTGACTTTATACTCACCCAATTTATCTATTTTCCCATTAATAGAAATATTTCTTCTATGAATATTGAAATTTTTCTCATCTAATATATTAGATATTTGTTGAGTAGTAACACTACCAAAAATTTTATCTTCTTTTCCAGCATTTACTGGTATTTTTAATACTAAATCACCAATCTTCTTTGAAAGTTCATCAGCATCATTTTTGATTTTTTCTAATTTATGAGATGTTTGTCTTAAATTTTCATTAAGAATCTTCCTATTAGATTCATTTGCAACTTCAGCATATCCCTTAGGTATTAAAAAATTTCTAGCATATCCATTTTTAACTTTTATAATCTCATTCTTAAAGCCACGACCAGGAAGATCTTTTTTTAAAATTATATCCATTTTTAATTATTTGAAAGAATCAGATGAGAAGGGCAATAAAGCTAAATGTCTAGCTCTTTTGATTGCTTGGGTAACTTTTTTCTGATATTTTTGACTAGTTCCTGTTATTCTTCTAGGTAAAATCTTTCCATGATCATTGACAAATTGATAGAGAAAATCTGGATTTTTATAGTCTATGTATTTAATCCCACTTTTTTTAAATCTGCAAATCTTTTTTTCTTTAGAAGCAGATCTATCAATTCTTTCATTTCTTAATGCTGAGTCAAATTTTCTATTTTTCATTTTTTTTCTTATTAAATTCTCCTTTTGACCTTCTTTCGTTATAAATCAAAGCATCTTTACATAATGAGACTGTTAAATATCTGAGAACGGAATCATCTCTTTTAAATTCAGTTTCAAAGTTTTTTACAACATCTTTATTTTCAGATGAATATTGAAAAAGATGGTAGAAACCTGTTTTTTTATTTTTTATTGGATAAGTTAAATTTTTAAAACCAAGATTTTCATTACAAATAATTTTAGCTTTATTATTTTCTAGTATTTTTTTGTATTTGTTTACTGTTCTTTTTTGTTGGTCTTCAGAGAGAACGGGATTCATAATAAAAACAGTTTCAAAATCTTTTTTCATGCTTAATTTTTAATAGCTTGCAAATCTAACATAATGAATTAATAAAATAAAAATTATTTTATCATAAATTTCTCTTTTCCAATTAAGTAATTATTAGTATAAATTTCTACAGAATAATTTCCTGGTTTAAATTCAATATTTTTAATGTAATCAAAGGACAATATTTGATTTTTTTTATTAAATAATATTTCTTTTTTTAGTGTATAAAAAATTTCTCTTTTTTCATATTTAAATGATCCAGAACCCTTAGATATATCATATAAAACATTATTATCAGGTTTAATTATTCTAATAATTATATTTTTAACTTCAATTTTTGCAATATTATTCTCAGCTATATCAACAAGAATTTTAATTTTATCAATTTGTCTACTTCTAAATGTATTTAAAATTTCTTTTCCTGATCTAGTAATACCATATACTTTTAAAGAATTTAAGGTTAATTTTGAAGCTAAATCCACTTTGTTTTCTAATTCATTTTTAGATTTATTAATGTCGCTTATTTCAGAGTTTAGTTCATTTATTTGATATTTTTGTATTGTATTTTCTTTAAATAGCTCTTTATTAATTTTTTTAAGTTTATTTATTTCTTCATCTTGAGCAATTAATAACTCTTTATAACCATCAACTTTAGATTGAAGTCTATTAATTTGTGAATAGGCTTTTCTTCTAAATTCTTTTTTTTCTAACTCTAATTTTTCTTTTATTGCAATTAATGTATCAATTTCACCACCAAGTTGAGAAATAGCTAATATTTTATTTCCTAATTCTATTGATATAGAGTCCAATTGATAGTAAACAGAGTCAAGTTCTATTTGTTGATTTATTCTATTATCTTCAGAAATTTTATTTTTATAAATTGAAAAAAATAAAAGAATTGCAAAAAGAAAACTTATTGCTCCTAATATATATACTATTTTTTTATCTTTCATATCTAAATATTAGATGATAAAATTAGATCATATAATTATAAAATAATAATTGTTAATTTTTTTTAATTAAAAATATTGAATATTAAAATAGAAAAATCTTGGAAAAAAATATTAAACAATGAATTTAAAAAAGAATATTTTAATTCTTTAGTTTCTTTTTTAAAGGATGAATATAAAAATAAAATTATTTTTCCTCCTGCTAGAAAAATATTCAGTTCATTTGATTTTTGCCCCTTTAATAATATAAAAGTAGTAATTATTGGACAAGATCCTTATCATGGAATTAATCAAGCAAATGGTTTATGTTTTGCAGTAAATAAGGATATCAAAATTCCACCTTCATTATTTAATATTTTCAAAGAAATAAATAATGACATTAAAATAGATATTCCTAAACATGGAAATTTAGAAAGATGGGCTATTCAAGGAGTTTTATTATTAAATTCCGTTTTAACTGTTAGAAAGAATTTACCACGCTCTCATTCTAATAAAGGATGGGAAAATTTTACAGATAGAGTGATTTCTCTTATATCAAAAAAAAAAAAAAATATAGTTTTTTTACTTTGGGGAAATTATGCTAAGTCTAAATTAAAAATCATTGATCAAAATAAACATCTTATTTTAACTTCCTCACATCCTTCTCCATTTTCAGCTAGCAATGGTTTTTTTAATTCATTTCATTTTTCTAAAACAAATAATTACCTAAAAAAAAATAATATTAGAGAAATAAAATGGTAAAAAAATTTAATGTAGAAAAAAATAGATTATTAATTTATCCAAAATTATTTTCAAATGATGATGGGCATAATATTAATGGTCCATCCTTAATAAAAGTTCCAAAATGGATTAAATCTCCTTTAGGGAAATATTATTTATACTTTTCTCATCATAATGGAAGATATATAAGAATGGCTTATTCTAATAAAATAATTGGACCTTATAAAATCTATAAAGAAGGTGTTTTAAATATTAAAAACTCTCCAGGTAAAGATCATCTAGCAAGTCCGGATGTTCATGTAGACTCAGAAAATAAAACATTCACAATGTATTATCATACCTGTTTTAATAAAAATCAATATACATTAGAATCAACTTCTAAAGATGGGGTTTTTTTTAAATCTAATGAGATTATATTAGGCTCTTACTACTTCAGGGTATTTAGATTTAAAAATCAGCTATATAGCATTGCAAAAGGATCAAATAATTATGGGAAAATTTATAAAAAAGTAAATAATGAGTGGCAAATAATTTATGAAAAATTAATTAAAAATATTAGACATACTGCTATACTAGTTGAAGATGATATAATTTATTTGTTTTATTCATTAATTGGAGAGTTGCAAGAGTCAATATATTGTTCCATTCTTAATATTGATAATTTTATGGTTACTAATAAATATAAATTGCTTAAACCTACATTAAAATATGAGGGATTTAATTTTACTAAAGAAAAATCTAAAATAGGAATGGAAAAGAAATTTGTAAACCAAGTTAGAGATCCAGGAATTTATAAAAATAAAAATAATAAATATTTACTGTATTCGGTATCAGGTGAAAAAGGAATTGCTATAGCAAAATTGACTTAAATAATAATTTTAAAAAATCTATCCCATCTAATTTTGTTCAAAAATCTTTCATTTTTATCAAGAGATAACCATATAAAAGATGCTTCACCAACGACATGATCTTCGGGTACAAAACCCCAAAACCTTGAGTCTTCTGAATTGTGTCTATTATCACCCATCATAAAATAATAATTTTGTTTAAAGGTATATTCTTTGATTTGATTATTATCAATAAAAATTTTATTACTCTCAAACTTAACTGATGAATTTTTTTCATAATCAGCTATTGTTGAACCATAAATTTTGATATTTTTTTCATCTAAAATAACCTTATCTCCTTTTTTTGGAATTACTAGTGGTCCATAGAAATCTATATTCCATTTAAATTCATTATCATTTGGAAAAACAGAGTATTTACTATCATTAACAGAAAAAATCTGAATTTTAACATCGTTAATGAATATTTCATTTTTCAATTTCTCTGCAGTTTCTTTACTACAATCAATGTAATAACCATCAACAGATTTTGAATAATCAGAAATATTGTATTTTTTAAATATTCTTTTATTAATTATTTGATCAGTTTTTATATAATATCTATGTTGCAAATCTAATTTATTGTCTGTCATATTATTATTAATGAATAATTTAGAATTATTAATATTTATTGTGTCACCAGGTAATCCGACACATCTTTTAACATAAAATGTTTTTAAATCAACAGGCCTTTCAAGTTCTCTAGGATAATTAAATACTACAACATCATTTCTTTCTATTTTACTAATTCCTGGTAATCTATAATATGGCAGTTGAATCCAATCCAAATAAGAAGGTATATTTGTACCCCAGATTACTTGATGAGTTAGGGGTATTTGAAGAATCGTATTAGGTATTCTTGAGCCATAATTAAATTTGTTAACAAATAAAAAATCACCAACTAAAAGAGATTTTTCCATAGATGGGGTAGGGATAGTAAATGCTTCGAATGTAGACCATCTAATTAATGAAGCTACAATTACTGCGAAAATGAGTGCATCAAACCATTCTTTAATATATTTAATCAAAATACTAAAATTTAAATTTTAAAGAAATTCCAAAATTATGAGTGTAACCAAATTTACTAATTTCTGGAGATAAATTAAAAGAAATATCATTTCCAATATCAAAATCATTAAGATGAGAAAAAACATGTGCATCAACTATATTGAGTATATAATATACTCCTGTAAAAATTATTAACAAATCTCTATTTCTTCTCCAATATTCCATATTTCTTTCAAGAGATGATTCAGAAAAATTTGGGAATGGATTAATGGTTAAATCATTCTCATCTGTTTGAGCAATTAGTGCACTTCTAAACTCTTTATACATATTATTATTAAATTTTATGTAATGCCCAATTAGTAAATACCCACCATATATAACTGGTAATTTCCAATACTGTTTGTTATGAATTTGACCTAATCCAGGTAAAATTGCTGATAACATTGGAGCTTTATTGTATTTAGAATTTTTTTTTTTTTTAAAATTTATATTTGAAAAATCAGTATTTAAAGAATCATTTAAATCTGAAATCTGAGAAACCCCCGAAAAAGTTATAAATGTTAGAAATATTAAAATATATTTATAATTCATAAAAATCTATTCAATTAATTCAATA
Source organism: Marinoscillum sp. (assembly GCA_042095375.1). Taxonomy (GTDB): domain Bacteria; phylum Bacteroidota; class Bacteroidia; order Cytophagales; family MED-G16. The sequence continues at coordinate 5,283 of JBELBJ010000031.1, forward strand.
ATACGATTTAAGTCATCAAGAGATTCAAAATAAATTTCAACTTTTCCTTTTTTATTATTATTACTTTCTATTTTAATTTTGGTACTAAAGAGAGATGATAATTTAGATTCCATTTTAATTATACTATTGTTTTTTAATTTTTTAGTGATTTTTAGTTTTACAGAATTTATTTTTTTTACTAAGTTTTCTACCTGCCTAACTGATAGTTTTTCAGAAATTATTTTTTTATAAATAATTAATTTAGACTCTAAATTTTCGATTGTAATTAATGTTCTAGCATGTCCCATTGATATTTTTTCATTTATAAGCCCTTTTTGAATGTATGGAGGTAACTTTAACAATCTCAAATAATTATTTATTGTTGATCTATCTTTTCCAATTCTTACACCTAAATCTTCTTGACTTATTTTACATTCATCAATTAATCTTTTGTAGGATACGGCAATTTCGATGGAATTTAAGTCCTCTCTCTGAATATTTTCAATAAGTCCCATTTCAAGCATTTTTTGTTCATCAGCTTTAATTATATATGCTGGTATTTCTTTAATTCCAGCAATTTCACATGCTTTAATTCTTCTTTCTCCAGAAATCAATTGATATTTATTATTATTAATCTTTCTAACAGTAATTGGTTGAATAATTCCTTGAGATTTTATAGAATTTGCTAACTCTATTATAGTTTCTTTTTTAAAAGATTTTCTTGGCTGAAATGGATTTGTGGAAATTTTGCTTAATAAAATTTCACTAAATTTATTATCCTTAGCAATTTTTGTTTCTAAAATATTTTCTTCATCACTTTGTCCAAGTAATGCATCTAATCCTCTACCTAAAACTTTTTTTTTACCCTTCACTATTAATCATTGTTTTATTTCTTGAAATTAATTCTCTTGCTAAATTTATATAGCTCATCGAACCTTTACAATCAGCATCGTGATAAATCACAGGTACTCCAAATGAAGGCGCTTCACTTAATTTTACATTTCTTGGAATAATGGTATTAAATACTAAAGATTTAAAATGCATTTGTACTTCTTCAACTACTTGATTACTAAGTCTTAATCTTACATCATACATACTAAGTAAAATACCTTCTATTGTTAATTTATCATTTAATTTAGATTGAACTATTTTTATTGTATTTAATAACTTCCCTAGACCTTCTAAAGCAAAATATTCACATTGAACTGGAATAATAACAGAATCAGATGCATTTAGAGAATTTAAAGTAACTATTCCTAATGATGGTGAGCAGTCAATAATTATAAAATCATAATTTTTTTTTATATTTTTTAAAATATTTTTCATTCTATATTCTCTATTTTCAATATCTATCATTTCTATTTCAGCTCCAACTAAATCAATGTGGGAAGGCACAATATCTAGAAATTTTATTTTTGTATTTAGTATAGCTTTTTTTATTGTAGTATTATTTATCATACATTCATAAATACTTTCTTTAATTTTTCTTGGATCATGTCCTAAGCCTGAAGTAGAATTAGCCTGGGGATCAGCATCAATTATTAATGTTTTAAATTCTAAGGCTGCTAAACTTGCAGATAAATTAATAGCTGTAGTTGTTTTTCCAACTCCACCTTTTTGATTTGCAATAGAAATAATTTTTGCCATATAGATAAATCTATTAATTAATAATTAAGAATTATTTTCTTTTTAAATTTTTTTGATTTTTAAGGTTTGCTTTCATTGCTTCTTCAAACTTTAATTTAAATTTTGATTTATTTTTATTTAAATTTTGTTTTCTATTGAAGTCAATTTCATTTTTTAATTTTTCCTCGTTTACAAGCGTTTTAAATAAATATATTTGACCATATGAAATTACGTTTGAAAGAAAATAATAATAAGTTAATCCGGAGGAAAAACTATTAAATATAAACAAAAACATAAATGGTAAAACATATTGCATTATTTTCATCGGTCCTTGCATTGTTTGCATTTGTGTATTTGCCATATTAATTAATAGTGTTGAGACGGTCATTAATAATGTAAATAGACTAATATGATCACCATATAAAGGAATTGAAAATGGTAAATCTAAAATAGAATCATAGCTTGAAAGATCTTCAGCCCATAGGAAAGATTTATTTCTTAATTCAACAGAATTTGGTAAAAAATAAAACACAGAGATTAATATTGGTAATTGAAAAAGTATAGGAAGACATCCTCCAAGTGGATTTACTCCTGTTTTTTGATAAAGCTCCATTATTTCAACTTGTGACTTTTGCATATCTCCAGGGTGTTTTTCTCTTATTTTATTAATTTCTGGATTAAGAATTTTCATTTTTGCCATTGAAATATGTGATTTGTAGGTGAATGGGGTAATTATAATTCTTATTAAAATCACCATAATAAAAATTATTAATCCATAATTATTAGTGGATTTTTCTAAAAAATTAAAAATAGGAACTATTACATATTTATTAAATGAATTAACACCCCACCATCCTAAATAAACATTCCTATCAAAGTTATATGGTAACTTTTTTAAAATTTCATATTGATTTGGTCCAAAATAAAATGAAAAACTTAAATTTTGATTTTCAATATCAATATTTGTAGTGATAACAGAATTTTTTATATAAGATGTATCTTCATTATAAATAGTTTTTAATGAAGTATTTTTAAAACTTTTTGAATTTATAATTGCTGAAGAAAAAAATTGTTGTTTATTTGATATCCATTTTAAGGGTTCTTGTATTTCAATTTCTTCTGTACTGGTAGAAGCTGCTGAAAGGTAATCATATCCACTTTCTTCATTATAATAATAAATTGATGTAACAGTTTTTTCATATTCATAATTTTTTTCATGATGAATAATATTATTTGTCCAATAAAAATTTAAATATTTAAATTCATTACGTGAATCAAGTTTAATGTCATTTGAAATAATAAATCCATTTTTGGGAACTTTATAAGTTATTTCAATTTTCCTTTTATTTTCCGAATTGAAAGAAAATTTAATAAAAATAGAATCGTTAATATTTTCAATTTTATGATCAAAAATTAAAGTATTAAAATTTAATAATGAATCTTCTCTTTTTAAAGAATATTTTATAAAACTGGAATTATCATTAATTAATTCAATAGGAACATTTTTGATAGAGATGTGATTTTTGAGAACTATTTTTTTAATGTATGCACCTTGATTGGAAAAAGTAATGATCAAATCATTATTTTCAACATCTATATCTTTCTGATTGATTGAATTTAAAATATTTTCATTAGTAACAGAAGAATTGAACTTTTCGTTACTTTTTATTTTTTCATCAACTTTTTCAGCAGAATTTTCTACTACTTCTTTTTCATATTCTGGAACAAAATATGTGTAATATGTAATTAAAAGTAAAAGAATTAATAAATACCCAACAAGTTTATTATTTTCCATTTTTTAATTTTACAATTGATTTAATAAAGTTAATAAATAAAGGGTGAGGATTTAATACAGTGCTTTTATACTCAGGATGATATTGTGTTCCTAAAAACCACGGATGATTTTTTAATTCAATAATTTCAACGACACCTAGCCTTTCATTAAAACCACTTGATATCATTCCTTTTTTTTCGAATTCACCTAAATACTTATTATTAAATTCATATCTATGTCTATGTCGTTCATTAATATTATTTTTCATATATGAATTAAAAGCTATAGAGTTTTTTTTAATTCTACATTTATAGGATCCAAGTCTCATAGTTCCCCCTTTTATTTTTATACTTTTTTGATCTTCCATCAAATTAATAATAGGGTTTTTAGTTTTTTCTTTGAATTCTGTTGAGTTAGCATTTTTAATATTTAATACATTTCTTGCAAATTCTATACTTGCACATTGCATTCCTAAGCATATTCCAAAAAATGGAATTTTATTTTCTCTAGCATATTTTACTGTAGTAATTTTACCACTGATACCTCTTGATCCAAAACCTGGAGCAACTAAAATACCATTTATATTTTTAAATTTTTTAAAAACATTTTTTGAATTAATTTTTTCAGATGAAATCCATTTCAAGTTTATTTTAGTAAATAATTTTACTCCTGCATGAATAAGAGATTCCGCAATAGATTTATAAGCATCGTGTAATTCAATATATTTCCCTACTATTGCTATATTTATGCTATCTAAAGGATTTTCTAAGTTTTTTAAAAATTTATTCCAATGATTTAATACTATCGGTTTTTTATGTTTTAAGTTTAATTTTGAAAGTACTCTTTTATGTAAATTTTCTTTTTTCATTAACAAAGGAACTTTATAAATAGAGTCTGTGTCAATAGATTCTATTACATCTTTTTTTAATAAATTACAGAAAAGAGCTAATTTATTTCTAATATCAATATTCAAGTTTTGTTGAGATCTACAAACCAATATATCAGGTTGAATTCCTGCTTCTAATAATTTCTTTACTGAGTGTTGAGTAGGTTTTGTTTTAAGTTCACCAGAAGCATTAAGGTATGGAATAAGTGTTAAATGTATACATAAGAAATTACTAGAACCTAAATCAAATTTAGCTTGTCTAACAGCTTCAAAGAACGGTAAGGATTCTATATCACCAATGCATCCACCGATTTCAGTAATAATTATCTCAAAATTATTTTTTTTCGATATTTTATAAAAACTATTTTTTATTTCATCAGTAATATGAGGGATTACTTGAACGGTTTTACCTAAAAATTTACCTTTTCTTTCCTTATTTATAACATTGTTATAAATTCTTCCAGTCGTTACATTATTGTCTTGAGAAGTTTTTATATCTAAAAACCTTTCATAATGTCCTAAATCTAAATCTGTTTCAGCACCATCTTCAGTTACATAGCATTCTCCATGTTCATATGGATTCATTGTTCCTGGATCTATATTTAAGTATGGATCAAATTTTTGAATAGTAACCTTGTAGCCTGCTGATTTAAGTAAAACACCAATTGAAGCTGAAATAATGCCTTTGCCTAATGAAGAAGTAACGCCACCCGTTACAAAAATGAATTTCTTTTTTTTCATTAAAGTTTATAGTAATGTAACGGGATACAAAACTACAAGATTTGTAATTAATTTTATATTTTTTTTTTATTTATTAAATCATACAATAATTTATTTTTTTTTACTTTGAGGTTATGAATTTAAAAGAAAAATTATTTTTAGATAAAAAGCTATCAAAACTTTTAAAATTAATTGATACCTATAAATCAGAAACAAATATTAAAATCTATTTAGTTGGTGGATATGTAAGGGATTTAATAATTAATAGAAATTCAAAAGATATTGATTTTTTAACTATTGGAAAACCTTATGATTTAGTTAGTTTTCTATCAAAAAAAATTAAATATTCATCTTATGCTATATATAAAAATTTTGGTACAGCATCACTAAGGTATAAAGGTTATATTTTTGAATTTGTAGGATCAAGGAAAGAATCTTATTCTATTAATAGTAGAAATCCAGATGTAATAAGGGGTAGCTTTAGAGATGATATTAAAAGAAGAGATTTTACAATTAATTCTTTATCAATTTCATTAAATAAAAATGATTTTGGTTTAGTTATTGATTTATTTGATGGTAAAAATGATTTAAAAAATAAAATAATTAGAACCTGTTTAGAACCTAAAACAACATTTAAGGACGATCCACTCAGAATGTTAAGAGCAATTAGATTTGCATCACAATTAGGTTTTGATATTGAAAATATAACATTTCAAGGTATTATTAATAATAATGAAAGAATAAAAATATTATCTTATAATAGGGTTTCAGATGAATTAAATAAAATAATTATGTCTGATAAACCTTCATATGGATTTAAATTATTACTCTCTTCAGGTCTTTTAAAACTTATTTTTCCTGAAATGGATAACTTAAAAGGTAAAGAAAAAATTAATAATCATACACATAAAGATAATTTCTATCATACTTTAGAAGTTTTGGATAATGTATCAAAAGTATCAGATTCTTTATGGTTAAGGTGGGCTGCAATTTTACATGATATTGCTAAACCATTAACTAAAAGGTATAATGAAAAAATTGGTTGGACATTTCATGGTCATGAAGATTTAGGTTCTAGAATGGTACCTAAAATCTTTAAAAGGTTGAATTTACCTACAAATCATCATATGAAATTTGTTAAAAAATTGGTGAGATTACATCTTAGACCAATTGCATTAGTAAAAGACAATATAACTGATTCTGCAATAAGAAGACTTTTATATGAGGCTGGTAATGATATTGATATGTTAATGATTCTTTGTAAAGCTGATATTACCTCAAAAAACCATGAAAAAGTAAAAAAATATTTAAACAATTTTGCTAAAGTTGAAAAGAAAATGGAAATAGTTGAAAAAAATGACAAAATAAAAAACTTTCAACCTCCAATAAGAGGTGAAGAAATAATTAATACATTTGCAATTAATCCATCTAAAATTGTTGGAGAAATTAAAGATGAAATTAAAGAAAGTATTTTAGAAGGAAAAATCAAAAATAATAAAAAAGAGGCTTACAGTTTAATGTTAAAATTGGGGGAAAAAAAAGGTTTAAATACTAAATAAATGAAAAAAATATTATTTATATTCTTTTTAACTTTTATTAGTTTTAATTCATTTACACAAGAAAGTGAATTTGAAATTCAAAAAAAAATTTATAACAAAGCAAAATATTATAATGATGTTGGTGTATCTATCAATGCCTTATATAATATGATAGCTATTCAACCAAATAATGTTGATTTATTAGATTCTCTTTTAAGAGAATATCAAAGTATGTCAAGGTGGGGTTCTGTATATGCTGTTTCTTTGGATATTTTATCAAAGTTTCCAGATAATTTAAATGCATTAGAATCTAATAGTATTGCTTTGCAGAATTTTGGTTTGAAACAAGATGCTCTAAATCAATATGAATCTCTTTATCTAAAAACTGATAGGGATGATGTTTTATATATAATATCTTTTCTTCAGTATGAATTAAAAAATTATAATGAAAGTATTAATAATTTGAATATTCTTTTAGAAAAAAATTCAATAGATTCTGTTAAAGTAAATGTTAATATGAGTGATAATAATACTCAGCAAATAGCAATGAAATCACAATTGCATTATTTGAAAGGAATAATTTATGAGGAAAAAAATGATAAAGAAAATGCAAAAATTCAGTTTAATAAAGCAATAAATTTATCTCCTGACTTTGAAAGTGCGATCAAAAAACTTGAATAATAACACTTAAATATTATTAACATTTATTTCCTCAACTTTTCCTTCTATACAATTTAGAGTTCTATTATTGAATTTTTTTATAAGCTCATAATTATGTGTTGCCATTAAAATAGTAGTTCCTTTTTTATTTATTTCAAGAAATAATTTAAATATATTTTCAGATACTTTAGGATCTAAATTTCCAGTTGGTTCGTCTGCTATTAAAATAATTGGATTGTTTATTAAAGCTCTAGCTATTACAGCTCTTTGTTGTTCTCCGCCAGATAACTGGTGAGGGTATCTATTTGCCTTATCCTCAAGACCTACTTTTGATAAAAGTTTTAAAACATTATCATTTATAATATTTTTTTTCCACCCTGTTGCTTTCATAACAAAAATTAAATTTTCAGCAATACTTCTGTCCTGAAATAATTGAAAGTCTTGAAATATTATTCCTAATTTTCTTCTGATTAATGGCAATTCAGATTTTTTAATATCTTTTATTTCATGACCATCAACATTAATAGATCCCATTTTTAAGATTAAGTCACCATATATTGTCTTTAAAAGTGAGGATTTTCCACTACCTGTTTTACCAATTAAATAAACAAATTCACCTTTATTTATTTTAAAATTTACGTTATTTAAAATAGTGTTATAACGATGAAAAATGCTTGCATCTTTTACATTAATTACTGTATTTATATCATTTTTCATCTTTTATTTTTATTTCAACTAATTTTCCATATTCCAAATTATTAACTAAATCAATAATTTTTTTTTCGTCTTTTAATATTCCGTATTTTTTAAATTTTTCGATAGGTCTATCAGCTCTAAAATAATCAACCAAAATCATCTTTTCATCTCTCAATTGAATATAATCAGGTATTTTTGCTTTACCTTTAATTTTAAATAACCACATATTAAATTTAAAAAAAGGCAAACTAGATATCGCACCGCTACAACCACCTACCCTTGCTTCCTTCCGGACCTGGGGGATTTAGCGGGAGCTGGTCGTACTAGTTTGCCAATCAAAATTAATAAATTCAACATCTCTATGCATTTTATTTTTAATAAATTTATGCTAAAAAAATTTTCTTTAATGAATAAAAATAAATTAATCATTCTACTATTTTTTTTAATTATGTTATTAAATCCTAAAAATATTTTTTCTCAAAAAAAAATTTCTTTAGGAATTAAAAGCGGTTTTTCACAAACTGGTATAAATCTTCAAAATAATTTTTTTCCTGTAATAATAGAAACCTCAAAATTAAATTCTTATAACTATTCATTAATATCTGAAATTATGAATAAAAAAAATGTTGGAATCAGGATAGAACTAAATATGATTAAAAAAGGGTATTTTCAAAATTTTTCATCTGGGAAAAAATTATTTTCTAAATTAAATTATATTAATTTTCCTTTTTTATTACATTAT
>JBELBJ010000032.1:0-13862 GCA_042095375.1 Marinoscillum sp.
ATTTATCATGGGGAAGAGTTTCTCATCCTGAAGAAATTGTATCACTTGATGAAACTATAAATGTTGTAATTCTTGATTTTGATGAAGGAAAAAGTAGAATTCAATTAGGATTAAAACAATTAGGTTCACATCCTTGGCAAGATTTAGATGAAAATCTAAAAGTTGGCGATGTAGTAAAGGGAAATGTAGTGGTAGTAGCTGATTATGGAGTATTTGTTGAATTACAGGCAGGAATTGAGGCTTTATTACATGTTTCTGAAATGTCTTGGTCAACACATTTAAGAAGTGCAAATGACTTCTTCAAAAAAGGAGATCGTCTTGAAGCAAAAATTTTAACACTTGATAGAGAGCAAAGAAAAATGTCACTTGGCTTAAAACAAATGCTTCCTGATCCATGGGGAGATATTGAAAAGAAATACCCTCTTAATTCTAAATTAACTGTAAAAGTTAGAAACTTTACAAACTTTGGAATATTTGTTGAACTTGAAGAAGGCGTTGATGGACTAGTTCATATCTCTGATTTGTCTTGGCATAAAAAAATAAAGCATCCTGCAGAATTTACTAAAGTAGATTCAAGCTTAGATGTAATTGTTTTAGATATTGATAAGAATAATAGAAAAATTAGTTTAGGACATAAACAAATTGAAGAAAACCCTTGGGATAAACATGAAAAAACATATATTGTAGGTAGTGAATTTGAAGGGTTAATTACTGAGGAGTATGACAAAGGTTCTTTAGTGATGCTAAATGGTGATGTTGAGGCATTTGCCCCTAAACGCCATTTAGAAAAAGAAGATGGGTCTATTGCTCAGTCTAACGAAAAATTAAAATTCATTGTTTTGGAGTTTTCAAAAGATAATAAAAAGATTTTAGTTTCTCATACAGCATCTTTTAAAAATGAACTTATTAATAAAAAGAAAAGCAAAGCTTCAAACACACAAAAAGTTGTAAAAGAAATTCAACAATCACAACAACAATCTACATTAGGTGATATTGAGGGTCTCTCGGCTTTAAAAGATGATCTTGAAAAAGAAAAAAAATAATTAAAGACCCCGTTTTCGGGGTTTTTTTTTGAATATATTTGTAGCAAATGACAAATAAAAGAGAAATATTAAAGAAGAAAAAAATCGATATAATTGTTAATAGGTTATGTCATCAGTTAATAGAAAATCATAATGATTTTTCAAAAACTGTTCTAATATTTCTTCTTCCAAGAGGTAAGTTTATAGGTAAAATAATTCTTCAAAGGCTCAAGGAAATTATAAATAACAAAATTATTTACGGTGAACTTGATATTTCGTTTTATAGAGATGATCTCAGAAGACGTTCTAAACCAATTGTCCCTCATAAAATGGATATGAATTTATCAGTCGATAATAAGAAGGTAGTAATTATTGATGATGTTTTATATACAGGTAGATCAGTAAGATCAGCTATTGATGCTTTGATGCCATTTGGTAGACCCAAATCAATTGAGTTGTTAGTTTTTATTGACAGAAGATTAAGTAGGCATCTCCCCATTCAACCTAATTATACTGGAAAAGTTATTGATTCAATTGATTCTGAAAAGGTTGTTGTAAATATTGATGATAACGAAGAAGTAAAAAATATTTTAATCATAAAATCTCCAAATGAATAAATTATCTGTAAATCATTTATTAGGAATTAAGAATTTAACAAAAAATGATATAAAACTTATTTTTAATACTGCAGATAATTTTAAAAAAATAATAAATCAGTCTATAAAAAAAGTGCCCTCTTTAAGAGATATCACAATTGCAAATTTATTTTTTGAAAACTCTACTAGAACAAAACTTTCTTTTGAAATTGCAGAAAAAAGATTATCTGCTGATATTATTAACTTTACCTCTGGTTCTTCATCAGTTAAAAAGGGAGAGTCTTTAATCGATACAGTAAATAATATACTTGCAATGAAAGTTGATATTGTTGTGATGCGTCACCCAAACCCTGGAGCATCAGTTTTTCTTGCTCAAAATATTAATGCAAGTATTGTTAACGCTGGAGATGGAACACATGAACACCCAACACAAGCACTTTTAGATGCATATTCAATTAGAGAGAAGTATGGAGATATAAAATCTAAGAAAGTTGTTATAGTTGGAGATATTTTACATTCAAGAGTAGCTTTGTCTAATATTTATTGTTTAAAAATGTTAGGTGCAGAAGTTGCTGTTTGTGGCCCATTAACTCTAATGCCAAAAAATTTAAATGCACTTGGAGTTTTATATTATTCTAATATAAATGAGGCCTTAAATTGGTGTGATATAGCAAATGTTTTAAGAATTCAATTAGAAAGACAAGACATTAATTTATTTCCATCTTTAAGAGAGTATTCAAATGTTTATGGAATAAATACTAAGTTGCTCGATAGTTTGTCTAAGGAAATTACTATTATGCACCCTGGACCTATAAATCGAGGAATAGAATTAACTAGTGATGTTGCTGACTCAAATCATTCAATTATTTTAGATCAAGTTGAAAATGGTGTTGCTATTAGAATGTCTGTTTTGTACTTATTATCAAACAAAATTAATCATGAACGATAATATATTAGTTTTTAAAATTACTGATCAAAGTGATTTTTCAAAATTAAACCCATCTAAAAATATTAAACACTTTATTGCTGATTTAACAGATCTTAAATCTGAAATGCAAACTCTTTTAATTGAAAATTTCACTAAATTTGAAAAGAATGTATATTCAAATGAAGGGTCATTTGTTATTGTTAGTAATATTAATTTTGATGATAATTTAAATATTGTACCTTCACTTCAAGAAGCATATGATTTTATTGATATGGAAGAAATAGAAAGACAGCTAAAATTTTAATTAAAAATTAAATAATGAAAAAACTTTTTTTAACTTTTTTAAGCATTTGTATATCTGCATTTTTATATGCTCAGTGTACTCCTGATAGTTCATTAACTTCTCCTAACATATATCCTGATGAAATAGAAAATTTAAATGAAGGTTATGTTGGTCAATCATATTCAACACAAATAGATGTTTTAACACCGCTAGATACTTCAGTTTCATTAAGCGGGTTGAATGTTAATGTTACAATTAGTAATATTGATTTAACAAGTATTTTAGGACTTCCAAATAATTTCACTTATTCATGTAATCCTCCAAATTGTTCATTTCCTGGCGGATCTTATGCCTGTGCTGAAATTTACTCTACTGTTAATCCAACTTCTGCTGATGTAGGATATTATCCACTTGTAATGACGACATCTACATTAGCAATTAATGTTCCATTAATTGGTTCAATTACACAATTAGATACAGTTGATTACTTTTTTATTGATATTTCAAATTCAACTTCAACTATAGAACAAATAAATCCAACTACTTTTAAGGTTTTTGATGTTTATCCTAATCCTATCTCGAACATCGCAAATTTTCAATATGTTGTTGGTAAAAGTGGGAATATTTCTTTTTATATTTTAGATATTTTAGGTAATATAGTTGAGGAAAATATATTTAGTCCATCAGTTGGGGTAAATAAATTTAATTTAGATATTTCTCATCTTTCATCAGGAATATATACCTATTGCTTTAAAACATCAAATAATTTAATAACTAAAAAACTTATTGTTTCTAATTTTTAATGTCTTTTAAACTTACCATTTTAGGATGCCATTCTGCTATTCCTACAGTTAAAAAACAACAGACCGCTCAATTATTAAATGTAAATGAGCGGTTTTTTTTAATAGATTGTGGAGAAAACACACAAGTACAGTTAAGAAAATATCAGCTTAGTTTTCAAAGAATTACTCATATATTTATTAGTCATCTTCATGGAGATCATTACTATGGTTTAATAGGTCTATTAACCTCGATGCATCTTCTTGGAAGAAATAAAGAGCTACATATTTATGCTCATGAACCCTTAAAACAAATAATTAATGTTCAACTTTCAGCATCCAATACTAATTTGAATTACCCTCTTTTCTTTCACGATATACCAATTGATGAGGAAAAAATTTTATTAAAAGATGAAAATTTAGAAATATCAAATATTTTGTTGGATCATACGATTTCATGCTCAGGATTTTTATTTAAAGAGAAAAACTCTATACATAAAGCAAAAAAGGAAAAAATCGAGGAGTATAAAATTCCATTTGACAAAATAGAGGATATTAAGAATGGAGTAGATTTTATTTATGAAAATAATAAACATATAAATAATAGTGAATTAACTGAACAAAAATTGAGTTTATATTCATATGCATATTGTTCTGATACTAGATTTTCATCTAGAATCACCCAAATTATTAAAGATGTAGATGTTTTATATCATGAAGCTACCTTTTCTAAGGAATTAATTGAAAGAGCAAATGAAACAGGACATTCTACAACTATAGATGCTGCCAAAATTGCAAAGGAAGCGAACGTAAAAAGGTTGCTAATTGGTCATTATTCTAAAAGGTATAAAGATTTAAATTTTTTGCTAGATGAAACTAAAGAAGTTTTTCCAAATGCTTTTCTAACAAATGAAGGTGATTTTTTAGATTTTAATTCTCTTTAAAAAACAAATATTATTTAGGTATATTTGCTTTAAAATTTTGTGGATGAGGCGGCCTCTTTTAATTTTTCTAAGCTTATTTCTATATAGTTCAGCTATTTTTTCTCAAATAGATTCAGTTTCTATACAAGGAATTGATTGTCGTATTGATACAGGATTCATTAAATTAAAATTAGCTCCAACTACTTTTGTTATTGAAAATTATCAATGGAAATATATGCCCTATGATTCTACTGATTGGCAACCTCTAGACTCTTCTTCTATATTGTCATCTTCAAGAGACACACTTTTCACTACAACATGTGGTAAATATAGAGTTGTTACTACTTCTTTACCAAATAACACTTATGATACAACTATTTACTTTATTCCTTGTGCTGTAACTCTTGGTTTTGGACAAATTCAGCCTGTATTATGTTATGATGACTCTAATGCTATTATTTTTGCTCCAACTTTTGGAGGAATTGTTTTTGATCCTGATAGTAGCACTATTGATTCTCTAGGATTTTATTCTCCAAATGATACAACTGGTGATGAGTATTATAAATATCAGTGGTTTAGACATTCTGATAGCACTACTACTCCATTAATTTCTATGCTAATTGGTGATTCAACTTCAATTTTAGACAGTGTTGATTCTCGATTTTATAATGTTGTTGTTGAAGATAATAATAATTGTACAGATACTTTAGGATGGAGATTTATAACTCAACCTAATGAACTGTTGATTGATAGTTTAATAGTTAATGATATTAGTTGTTATGGTGGCAACAACGGTAGTGTTATTATTTCTTTAAATGGTGGAAGAAAGTTTCATTCAAATAAAAATTATTTTTATTATTTAAAAGATACATTAGGAAATATTCTATATCAAAGTGATTCTTTATTTACTTCATCCAATTTCTCACAAATCTCTACTTTGTCTACTTCTCCTTCTTTTTTAGATTCTGTTAGATTTGATAATCTTTCTTTAGGTACATATAGTTTAACAGCATTAGATAGCTTTGGTTGTATTATTGAAACCTCTTTTATAATATCAGAGCCTGATCAATATGAAGTATATTCTTCTAAATTAGGTCCGCTTTTATGTCTTTCAGATTCTACTTGGTTGTATATAGATAGTGTTAGTGGAGGGCAAGGTACCCAAAATTATTATTGGAGTGATTCTCCAAATAAGTCTGATTCAATTTTTGGAACCGAGGGTTTTTACAATATTATTGTAGAAGATACGCTTTATGGATGTATTGATTCTTTTGAAGTTGATATTCAAGTAGATTTTGAAATTTTTGATTTTGTTACCATCACAAGTGTAGATTGTTTTGGAGAGAGCACAGGTTCTATTCATATTGATAGTTTGAAAACTGAAGGAGATAGCTCTACATATTCTTGGGAATTAATAGGATTAACTACTCTAGGTCAAGACTCTTTATTTGAAAATCTTTCAGCAGGTAATTATATTGTTAATGTTATTGATTTAGTTAATCAATGTGATCAACAGTTTTTTTATGAAATTACTCAAAAAACACCTCTATATATTAGCTCAATTATTCATGATCCTTCTTGCTATGGATATAGTGATGGTTCAATTCAATTTTCGGGTAATGGAGGAGAATCTCCATATAGTTTTACTTTACAGGATTCTACAATTATAAATGATTCACTATTTTCATTAGCTGAAGGTTCATATACAATCATTATTATCGATAACAATGGATGTAGAGATACTTCAACATATAATTTAAGTGAACCTGATTCATTAATTTTAAGTTTTAACAATTATGATAGTTTACTTCAGTGTTATGGTGGTCTAACATCTATTTCAACTCAGCTCAGTGGAGGTACAGGCCCTTTTGATTTTCTGTGGAGTAATAACTCATCTTTTTCTCAAACTGTTGTAGGAGCTGGAACATTGACATGTGAAGTAACAGATAATAATGGCTGTTTTATTTCAAATCAATTAACTATTGCTGAACCATCAGAATTTTATATTTCTGATTCATCGTCAAATAATCCTCTTTGCTCCGATGGTGGATCTGCAAGCATAGAGACTAGTGGTGGGACTTCTCCAATTTCATATTTATGGAGCACTGGTGAAACTACTCAATCAATTAGTAATATAATGTCAACAAGTTGTTGGGTAATTGCAACTGACTCATGTGGAAATACAGATTCTGTAGGATTTAATTTAATTGCATATGAATTAGAAACGTCCGTGAATTATAATGATACTAATCATACATCTGAGGTTATTGTTGATCCAATATCTTCTGGAACGTTATTTACTCATGAATGGTTTTTAATATATGATTTAAATAATGTTATTGATACTGGATCCAGTATTATAAACTTATGTGAAGGAACATATGTTGTTAGAACTACTGATATAAGTAATGGATGCTTTGTAGAAGATACTTTAATTGTAGATTGGTATTTACTTTCAGATATAGTTAATCTTGAAATCACAACTGTTCTAGCAGATTCTAATCTTTGGGGATTTGGTCCGTATACTTATTTATGGGGACCTAATAGCGGTTTTTCTACTTCTAAAGCAAATATTTGTCCTGGAGATCATTGGTTAGAAGTAACTGATAGAGATGGATGTATGATTGATACATTTTTCACTATTGATGAGATAACTTTAATTTTAGATCCTGCTAATGAATTAATAGAATGTGATTTAGAAAATCTTGATATTGAATTATCTATTGAACCAGTTGGTGGGACAGATCCTTATACTTATCTCTGGGCAAATGGAAGTACTGATAGTACTTTAAATTTAGGTTTAAATCCTGGGCAGTTATCAGTTACAGTTATGGACAACAATGCATGTACTTTAGATACAGTTTTTAGAATTGCTGCACTTACTGCTGAATGCGTTCCAAATGTATTTACTCCAAATAATGATGATGTGAATGATTTTTGGAATCTAGAACAAGCCTATATATACAGTAATACAGAAATAATAGTTTGGGGAAGATTTGGGAATAAAATTTTCGATTCAGTGGGCTATGATAGTCCTTGGGATGGAAAGACAAAAAATGGTAATGATGTGCCAGATGGTGTGTATTTTTATCATATCGAATTAGGTAATGGCTATGAGCCAATTCAAGGAACAGTTACAATTCTGAGATAAATTTTATTATTTCATCTAATTGATCTTTTTTAAACCAAGTAATCTGTTTATCCCTTTTAAACCATGTAATTTGTCTTTTAGCTAATCTTCGACTATTTTTTTTAATTTCTTCAATAGCAGTTTCAAGATCGTATTTTTTTTCAAAAAAATTAAATAACTCTTTATATCCAACAGTATTTAATGAATTAACTTCTCTGTGTTTAAATAGTTGTTTTGCTTCATTAATTAAGCCGTTTCTTAACATTATTTCAACTCTTTTATTAATTCTTTTATATAAAATTTCTCTTTCTGTTCTAATTCCAATTTTAATAATATTAAAATTTCTAAGAGATTTTTCTTTATTGTAAAATGATGATATTTTTTCTCCAGTAGTTATAAAGACTTCTAAACATCTTTTTAATCTTTGAGGATTGTTGATGTCAGATTTATTATAAAAGTTAACATCAATTTCTTTTACTTTTTCTTGAAGCCATTTAATTCCTTTTTCATTAAAGTCGGAATTTACTTTATCCCTTATTATTTTAGGTGTATTTGGAATATTATCAATTCCATTACATAAAGCATCAATATATAATCCAGAACCACCTACTAAAATTAAATTATTATGAATTTTAAATAAATTAGATATTTTAATTAATGCATCTTTTTCAAATTGACCAATATTATAATTATCATGAATAGAAAGGTGATGTATAAAATGATGTTTAATATTTTTTAATTCTTCATTACTTGGTGGGGCAGTACCAACCTTTAATTCTTTATAGAACTGTCTTGAGTCACACGAAATAATCTCAGTTTTTAACTCTTTAGCAAGTTGTATGCTTAATTTAGTCTTACCGCTAGCAGTTGGGCCAAGTATTATAAATAATTTTTTAGTAGTACTCATCTTCTAAGTCTTCCTCACTTTGAATATTATTTTCTTGTGAGAATTGAATTTCTGGTGCTTCTTCTGGCATATTTCCTATTTTAGAAATACATTTTTTATAATTAAAATCTTCTTCAGTGCTTTTTAGTTCAATTAAAAACCTCCACATTTTCATATAATCATAAACATAAATTAAATTATTATTATGTTTATCTAATACTACTTCTAATAGTGTATTATCCATATTAGAACTTCTTTCTTCAAATGATACTAATGGGATTTCATTAATTATTTCTAATTCATTGTCGGTGGTATAAAAGGAAGCAAGTTCATTCTTATTAAGTTCAAAACATTCAATTAAAAAATGATGTAGTTCAGATAATAAACAATCTGAATTAATTTCAATATCTCTAATTACATCTTCTTTAGATTCTAAAATTACTCGAATATTATATTTCATTTTTTTTCTTAATATTTAGTTCTTTTGCAGTCTTGCTTAAAAAGACCAATACTTCTTGCTTATTATTTTTAACAAGACCATCAAGTATTGCGTCTTTTATAATTTTCTTTAGTTGCCCAATTTCCTTTCCTGATTTTATATCAAAGAGTTTCATTATTTCATTTCCATTTACTGGAGGTTGAAAATTCCGTACCTTATCCTTTTCTTCTACTTCTTTTAATTTTTTTCTTACTAGTTGAAAATTTGCAAGATATCTTTTTACTTTATTTGGATTTTTTGATGTTATGTCTGCATCACATAGTTTCATTAAATCATCTATGTCATCTCCTGCATCAAATAATAATCTTCTAATAGCAGAGTCAGTAACAATATCTTGTGCTAATACTATAGGTCTTAAGTGTAGCGCAACCATTTTTTTTACAAATTCCATCTTATGGTTGAGTGGAAGTTTTAATTTTTTAAATATTTTTTTTACCATTTTACTTCCAATAAATTCATGAGCATGAAATGTCCATCCAATCCCTTCTTCATATTTTTTTGTTTGAGGCTTGGCAATATCATGTAGAATTGCTCCCCATCTTAACCATAAATCATTTGTAGATTTAGAAATGTTATCAAGTACTTCGAGGGTGTGGTAAAAATTATCTTTGTGAGAATGATTATTTATTTTTTCTACTCCATGAAGTTTGCAAAATTCTGGGAAGAATTCTTGCAGAAGTTGAGTGTCAAATAATAATTTAATTCCGATAGAAGGAGTTTTGGTTAAAATAATTTTATTGAGCTCATCAGTTATTCTTTCTTGAGAAATGATATCTAGTCTATGTGCATTTCTTTTAATTGCATCTAATGTTTTATTTTCAATGGTAAAATCTAATTGTGTAGCAAAACGAATTGCTCTAATCATTCTTAATGGATCGTCATCGAAAGTAGCATCAGAATTATGAGGTGTTTTTATAATTTTATTTTTTAAGTCTTGTAAACCGTTAAAGGGATCTAAAAATTTTCCGTAATTATCGCTATTTAATTGAATTGCCATGACATTAATAGTAAAGTCTCTTCTATTTTGATCATCTTCTAAAGTCCCATCTTCCACTAAAGGTTTTCTAGAGTTTTTTCTATAAGACTCTTTTCTGGCACCTACAAATTCGTAGTTTTCACCATTAAAAGTAATCATTGCAGTACCAAAATTCTTAAAAACTTTTAAAACTGCCTTTTCTCCTAATTCGATACATACGTTTTCTGCAAGCTTAATACCACTTCCAATGCAAACAAAATCTATATCTTCAATTTTTCTTTTTCTTTTTAAAAGAAGATCTCTTACCCATCCACCTACAACATATGTTGGGAAATTTAAATTATCAGCAACAATTGAGATAGTTGAGAAAATAGGGTTTTTTAGAGATTCTTGTAAATTCACTATCTTATTTTTTGAATTTCTCCATTTGAAGATATTTTGATAATTGATGATGGAGTATCCATTATCTCTTTTTGACGCAAATTTACTATATAATCAACATTTTGTTTGAGATGATCATTTATATCACTAAATTTTTTTGGATTTTCTCCTCCACTAATATTTGCAGAGGTTGATACCAATGGTTGGCCAAGTTTTAAAATTAGATTTTCACAAAATTTGTCTTTTACTAAACGTACTGCAGCACTACCATCAGATGCTAATACATGGCTAGAAATGTTTTTAATGTTTTTAAAGATTACTGTAGTTGGCTTAGATTCATGCATATATTTATATGCATTTGGAGACACATTATCTAGTATTTTATACATACTTGCATATTCTGCTATTAGTACGATGAGAGCTTTGCTTCCTGCTCTTTTTTTAAGCTCATATACCTTTTTTACTGCTTTGTTATTTGTTGCATCACATCCAATACCCCAAATAGTATCTGTTGGGTATAATATTAGACCTCCATTCTTTAATACTTTTAATGCATTTGAAATTTCTTTATCCATTATAATGAGTTATATATTTTCATAAGATTATTTGCAATATTTTCGTCATTAAAATTTTGTGCATATTTAAAACCACTTCTTATCATTTTTTCTCTAATTTCAGCATTGGTGTCAATTTTATTAATGGCTTCAATTATATCATTTTTTGAAAGAGGGTCAATATAAATCGAATCTGGACCTCCAGCTTCTGAAAAACATCCTCCTTTGGATGTAATAACTGGAATCTTACTAAACAGTGCTTCTAAAATTGGTATACCAAACCCTTCAAAAATAGATGGGTAAACAAGCATTTCTGCATTTTGATAGATTGATGCCATATCATTTAAACTTAAGCCTGATAATATTTTTGTTCGATTTGATAAATTGTTATCTCGTATAAAATTCATACACTTTTTTTTGTAGCTTGTTCCATCACCAATTATAATCAGATTTTTATTTGGTAAATCATTTAAAACTTCTAAAAGTGTAATTAGGTTCTTTCTTTCTTCAATAGATCCAACATACAAAAGATATTTTTCAAAAAGTTGAAGTTTATTTCTGATTAGTTCTTTTTTATTTATTTTTTTTTTGAAAACTTCATTACATCCTTGATAAACTACTTCAATTTTATCTTCAGATATTGAGAAGTAATTAATAATATCTTTTTTAGTCTGTAGACTTACGGTGATAATTTTATTGGCTCTTTTACAAGCTGAACGAAATTTTTTGTCATAAATCTTTGAATCAATTGAAGGGAATAAATTTGGATATCTTAAGTATATGAGATCGTGTATAGTAACAATTGATTTTATATTAGTATTTTCAATTCCAATAGGAAGTTCATGGCTTAGGCCATGATATATATCTAAGTTGTCTTTTTTTAAATCATTAATTATATTTTTTGTTCTCCAAAAAGAGCTAAAAATTTTATCAATAAATTTATATGGTGTTCTAATTTTGATATTTGATTGATTATGAATAAAATTTAATCTGTCATTTGATATTTTTTTTGGAGTGTATAGGATATAATCATTTTCAGCATAAAATGAGCTTAATACTCTTATCGTATCCCTAGAATAGTTTCCTAAACCTGTATAGTTATTAAAGGCTCTTTTTGCATCAAATCCTATACGCATTATACTGATACATTAAAAGTTCTTAAAGCATCATTAAGTGATGTTTTTTTATCAGTACTTTCTTTTCTTTTGCCAATAATTAAGGCACAAGGAACGGCATAATTTCCTGCAGGAAATTCTTTGTTTATTGAACCAGGGATAACAACAGATCTAGAAGGAATAACCCCTTTATGTTCAACAGGAACTTCTCCACTAACATCAATAATTTTAGTAGATGCGGTTAACACTACATTTGCGCCAAGCACTGCTTCTTTTTCTACTTTAACTCCTTCAACAACTATTGATCTCGATCCAATAAATGTATTGTCTTCTATTATGACTGGTGCTGCTTGAATAGGCTCTAGAACTCCACCAATACCAACACCTCCTGAAAGGTGGACGTTTTTTCCTATTTGAGCACAAGAGCCTACTGTTGCCCAGGTATCTACCATTGTACCAGAATCAACATAAGCACCAATATTTACATACGAGGGCATCATTATTACTCCGCTTGCTAAATAAGCTCCATATCTAGCAATTGCATGAGGAACAACACGAACACCGAGCTCTTTATAATTAGATTTTAATTTCATTTTATCATGAAATTCAAGCGGACCAACTTCAATAGTTTCCATTTTTTGAATTGGGAAATAAAGAATAATTGCTTTTTTCACCCAATCATTAACTATCCAGCTGTCATGCTCTAGCTCTGCTACACGTAATCTGCCTTTATCAACTTCTTCAATAATTTCATGTATAGTTTTTTGGGTGATTTCTTTTTTAAGAAGAGATCTTTCTTCCCATGCACTATTTATAATTTCAATCCATTGCTTTTTCATAAAAGCAAATATAGTTTAATCTATTTTTTATGTTTGATTTTTCACTCTTTTTTTGCTAAATTTGTAGAAGACAAATCATTATTATGAAGAAAATATATTTACTGATTCTTTCGTTGTTTTTTTATATTTCAAGTTTTTCTCAGACTGGAATGTTAAACGGTACTGGCTATGCTCCTAATTTTACGGTTACTGATATTAATGGAACATCTCATAATTTATATAATTATTTAGATAGTGGTTATGTTATGGTTTTAGAGCTTTTAAGTGTTACTTGTGGACATTGCATTAATTATGCTCCTGGAACAGAAAACTCCTATCAAACTAATGGTCCAAATGGAACTAATGCAGCACGATTTTTAGGTTTAGAAGTTAATTCATCTACTGATAGCACTGCTATTGCAAATTTTATGTCAACTTATGGTGTTACTTTTCCAATAGCTGATAATGTTTCACCAGTAGGAATTAACTATCAACTCTATTATACTCCAAGTTTTTTTGTTGTGTATCCAGATAGATCTTATACTACTCTTTGTCCAATGTATTGTGTGACCACTAGCTCATATTCTACAATAGAAAATCAATTAAATACAGCTATTGCTGCATGGGTACCGCCAGTTTTTGGTTGCATGGATTCTCTAGCTTTCAATTATGATGCACTCGCAACTGTTAGTGATTCCTCTTGCTATTATTGTAACCCCTCAGATACAGTTCCTACAAATTTATCTGTAAATACAGTAACAGATACTAAAGCTGAAATTACTTGGGATAATATGAATGATTCTTGCAGCATGGTTTTAAAGTATTTTGTAAGATACAGAGAGTTAGGAACACCTACTTGGACTACTAAGTCTGCTGGTGTAGGAAATGGTCTGTGTAACTTTGGATTGAATACTACCACAAAGACTCTGCAGAATTTAACTTCTGGAACTACTTATGAGTATAAGATGAAAG
>JBELBJ010000033.1:0-13541 GCA_042095375.1 Marinoscillum sp.
GGCACGCGAGCTGGGTTCAGAACGTCGTGAGACAGTTCGGTCCCTATCTGTTGTGGTCGTTAGAAGCTTGAGAGGATCTAACTCTAGTACGAGAGGACCGAGTTGGACAAACCTCTAGTGTACCGGTTGTGGTGCCAACTGCACCGCCGGGTAGCTACGTTTGGAAAAGATAAGCGCTGAAAGCATCTAAGCACGAAGCTTACCTCAAGATGAGGCTTCTTTTAAGGGTCGTCCAAGACTAGGACGTTGATAGGCTGCAGGTGTAAAGATAGAAATATCAAAGCTGAGCAGTACTAATTACCCATAACTTCCAGTATAAGTGTTTTTTTTAATAATTTCTACATTAATCGCATAATGTTACGATATTAAGATTTTATGGTGACTATTGCGATGGGGTTACACCTTTTTCCATTTCGAACAAAGAAGTTAAGCCCATCAGCGCCGATGGTACTACTGTAACCAGTGGGAGAGTAGGTCGTTGCCAGATATTTTTTTTAAAAAAGCCTCTTTTATTAGAGGCTTTTTTTTTAATTTGTTTTATGTTAACAAATCAAAGAAAGAATTTAATTGAAGCAGAAAAGAATGCTGAAAATTTATTTTTTGAAATTGAAAATCAAGGATTAATTAAACCTGGAAAGTTTGAGAATCAATTAAATACTGAAATATTTAATCTAGCTTATGATCTTTATGGTATAAAGAAATATTGGCATAAAAGAATAGTAAGATCTGGAAAAAACACTTTAAAACCATATAAGGAGAATCCTTCAAACCTTATAATTAAAGAAGATGATATTCTATTCATAGATTTTGGACCAATTTTTGATGAATGGGAAGCTGATTTTGGTAGAACCTACGTTCTAGGTAATGATAAGAATAAACTTAAATTAAAAGATGATATATCTATTGCTTGGGATGAATGTAAAGATTTTTTTAATGTAACAAAGAATTTAACTGGTGCTGAACTTTATAATTATGCAGTATTATCTGCAAAGAAGCATGGATGGGAATTTGGTGGCGAAATTGCTGGTCATTTGATTGGTCACTTTCCTCATGAAAAATTAGAAAATGAAGATAAAAGAAATTATATCCATCCCAAAAATAATGTTAATATGTCAAGTTTAGATAAGAGTGGTAATCATAGAGATTGGATTCTAGAAATACATTTTATCGATAGAGAAAAACAAATTGGTGGCTTTTTTGAACAATTACTTACCAGGTAATTAATACATTACTCTTTTGTTGATTTTCCTTTAGACTTCTTCCCCGCTATGTTTTCTCTCATATCCGTGTCAGCTTGGATATTTTGAAACTTATAATAATCTAGTATTCCTAAATTTCCCTTTTTGAATGCTTGCGCCATTGCTTTTGGTACTTCTGCTTCTGCCATGATAACCTGAGCTTTAGCATCTTGTGCTTTTGCAATCATTTCTTGCTCCTCTGCTACTGCCATTGCTCTTCTTTCTTCTGCTTTAGCTTCTGCAACTTTTAAGTCTGCTTCAGCCTGATCTGTTTGAAGTTTTGCTCCAATATTTTCTCCAATATCAACATCCGCTATATCAATTGACAATATTTCAAAAGCAGTTCCAGCATCAAGACCTCTTTCAAGAACTAATTTGGAAATATTATCAGGATTTTCTAAAACAATTTTATGTGATTTTGCAGATCCTATAGAAGTTACGATTCCTTCTCCAACTCTAGCTAAAATTGTATCTTCTCCAGCACCTCCAACAAGCTGAGATATATTTGCTCTAACCGTTACTCTTGCTTTACAAATAAGTTGGATACCGTCAGCAGCTACAGCGGCTACTGAAGGGGTGTTTATTACTTTTGGATTAACAGAAATCTGTACTGCTTCAAATACATCTCTACCAGCCAAATCTATAGCAGTTGATTGTTTGAATGTTAATTGAATATTAGCTTTTTCAGAAGATATCAATGCTTTAATAACTAGAGGAACATTTCCTCCAGCTAAGAAATGAGTTTCTAAATCACTTCCTTTCAGTTTTCTACTAGGGGAATCTTCTTCATCTTTAATAACTAAACCAGCTTTTGTTGCTGTTATTAGAGAATTGACAATTATAGAAGGGGGAACTCTTCTAACTCTCATAAATACTAATTCTAACAAACCTATTTTAACTCCAGAAAAGATTGCCGTAATCCAAAGATTTACCGGGACAAAATATAGAAATATGAAAAGAACTAAAATAATTCCAAATATTGCTAGAGCTGTTAATATCATGATTTATATTTTATAAATTTTTAACTATTATTTTGTTATGCAAGATATCAATTATTTTGATTTTTTTCTGTTCTTTTATATAATTTCCATTTGTTTTAATTTCATAGACTTTTCCATTAAAAACTCCTTTGCCATAAGGCTTGAGAGATGATGTTGTTATGCCTTGATCTCCTATTTTTAATAGCTTAGTTTTTCCTTTATTGAATTTTGCAGTATTAGTTTTTTTTAGTGAAAGTTTTTCCCATGTTTTTGATTTTAACATATAAACAACTAAAATTATTAAAGCAGAGCCTGATATAGTTGAAACAATTAAACCAACTTGATTTCCAAATTCATTAAAAGCATAATAATTAGATAATAAGAAACAGATAGAGCCAATAATACCAAAAACTGTGGTTCCTGGTATAAATATAATTTCAATTAATATTAAGATTAATCCAATAATTAAAAGACTTATTACTATAATCCACTCCATTTTATTAGTTTAATATGCTTTAGCAAAAATAACTTTTTGTTTTGAAGGTTTACCGGTCACAATACATTTTCCTGGTTTTCCTTTATTTTCATATGGAATACATCTTATTGTAGCTTTTGTATCTGATTTTATTTTTTCTTCAGTTTTTTCAGTTCCATCCCAGTGAGCATAAATAAATCCAGAATTGTTTTTTGCTAGAGTCTTGAACTCATTGTAATCCTTTGCCTCATGACTATTTTTATCTCGAAAATTTTTAGCCTTTTTTAAAATATCTTTTTGAATTAGTTTTAAAATTTGTTGTATTTTTTGTTCAGCATTTTCTACACTAATAATTTCTTTTTTAAGATTATCTCTTCTTGCAATTTCTAAAGTATTTTTTTCTAAATCTCTAGGTCCTAGAGCTATTCTTACAGGAACACCTTTCATTTCATATTCAGCAAATTTCCAACCTGGTTTATGAAACTTTCTGTCATCAATTTTACAACTAATATTTAATTTTAAAAGACTAGTTTTAATTTTTTCAAATAAATTAATTATAGCTTCATATTCATCATCGGAATTAAATATAGGAACCATTACTACTTGAATTGGAGCCAAGTTTGGAGGTAGAATCAATCCATTATTATCTGAGTGTGACATAATTAATGCTCCTATCAATCTTGTGGATACCCCCCAAGATGTTCCCCATACATAATCCATTTTACCATCCGAGTTTGCAAATTGAACATCAAATGCTTTTGCGAAATTTTGACCTAAAAAATGTGAGGTTCCTGCTTGAAGTGCTTTACCATCTTGCATTAGGGCTTCAATACAATAAGTATCTATAGCTCCCGCAAACTTTTCTGATTCTGACTTTATTCCTTTTAAAACAGGGATACTCATATATTCTTCTAAAAATGATGAATAAATATTTAAAATTGTTAGTGTTTCTTTGATTGCTTCATCTTTATTTGAATGAGCGGTATGACCTTCTTGCCACAGAAACTCAGAAGTTCTTAAAAATAATCTAGTTCTCATTTCCCATCGAACTACATTAGCCCATTGATTTACTAATATTGGAAGATCCCTATATGATTGAATCCAATTCTTGTAACTATTCCAAATTACAGTTTCTGAGGTAGGTCTTACAATTAATTCTTCTTCTAATTTTGCATTAGGATCAACAATAAGCCCCTTTTTATTTTCATCATTTTTTAATCTATAATGAGTAACAACCGCACATTCTTTTGCAAAACCTTCAACATGATCGGCTTCTTTACTTAAATAAGACTTTGGAATAAAAAGCGGAAAATATGCATTATAATGACCTGAATCTTTAAACATTTTATCTAGAACAGATTGCATCTTTTCCCAAATCGAATATCCATATGGTTTTATGATCATACATCCTCTTACAGGAGAGTTCTCTGCAAGATCTGCTTTCTTAATTATTTCATTATACCAACCTGAAAAATCTTTATTTTTATCTGGGATTCCTTTGCTCATTTAAATTAAAATTACTTTTCTAAAAGGCTAAATTATAAAATGAATGCAACATAAATTAGTCTTTTTCGTTATATTTAGTGAATATTGTATAACAAAAATGAGAACTATTAATCCTTTCCAAAGCAATCAAATCAACAAGAATATACTTACGCTTGTATTGATCTTATTTACTTTTGTTTCTTTTTCTCAAGAATATGATGACCTCTATTTTAATAAAAATGATAGAAAGACTATTGTTCAGAAAAACAATTTATCTGCTCAAGAAATTATAAATCAATATAAAAATGATTTAACCCTGAGGAATGTTGAACTTAAAGATAATATTAATCCTGAACTGTTAAATAAATATAAGAGCAATTCACAAGAGGTATTGGATAAAAGGGTAAAAGTTATTTCTAAATCTTTAAAATATAATAGAGATAATCTTTTCTTTAGGCCTTCAAAAAACAATTACAATAATTACTTTAAAAACTTTTATGGTTTATCAAACTCAGGATCTTATGGCTACAGTGATCCTTTCGCTTATGAAAGACTTGTTAATGGTTATTACTATGATCCTTACATGAATAATATGAGTTGGAGTAACGCTAGATGGTTAGCTAAATTATATAGATATAATCCATTGCTTTTATTTTCAGATCCATACTTTAGCATGTATCATGGTAATACAATGTTTTCTCCAATTGATTTTTGGGGTTATAATGGATATGGTTTTAATTCTATATGTGTATTAAGTACAAATAACCCATATGGTCTATATTCATATGGGGGTAATTATGGTAACAACTATATAAATAACAACTATATAAATAATACATTTAATACTATGAATAATGTTTCTAATCAAATTAGAGGTCCTCGTGTTTCTCGAAATTCAGGTTCTATTAATGGTGAAAACGTTGACCAATTTGTAAAAAGAGGTAGGTCTTTAGTAAGAGAAGGTGAGATTAATAATGATGGTCGTTATCAAAGAGGTTCAAACTCACAAAATGAATATTTAAGATCTAAAGTTAGTAATGAAAGAAACCTTAGAAATGATATTAGTTCAAGATCAGATACTAGAAATAATTATAATGACCAGCTGTCTAGAAGAAGAGGAATGAATTCAGAAAATACTAGTGTTTCCAGCAAAAAAGCTATGCGTATCTATTCTAGTTATGATCAAAACACTTCTAGATCTTCAATAAATAGAGGTAGTGGTTATGAAAGAAATTCATCCAGTAGAAATAATGGTTCATTAAACGATAATTCAGGTAGACGTTCAAGTTATAATTATTCAAAAGAATCTTATACAAGAAATTCAAATTCAAATTCATCCTTTTACAATAGATCTAATTCATCAACCAATAGAAGTAATAGTAATTATTCTTCTGGCACAGCTGGTTTTAACAGAAGTTCTGGTAGTGGTTTTTCCAGCGGTGGAGTAAGTTCTGGTTCGTCAAGAGTAGGTGGTTCTAGCGGTGGAAATTCTGGTGGCGGTTCGTCTAAAGGCGGCGGTTCATCTAGAGGAGGAGTTAATTAATTTTTTCTAAATTATATATGAAAGGTTTTAAGCTTATAATTCTTTTAAGCATAATATTTTTTTGTCCTTTTATTTCATTTTCACAGTTTGGTTACTATGATGATGTAACAAGGTTTGGTCAAAATTTTTCATTGGGAACAACTAGAATTCAGTCACTAGGAGGTATTAACACATCTATAGGAGGTGATATATCATCAATTTCAGGGAATCCTGCCGGGTTGGGTTTTTTTAATTCAAATTATTTTTCTATTACAATTAATTCATCTTCTTTATCATCTTCTTCAATTTTTAATAATGAAACCTCCACTTCTTCTATTAAGAATTTTGGTTTAGATAATTTCGGTTTAGTTTATTCCTTAGGAAAAAAATCTACGAAAGAAAGTTGCTCAGATTGCGTGAAATTTAATTTAGGTGTAGGCTATAATAAAGTTAATGATTTTAAAGAATCTGTTTATTATGCTGGATATAACAATAGTAACTCAATTATTGATTATTTTCTTAAACAATCTCAAGGAATTACTTTATCTCAATTGGGAAGCTCATCATCACTATCTGGGTTTGAGATTATACAAGAGGCCTATGATCATTATTTAATTAATCCAAATCCTTCTTTAGAGGATAATTATTACTCCTTCGTTGGGGGTTTTCCTTACCAGCAGGAAACAATTACTAATCAAGGCAATCAATACAAATTATCTTTTTCAATTGGTGGTAATTATCAGGATAATATTTTTTTTGGTGCAGGGCTATCTTTTAATTCTATTTTTTTTCAACAAAATAGATCATATATAGAAAATCAATTTGAAGTTTTTGAAAATGAAAAATGGGTTTCAGAAAATATATTAGACTATTTGGAATTAAATGATAGATTGGAAACAATAGGCTCAGGAATATCAGGATCATTGGGGGTAATCATAAAGCCAACACCTTCAATAAATTTTGGTATCTCCTATAAAACTAAAACCAACTATAAGTTAAAAGAAGAAAGTGGTTCTAATTTGTATTCAAATTATTTTAACTATTATTTTGCTGCTGAAGATACTCTTTTATCTTATTCAGAATCAGCTACCCAAACAATATCTACTAACTACAATTTGATTATTCCTGGCACACTTAGTTTGGGAACTACGTTTTTTATTGATAAATATGGATTTATTTCTGCTGATATTGATTTTATAAATTATTCTTATTCTAAAATAAATTCAGAAAATAGTTTTGATCCCTATTTGGATAACGAGGCTATTGCTGATATATATAGGCCAGCATCAAATTTTAGGATAGGGGGAGAGGGAAGATTTAAAAAAGTATTTTATGTTAGAATGGGGTACCAATATTTAGGAAATCCATATGATAAAGATTTAGAATACATGAATCAACTTGATAAAAGTAGTTCTGTAAGAAGTTTTGGTATAGGATTTATGAAAAATAAGTTTAGTATTGATATTGCTTATAGAAATGAAAAAAAACGAGATCGTTTTTCTCCCTATAATTTTGGCGGTGTTTTAAGGCCGATAGCAAAAACCAATTATAATAAAAATTCAATTATTATCTCATTAGGATTTAAGTTGACGAATAATTGATAGTATTTCCTTTTTTTGATCTTTTATTTCAGAAATTGTATGATTAGATTCTTGATAGAATGATTTTCTCTCATCATACATTTTTTTGAGAATTTGATTCTTATCTTCATAGCTATTTAATAAAGGTCTGTTTTTTGATTTCTTAAGCCTGTTCTCAAGTTCATTTAAGTTGATATCAAGAAATATTGAGACTCCATTATCATTTATAATTTTCATATTGTTATTAAAACAAGGTGTTCCACCTCCAGTTGCCAAAATAAAAG
Organism: Marinoscillum sp.; assembly: GCA_042095375.1. Lineage (GTDB taxonomy): Bacteria > Bacteroidota > Bacteroidia > Cytophagales > MED-G16. Next base: position 7,565 of record JBELBJ010000033.1, read on the forward strand.
AATCACTATTTTTTATAATTGAATTGAGAACTTCAGTTTCAATTTTTCTAAAATATTCTTCACCTTTTAAATTAAATAATTCATTAATACTTTTTTTTTCAATCGTTTCGATTTCTTTATCAAGGTCAATGAACTGGATATTTATTTCTTTTGAAATCATTTTTGCTAATGATGATTTGCCAGATGCAGGCATACCTACTAAAAAATATTTCATCGGCTTAATTTAAAGTTTATACCCTGCCTTTTTTAATACTTCTTGAGGATCGGGGATTTTATTATAGTGCCATTTCCCTCTAACTATTCCATTTTTCATAAGGAAAAATCCTGGATTAGACCTAATTATTGTTTTTAAAACCGTTGCATCAGCATACATAGTTGGAATATCAAAGTTTTCTTTTTTAGTAAAATCATTATATAGATTAGGATCAGAAGAAGTTACAACAATTGTTTCAATCCAAAATGAAATTAATTTTTCAAGTTCTTTAATTTTAGGTAAAATATTTTTATCAATTTTTTCTATATCATGTATTATGATCATTAGTTTATTATCAAGTAATGATTCTTCAGTATAATCTATTTCATTATTCCATATACTATAATCAGTTATTTTTGGTTGTGCCTCTGGGTTAAGCAATCTTAGTTCTTTAAACGTATATGATGGATCAGAAGGAAAAGAACCAAAAGAGTATTCTTTACCATCTTTTTCCATTATATAAGCATAAATTAATTCTTGAGAAGGAAGCATTTCTTTTCTTATATTATTTCCAATTTTATAGGCTCTAAAGTCAACAAATGGAAGAAAATTAATAGCATAAAAACTTATAAATAAACTAATTATCAAAGCTCCAATAACTAACCCATCTCTTAAAGATTTATTATTATAATCAAGAATTTTAATATATATGAGTCCTTTTGTTTCTTTGTATTTGTCGGCTAAAGCAAGAATAATCGAAGAAAAAAATAGAAGAACTATATCTTTTGTAAATGATTCCCAAGGTGTAAGTTTAATGGCATCTCCAAAACATCCACAATCTGTTACTTTATTATAATATGCAGAATAAAATGTCAGAAAAGTAAAAAATAAAATTAGGCTAAAAGTAACAGTACTAGTTATTTTCATTCTATAGTTTAATAGAAGTGCTACTCCAACAACTACCTCTAGGGTACATAAAATAACTGAAAGAATCAATGCAAAAGGAACAAGATATTCAAACAAAGAAGTGAAGTCCGAACTAAATACTTGAAAATATTCTTCAAGTTTAATTTGAGTTCCAACCGGGTCATTGATCTTTATCAAACCCGAAAATACAAATAAACCTCCTACAAAATATCTTGAAATTGCGTATAAAATTTTCATTATTTATTAGTCATTTTAATCAAACAAAAAACGGAATAATTTATTATGTCTTGATAGTTTGCTTTTACTCCTTCTGAAATTATTGTTTTACCATTATTGTTTTCTATCTGTTTTGTTCTATATAATTTCATAAGTATTATATCTAGCATAGAACTTACCCTCATATCTCTCCAAGCTTCGTTATAATCATGATTTTTATTTTCAAGTAATTTGATTGTTTCATTTGAAGATGTATCATATAATAAATTAAGTTCTTCAAAAGGAATCTCTATTCGTTCGTCATCTTTAAAATTTAGTTGAATAATTGCAATCATAGAATAGTTAATAATACCTATAAATTCATTTTCAATTCCTTCATCTACTTTCATTAAATTTTTTTCTTGAATAGTTCTTATTCTCTGAGCTTTTATGAATATTTGATCTGTTATTGAGGGTAGTCTTAATATTCTCCATGCTGATCCGTAATCTTTATATTTTTTTAAAAAAATTTCTTTACAAGATGAAATTATATCTTTGTATTCAATAATTGTAGATGCTTCCAATTCTTATTAATTTAATTTAAATCTAAAATTATGAAATCGATTTTAAATATTGATGGTTTCTCGATAAAAAAAACACTTAATATTAAAGGTAATTTAGTTGACCTTTCTAATCCTATTATTATGGGCATTTTAAATCTAACTCCCGATTCATTCTACGATGGAGATTTATTTAACAATAAAAAAAAAGCATTATTAAAAGTAGAAAAGATGATAGATGAAGGTGCAGGTATCATTGATGTTGGAGGATGCTCCACCAGACCAGGTGCTGAAATAATAAATGAAGAAGAGGAATGGAATAGAGTTAGAGACGTGATAAAATCAATTCGAAAAATTTTTCCTAATATTATAATTTCAATTGATACATTCAGATCTACTATTGCAAAAAAATCTTTTGATATTGGTGTGGATATTATCAATGATGTTTCTGGCGGATCATTTGACAAAAAGATGTTTTCACTTGTTGGAAAATTAGGTTTACCATACATATTGATGCATAGCAGAGGAAATCCAAAATCAATGAAAAACCTTACTAGCTATGATAATTTGTTAGAAGACATAACATTATATTTTGCTAAAAAAATTGAATTATTACAATCAAAAGGTGTTAAAGATATAATAATTGATCCGGGTTTTGGTTTTGCAAAAACATTTGATCAAAATTTTACTATTCTAAATAATCTTAACTACTTCACAATATTAGATCTACCGATTTTAGTTGGAATCTCAAGAAAATCTTTTGTTCAAAAAAAATTTAATGTATCGGTAGAAGAATCTTTAGAATCAAGTATTAAGTTAAATAAAATTGCTTTAGAAAACCATGCCTCGATTCTCAGAGTTCATGATGTAAAAGAAACTAAAATAATGTTAGATGAGTTTCTTAAAAACTCTTAGTTAGATAATCAAAGAATTTCTAATTTTTTTCCTATTTCAGTGAATGCATTAACGGCTTTATCTATCTGTTCGATAGAATGTATTGAGGATAGTTGGACTCTTATTCTTGCTTTCCCTTTTGGAACCACTGGGAAATAAAAACCAATTACATAAATGCCTTTTATTAGCAGTTCATCAGCCATTTTTTTTGCTATTGTACTATCATATAACATTACTGGAACAATAGGATGAATGCCATCTGGAATATCAAAGCCAGCTTTACTCATTTTTTCTCTGAAATATTTAGCGTTTGACATCAACTTATTTTTCAGATCATTATTTGATGAAAGAGTGTCAATTACTTTTATTGATGCACCAACAATCGAAGGGGCTAAAGTATTTGAAAAAAGATAGGGTCTAGATTTTTGTCTTAGCATTTGAATAATTTCTTTTTTCCCACTTGTAAACCCTCCAGATGCTCCCCCAAGTGCTTTTCCTAGAGTTCCAGTAATGATATCTACTTTATTGATAACTTTATGATGTTCATGGACACCTCTTCCTTTTTCTCCTATAAAACCAGTGGAATGACATTCATCTGTCATAACTAGAGCTTCATATTTTTCTGCTAATGCACAAATTTTATCAAGTTGAGCAATTGTTCCATCCATTGAAAAAACACCATCAGTTACAATTATTTTTGTTCTCGAATCTTTTGCTTCCTTTAGCTTTTCCTCAAGATCATTCATGTTGTTATGAGAATATCTAAATCTACTTGCTTTACACAATCTTATACCATCAATAATAGAAGCATGATTTAATTCATCAGAAATTATAGCATCTTTTTCATCTAATAACGGTTCAAATAAACCACCATTAGCATCAAAAGCAGCTGCATAAAGAATGGTGTCTTCAGTACCTAAAAATTCTGATAATTTTTTTTCTAATTCTTTGTGTAAGTCTTGAGTTCCACAAATAAATCTTACAGATGATAAGCCAAATCCATGTGAGTCTATGGACTGTTTTGCAGCTTCAATTATTTTAGGATCTGATGATAGTCCAAGATAATTATTTGCACAAAAGTTTATTACATTTTTATTTTTTGTTGTATTAATATCAGTACCTTGAGCAGTAGTGATGATTCTCTCATCTTTATATAGACCAGCTTTTTTTATTTCGGATAATTCTTTTTGTAATTGTTTTTTAAATGAATTGTACATAAAAATTATTAATTTAGAAATTGCAATCAATACAAATATATTTAATTAGAAATATAACTTTTAAGTTTTTTTTATAAATGGAAAATATTTTAATAATAGGCTCAGGAGGTCAGCTAGGTTCGGAATTGGAAGACTATCTAGTCTCTTTATATGGTAGAGAAAAAATATGCAGCTCTGATATTAAAAAAAACAATTCAAACAGCGGGAATTTCATTGTTCTTGATGCTCTAGATAAGGATAGTTTATACAAAACAATAAAAGAAAATAACATTAAAATTGTATACCATCTAGCAGCTATTTTATCTGCAAAAGGTGAAGACAATCCAATTAAAACCTGGAATTTAAATATGAATACTCTTTTTAATATTTTAGAGTTAGCAAAAGAAAAAATATTATCAAAAGTCTTTTGGCCAAGTTCTATTGCAGTTTTTGGCCCTTCATCTCCTAAAAACCCAGCGCCGCAGTTTTCAATTATGGATCCAACAACAGTTTATGGAATCTCTAAATTAGCTGGGGAAAGATGGTGTGAATATTATAATAAAACTTATTCTACAGATATAAGAAGCATTCGTTTTCCTGGCATTATAAGTTATAAATCTTTGCCTGGAGGTGGAACAACGGATTATGCTGTTGATATTTTTCATTCAGCAATGAAAGATCAAAAATATTCTTGTTTTCTAAAAGAAGATACTTATCTGCCAATGCTATATATAGACGATGCATTGATGGCAATGAATAAAATAATGGAAGAAAAAAAATCAAATTTATCTATAGCATCAAGTTATAACCTTTCGGCAATGAGCTTTTCACCAAAAGAATTATTTGAGTCTATAAAAAAGCATAAGAAAAATTTTCAAATAGAATATAATCATGATTATAGACAAAAAATTGCCGATACATGGCCTCAAAGCATAGATGACTCTCACGCAAGAAATGACTGGGGATGGAAAGAAAACTTTAACCTTGAAGAGATGACAAAAGAAATAATTTTAAATTTGAATAAATAAATATTTTATTATGAATAGTTTTTCCAATATTAGATTAAAAGAGAATAATAAAGAAGCAATAATCACGATAGATAGACCTAAATTTTTAAATGCTTTGAACCAAAAAACATTAGAGGAAATTGATAGTGCATTTAATATTCTTTCTAAAAACAATACTTTACGTGGTGTAGTTATTACAGGTGAAGGTGAAAAAGCTTTTGTCGCAGGAGCCGATATAAATGAATTTTTAAATGTAGACAGGGATAATGCAAAACAAATTTGTAAAAATGGTCATAAGGTTTTTTCAAAAATAGAGAACTTCAAAATACCAGTAATTGCAGCAGTAAATGGATTTGCATTAGGTGGCGGATCTGAATTAGCTCTTGCTTGCCATATGAGGCTTGCAACTAAGAATGCTAAATTTTCTCAACCTGAAGTAAACTTAGGAATTATACCTGGATATGGTGGAACACAAAGATTAGCTCAATTGATTGGAAAAGGTAAAGCTTTGGAGTTAATGTGTACTGCAGAAATGATATCAGCAGATGAAGCTTTAAATTTAGGGTTAGTTAATTATGTTTCTGAAAACAAAGAGGATATGCTTTCTAAAGCTAGTGAGATTATAAAAACAATTTCTAGGAAAGCTCCAAAGGCAATTGAGAACGTAATTAAATCTCTTAATGCAAAATATGACGAAAATAAAGATGGGTATAAAACTGAGATAGAATTATTTTCTGAATGTTGTGCTACTAAAGATTTTGTTGAGGGGACAAAAGCATTCTTAGAAAAAAGATGTCCAGATTTTAAAGGAGAATAAAGATGATATATTTTATATTAATATTTTTTTTTAATATTATTTTTGGACAAATAGGTCTACCAACTTTTCAAGGTATTCAAAAAATTTCATCTTCATCTTTAAATCAGGAGTGTGGAACTCAAGGTTGTGGCGGTGCTTCTTTGTGTAGTGAACCTGAATGTGAAAAGCATCAAATTTCTATGAGATGG
>JBELBJ010000034.1:0-13463 GCA_042095375.1 Marinoscillum sp.
GGACCTATATCAGATGCTTTATATCATATTGGTCAAGTAGTTTCATACAGAAGATCATCTGGTAATCCTATTCCAAAAGGTGTAAATCATTTTATGGGAATCTATCTGGGTAAGCCCAAAGATTGACTTAGAAGGGTTAATTAGCTAAAAAGTGGTGTCTTGCCTAAGTAAATCTAACAGTCACAACAATTACAATTATTGCAAGTATTACATTCACAATTTTTACATTCACAATTCATAATATAAATATATCAAAAAAATAAAGATTAATCAAAAAGTAAGTCATCTTAGCCTTTTTGTGAAATAATTATATTAAATATATCTATATAGGTTTTTTAACTATAATAATTGTTTTGCTTGGATTTGGATTTATTCTGATATTTAAAAAATATCTTAATAATTAACAGCAACCACAACTTCCTTTTTCAATTTTAGTTGTTTCGCATTGTTTAGATTCACTTTGCTTTAGGTATCTTGCATTATTAATTGCAGTATTGATAGCTTCTCTATTAATTCCATCTACCCAATTATCAATCCAAACTTCTAAAGCTACCATTTTATTAATATCCATATCTTCTAATGAACAAAACCAATCGGAAGGTTTTGCACCTTCAATAATATATGATTTTTCCATTCTTCTTCTATCATGTCTTGATAAACCAGATAAAATACTGTACTCTTTCCAAGTTGTAAGATTGTTTTTACTGTTATCATAAATAAACCTCATACAACCAATATTTTCAGCTTGTTCTTGTACTGATTTGTATCTTCTCATACCAATATCTGTTTGATACATTTTTAATGCAGAAGGATCAAAAATTTGATGTTTACTAAACCATAATGCAGGGTTTTGCATTTCATTTGTAACTCTTAAAAAACCTTCTTGCATAATTTTAACTCCTGCAGAAAGGTTAGTATAGTGATATAGTATCATAAATAAACCTTCAAATACTTAACTTTATAAATAATTATCAATAAAATAATAATGTGGGCCCACCAGGACTTGAACCTGGGACCTACCGGTTATGAGCCGGGTGCTCTAACCAACTGAGCTATGGGCCCTTAGGATTAAAAACTTATCCTAATTTATTGTTTGCAAATTTAAGTTTTGTTTTTCTTATATTCTAGGAGCATGCTTTAAATTTCTTATCGATTTATTATTTTTTTAAAATAGTTTTAACTTCACCAATATGAAAAATAAAATAACTACGCTGATTTTTGATTTAGGTGGAGTTATAATAAATATTGATCCATCATTAACTATTAAAAAATTTAATTCTTTAGCAAAAAAGAATCAGGATATTTTAAATGGTTTAGATTATAAACTTTTTAAAAGTAATAAAAAACTAAAGTTTTTTTTTGACTTTGAAAAAGGCTTAATATCTGAAAATGTATTCAGAAATAGTTTGAATAATTTGATTGGAATTAATTTAATTAATAATGAATTTGATAGGGTATGGAATAAATTAATCTTATCTGTTAACTATAATATAGTTGATCTAATTACATCACTAAAAAGTAAATTCAATATTTTTGTTTTAAGCAATACAAACTCTATTCATGAAAAATTTTATAATGATATATTTATAAAAAAGTATAATCTAGGATTGAAAGATATTTTCCATAAAGTATATTACTCCCATGAAATATATTTAAGAAAACCTGAAGTTGAAATCTACAAACTAATTTTAGATGATAACAATATTTTGGGTAATGAAGTTTTATTTTTTGATGATATTAATGAAAACTTAATTTCATCAAAAAAATTAAATTTTAATACATTTCAAGTTTTAGAAATAGATCAATTAGAGAAATTTTTAAAAAGCTTCAGATAATTTAATTACTCTTTTCTTAAATATTCTATTTCTGTATTTTAAAATAATTATATAAACACCTGCATCTAAGCCTTTTAAATTTATTTCATTAGTTTTTTGATTTTTAAAAATTAATTTTTTTCCATTTTGATCATAAATATAAAAGTAGTCAACATAGTAGTTTAAGTTTAATTTATCATAAGATGGATTTGGGTAAATTTTTAAATTTTCATTAATTAAATTTTCTGTTTTAGTAACAAAATTTTCTACTTTTGAAAATTTGGGTCTTATCATTAAACTTCCATTGATTAAATTATTTTGTTCCCATGATCCGTTAATATTAAAAAATATTTTATCTGAATTATTATTGTTTTTATCTAGCCCTATAGGTATAAACTCATCATCAAATTGTTTATATCCTATGTAAATAGTATCATTTACTATTAATGGCGATATTAACTTAAATGAGTTATAATTATTATTACTACTTACGTTAATAAGATTATTTGTTATTAAGTTAACCCTATTATCGTTCAATTTTTTGTAAAGAACTAATTCTAGCTTTTTGTCATCACTTATAGGATAAATTTTTGGAAAATATAAATCTATATGCGTAATAGTATCTTTTTGGTTTAAAATAAACATAACTACAACCTCACCATCTTCTTGATTAATTCCAGCTGCAAATTCAGCTTTTTCATCATCATAAGATAAATAATCATTTATTTTATTGATATTTATAACTGTATCATTAACTCTATAATCAATTCCATTAATAATTGTATCTCCAGAATTTATATAAAATTTAATTTTTAAATGAAGTGAATCTTTGTCAATCGGAATTTTTTCCTTATTGAGAATTTTACTTGATAGTATTCTTCTTTCAAACCCCTGTGCTATCGGATTTAAAGGTTCTTTCCAACTTAATGTATCAATTATTGAATTATTAAAAATATCATAAACTATACAATTGAATTCAATTGGTTGAATTTGATTATTTAAATTATTAAAACCAACATGAATTGAATCTAAAAATAAATCTGGATTATTTAAAAATTGTTCCATTGGAATCGAAGTTAATGATCCAAAAATATTATTAGGTTTATAAGTTAAAGTCCTATCAATAAATATTGTATCATTAGAATTTCTATTATTATTTAAATAAATGTAGTCTATAACCCAACTATCAAATGGACCATTTAATTTACCAAAATTTTGAAATCTAAATCTATAATTTCTATGAAGAAATTTATCTTGAAGATGAAATATTTCATGGTTAAAATATTCAGTTTGATTTGATAGATTCCCAATAGCTTTCCAAATAGTTTCCCATTTATTTTCCTTATTTAAAAATTGTAATCTAATAGAATCATTATCATCAGGAAATTCTGAAAAATTATTAATCTTCCAAAGAAAACTCAAAAAAATACTGTCTTTAGATAAGAAGCTTTCAAGGTTTATAAAATTTGATGAAAGTGTATCAGCTAGACCTGTATATTCGCTTGATTCATTATATGGATTTCCATCTTGATTTATCCCATCAAAAACTGCTACTCCAATACTTGGTGAATTGTTATTGGGTAAATCTTTAATCAATATACTTTTTGATCTGCTCCAAAAATTATTTTTAGGAATTGTATCATCGTATGTTGAAAAGTCATCAAAAAATGGCATTGAGATAGTATCAATTTTTTCATTATTATATTTAAAATTATTTGAGAAATCTGATAATATATTTTTTATAATAAGTTGAGAATATAAATTATTATGATTGAATAGTATTAATGTAATAAAAAGTAAATACTTAAAATATTTCAATTAATAAATTATTTAATTTCTAAAGAATCTTTCACAACCCATAAATCAATTTTTTTACCAATTTTTATTTTTTTTGGAGATTCGGGATACTGTTTAAATATGATCCCTTCTTTGGCATTAATTTCTTTAATTTCTTCATCTCCATTCTCATTTATTATTTCAATAGATAATTTACCTTCATTTTTATAATATATTTCTCCAATTGATAATCCTGAACCAAGAATAGTGAATTTTCCTTCTTCTAAATCTAAACCAACTAAATATGGTATTTCAAAAATTTGATTACCCATTCCATTTCCAATATCTAAATCAACTATGGAACCTTTAGAAATAAGATCACCTCCTTTAATAATTTTACCATTATGATATTGTTGAATCACCGCATTTGCTGCCATATCTGGTACATAATTTATTTTTCCTAATAATAAATTGTATGTTTTTAGAATAAGTTGAGCATTTTTTACAGATCCATTAATAAGTTTTGGCATTTTAATCTTTGGAGGTTTAACTGAATTTAGAGTAAGATAAATTTTTCTATACTCCTTTACTTTTTCCCCATATATAGGGGTTTGAAATATTACACTTAATGGAGCGTATTCAGATGTGAAACTTGAATCTGGAATAATTTCATATTTCAGATTTCTTTTTGATAAAAAATCATCAATTTCAATATAATTTAATCCTTTCAAGTCAGGAACAGTAATTGTTTCTCCGTGGTTAGTAAGAATTGGAAAGTATAAATTAAATAAAAATAATACAATTAAAACTGAAGAAATAATTATGAAAAATATGTTTTTTAAAATTTTTAACAATGTTTGTTATTTTATTAAACTTTCAAATAATTCCTCTAAAGAAATACCATAAGATAATGCTTGTTGTGGTAAAATACTTTCTTTAGTTAATCCAGGATTTGTATTTATTTCTAAAAAGTAAAATTTATTATTTTTTAAAATAAAATCAGATCTTGAAAAACCTTTTAAATCTAATATTTTATATATTTTTTTACTTAATTTTTGAATAAAATCAGTCTCATCTTTATTTAATTTAGCGGGTGTAATCTCATCAGATTGTCCTTTATATTTTGCATTATAATCAAAAAAATCATTGTATGTAACTATTTCAGTTGGAGGTAAAGCAATTATTTTATTTTTAAATTTAATAACACCAACTGATATTTCTATTCCTTTAATTTCTTCTTCAATAATTACTTCATCATCTTCTTTAAAAGCTTTTTTAATTGAAAGATTTAAATTATCAATATTTTCAACTCTAGATATTCCAAAACTTGACCCACCTTTATTAGGCTTTACAAAAACTGGAATTCCTGTTTTATTATAAATTTCTTTAATATTTATATTTGTATTCTTATTTAATAAAAATGATTTAGGAGTTAATACTTTATGTTTTATTAAAAAATTTTTACACTCATTTTTATTAAATGTCAGTGCAGATTGAGAATAATCTGAAGAACTATGGTTAATATTTAGCATTTTAAAATAGGATTGAATAAGACCATCTTCTCCAGGACTTCCATGAATAACATTAATAACATAATCAAAATTAATTTTTGGTTTATGTACACTAAAATCTTTTATATTTATTGGGTGTTTATTTTCATTTTTATCAATACAGCACCAATTTTCTTTTGTGACTATTACCCTAAAAAGATTATATTTTGATGAGTTTAAATTATTATATACTTCATTTCCACTTCTTATTGAAACTTTGTATTCAGATGAATAACCACCCATTAAAATAGCAATATTCTTATTATTCAAAATTTATGTTTATCCAAAATTAATAAACTAGTAAACTAAAAATTTATTTAATTAGAAAAATTAATTGTTTTGATTCCTTTTATCTCAGGCACATTTTTTTTAATTGCTTCTTCTACACCAAGTTTTAAAGTCATTGGAGACATAGGACAACTTTCACAATTACCTAATAATTCTATATTAGCAATATTATTATTATCTATTGAAACAACTTTAATATTTCCTCCATCTTTAATTAGATAAGGTCTGATTTCATCTAATGCATTTTCTACTTTTTCGATTAAACTTATTTCATTCATCAACTAAAATTTACTAAATATAATATTATTTTAAATTATTTATTACTATTAACCTTGCAATATCTTTACAAAGATCGATAAATTTTTCACTAATTTTATTTTCCTTAAGAACAATTGGAAATCCATTGTCACTACTATTCATTATTTTTTCAATAATTGGAATCTCTCCAATAAAATTTAAATTAAATTTTTTTGCAACATCTTTTCCTCCATTTTTCCCAAATAAATAATACTTATTTTGAGGTAGTTCCTTAGGTGAAAAATATGACATATTTTCAATAACACCTAAAATAGGAATTTTAGTTTGTTTCTGATTAAACATAGATATTGACTTTTTAACATCATTAACAGATACTTTTTGTGGTGTAGTAACAATAATAGCTCCTGAAACAGGAAAGTTTTGTGTTAATGTTATATGGATATCACTTGTTCCTGGTGGTAAATCTATAAAAAGATAATCTAGTTCATCCCATTCAACATCGAGAATAAATTGTTTTAATGCTGAGCTTGCCATAGGACCTCTCCAAATAACTGCTTTGTCTTTAGGAATTAATAATCCCATTGATAATAATTTTATTCCATATTGAGTAATTGGAATGATTACATTTTTATTATTTATTTTTTTTATTTGGGGTTGTTGATTTTCACAATTAAACATAGTTGGAATTGAAGGTCCAAAAATATCTGCATCAATTAAACCAACTTTTGCTCCTAATTTTGCAAAACCAACAGCTAAGTTTGATGAAATTGTTGATTTTCCAACACCACCTTTGCCAGAAGATATAGCAACAATATTTTTAATATTTTTTATCATTGATTTTTGATTATAATTAACCACTTCGGATGTAAAATTTATAATAGGTTTGATATTGGGGTAGTATTTTTTAAAACTTGAAATGCAGTCAGATTTGATTTTTTCTTTTAATGGACAAGCAGGGGTGGTTAATTTAATATCAAAATTGACTTTATCTTTACCAATCTTAATATTTTTTATCATTTTGAGAGTTACAAGATCTTTTTTTAAGTCAGGATCATTAACATTTTTTAAAACATTTAAGACATCTGTTTCTTTCATAAATAAAAAATATAATTTCTTGTAATTTACTTTTAAAATCTTTTTAAAAAAATGATTAAATTAAGTTTATAATAAAAAATATGATAGATAATCAAACAATTTCACAAATTAAAGATAGAATAGATATAGTTGATGTTGTAGGAGACTTTATTAATTTAAAAAAAAGTGGATCAAGTTATAAAGCTCTTAGTCCTTTCTCTTCAGAAAAAACACCTTCGTTTTTTATTTCACCTAGCAAACAAATTTTCAAATGTTTTAGTACAGGAAAAGGTGGTGATGCAATTGAATTTTTAATGTTGATTGATGGACTTTCATATGTTGAAGCTTTAGAATATTTAGCAAAAAAATATGGAATTGAAATAATTGAAAACTCTAATGATAATTATTCATCTTCTGATCATTCAAAAAAAGAGAGTTTGCATATAATACTTAGTAATTCAGTTGAATATTTTAAAAAATCTTTACAATCAGGTGAAGGTAAAAAAATCGCTTATTCTTATCTTAAAGAAAGAGATTTTGATGATGAAGTTATAAAAAAATTTGATGTAGGTTTTGCGATAGACAAATGGGATGATATTTACAATTATTTGAAAAATTTTGGATTTAAAAAAGATCTTATCATAGATACTGGCTTAGTAATTGAAAAAAACAATAAATTATACGATAGATTCAGAAATAGAATAATTTTTCCAATCCATAATATATCAGGTAAAGTTATTGCTTTTGGTGGAAGAACATTAATTGATACAACTCAACCAAAATATATAAATTCTCCTGAAACTATTTTGTATAAAAAAAGTCATGTCTTATATGGAATTTTCCAATCTAAAAATGCAATTAGAAATGAAAATAAATGTTACATTGTTGAAGGTTATACTGATGTTATTTCTCTACATCAAAAAGGTATTTATAATGTAGTTGCATCTTCAGGTACATCTTTAACATCTGATCAAATTAAATTAATCAAGAGGTATACAAATAATATTACAATTCTATTTGATGGAGATGATGCTGGAATAAAAGCTTCTCTTAGAGGGATTGATATGATTTTGGAAAATGATACAAATGTTAGAGTTATTTTATTTCCTAATGGTGAAGATCCAGATAGTTATTCTAAAAAAGTAAATTCATCATTATTTAAAGATTATTTAATTAATAACGAAATAGATTTTGTCACTTTTAAAATAGATTTATTGAAAAAAATTTCAAAAAATGATCCTTTAAAAAAGGTTGATACAATTAAAGAAATTATTAATAGTATTTCAAAAATACCAGATACACTTAAAAGATCTGTTTATATCAAAGAATCGTCTTTAAAACTTGAAATAGATGAAAATATTCTTATTTCTGAGTTAAATAAAACTTTATTAAAAAATAATTATTCAAATAAATATTTATTAAAAAGTGAAAAGGCGAAAAACACTAAAAAACTTATCTCTATTGAAAACGTTATTTCATTACAGGAAAGAGAGTGTATAAGAATTTTAGTTAATTATGGCACTAGCGATAAAAATCTAAAAATTGATAGATTTTCATTTATAAACTATTTTTTGAATGAAATTGAAGATCTAAAATTTAATAATAAAAATCATTTAAGTATAATTGAATGTTTTAGAAACAGTCTTGTAAGTAAAAAAAAATTAGATATAAACTATTTTTTAAACCATAGTGATAAGGATTTAAAAAATGAAGTTATAGATTTGCTATCATCCAAATATGAACTAAGTGAAAATTGGATTAAAAAATATAAAATTACAACTATTGAAGAAAAAGAAATTTTAAAAAAAGCTTCGTTAAATAGCGTTTTAAGGTTAAAATTTAGATTAATTCAAAAAATGATAGATAATAACATTCAACTATTAAATAATGATAATTTAAGTGAAAAAGAAGAAAAAGAGATACTCAGTGATCATCAAAAATTAAAAAAAATTGAAGTTGAGATTGCTGATGAACTTGGAAACGTTACTACTAAATGATGAAAAAAGATTTTGATACTATAGAAGAAGCAATAAAAAGAATTAGAAAAGGAGAGATTATTATTGTTGTAGATGATGAATCTAGAGAAAATGAAGGTGATTTCATTTGTGCCTCTCAAAAAATTACTCCTGAAATAATAAATTTTATGTCAAAATATGGAAGAGGTTTGATTTGTTGTTCTTTAGAAGAAGATAGGTGTGATAGTTTAGGATTAAATTTAATGGTTGGAAAAAATACTGATAGCCATAATACTTCTTTCACTGTATCTGTTGATCTTATAGGTAAAGGAGTTTCAACTGGAATATCTGCGAAAGACAGATCAAAAACAATAAAAGCATTAGTAGATAACAAAACAAAAACATCAGATTTATCTAAGCCTGGTCATGTATTTCCTTTAAAATCAATTAATGGTGGAGTTTTGCGAAGAGCAGGTCATACTGAAGCATCAGTTGACTTTGCAAAACTCGCTGGATTAAAAGCTTCAGGGGTATTAGTTGAAATTTTAAATGATGATGGTAGCATGGCAAGGGTTCCCGATTTAAAAAAAGTATCACAAAAACATAATATATGCCTTGTGTCTATTAAAGATCTTATTTCCTATAGGTTAAAAAATGAATCATTAATCAAGAAAGAAATTGAAGTTAATCTTCCAACGGGTTTTGGAGATTTTAAATTAGTTGCTTTTACTCAGATAAATACAGAAGATGTACATTTAGCATTAATTAAAGGTAAATGGAAAAAAAATGAATCTATTTTAGTTAGAGTTCATTCTTCTTGTGTTACTGGTGATATTTTTCATTCATTGAAATGTGATTGTGGGGATCAACTCAATGAGTCAATGAAAATTATAAATAATGAAGGCAAAGGAGTTGTTTTGTATATGAATCAAGAGGGTAGAGGTATTGGTTTTATAAATAAATTAAAAGCATATAAACTTCAAGAGAATGGTCTTGATACTGTTCAGGCAAATAAAAAATTAGGATTTAAATCCGATCAAAGAGATTATGGTATTGGTGCTCAAATTTTAAGATATATAAATATTAGTAAAATTAAACTTCTTACAAATAATCCGAAAAAAAGAATAGGATTGATTGGATATGGCTTAGAAATTATTAAAAATATACCTATTGAATGTAATCCCAATAAACATAATATAAAGTATTTAAGAACAAAAAGAGATAAGATGGGACATAAAATTTTAATTGATAAAAAATGAAATTTTTTTATATAATTCTATTTTTTTTTTGTTTTAAAATAAATTTATTTTCTCAAGATTTTCCTTCTGAAATTTGGCATAAAGGTTGGTTAGTTACTAATCAGAAGGATACTTTAAATGGTTTTGTTAAATATAATATTGAAAATCAATTAATTCAAGTAAAGGTTAATAACAAAATAAAAGCTTTTAGTAATAGAAATATTTATTATTTTGAGATTTTTGATAACACAATTGAGGATTACAGACAATTTTATTCTCTTATGTATGAAATCAATTATAATTATAGTATACCATTATTATTTGAAGTTTTAATTGAAGGAAAGTTAACTTTATTAATTAAAGAAAAAATTGTATTGGAAACAGTTCCTAGATATTTTCCATCCTATTATTCATATGGAAGGACATATTATGAACAATATAATAAACTTGAATATGATTTTTTTTTTATGAATTCAAAAGGCTCTATATATGAATTTAATGGTAAAAAAAATGAACTTTTTGATTTTATGATTGATAATATAGAAGAAATAAAACAATACTATTCAAATAATAATTTAAGAATTAAAAAAATGAAAGATTTAGTCAAAATAGTAGCATATTATAATAGTTTATAGAATGAAAAAACCTTTAATTTTGGTAACAAATGATGATGGAATTGATGCCATTGGTATTAGAAAATTAGTTTCCATAACTAAAAAAATAGGTAATGTTATTGTAGTTGCACCTGATTCTCCTCAATCTGGTATGGGTCACGCAATCACAGTTGGAGATAAATTAAGATTAGTTAAGTCTGATTTATTTGATAATATAGAATCTTATAAGTGTAGTGGTACACCTACTGATTGTATCAAAATTGCAAAACACCATGTATTAAAAAATAAAAAAATAGATTTAATTGTTAGTGGAATTAATCATGGAAGTAATTCCTCAATTAGTGTTTTATATTCTGGAACAATGTCAGCTGCAATAGAAGGTGCTATAGAAAACACACCATCTATCGGATTTTCATTATGTGATTTCAATCCAAATGCTGATATGGATCATTTTGATAAATATGTTATAAAAATTATAGAAAATTCATTAATTAATGGAATGCCAAATTCTATTGCATTAAATGTTAATATTCCAAAAAAAAGAATGAATAAAATAAAAGGAATAAAGATTTGTAGACAAGCCAATGCTTATTGGGAAGAAAAGTTCGAAAAAAGACTTGATCCATATGGTAGAGAATATTACTGGATGATTGGAAATTTTGTAAATCATGACAATGTCAATGATAATGATGAGTGGGCTATTAATAATAATTATATATCAATTGTTCCTTGTAAATTTGATTTAACCTCTTATGATTCTATGGATTATTTGAAAAATAAATGGAATTTTTAATTTATTGGATCTACATCTATTGATATAATTGATTTTATTTTAATTTCATTTAGAACTTTAATAATATCTTTTTTTGATCTATTTATGTCATATTTATTTCTTCCAATTTTTATAACTAAATATATATGTTCATTTTCATTTGTATTTGGAACTAGAATATTCTTTTTATTTATTAATTTAATAATTTTATCATAAAATTTTTCTACATCATTCTCAGCTTGATTTTTATTATAACTTTTAAACTTAATTTTAATTAACCTTGTATATGGAGGGTAATTAAATTTTTTTCTTTCGAATAATTCATTTTCATAAAAACTATGCAATTTATTTTTTTTTAAAAAAATAAAAATATTAGAACTTGGATCAAGTGTTTGAATATATAATTTTAATTGATTTAATCCTTCATTGATAATTAAATTTATAGTTTGAAATGTTTTTTCCATAGATCTAAAATTTGGAAAACTGATCATTTTTTCAGCATTTAAAATACCAATTGTTTCAATATTTTTAATTGGTAAAATGCTTTTGATTAGTTGATTAATTAATATTATATTTATTTTATTTTCATTTATATTGTTAATCTTTTTATTAAGAATAGTTTTATTCATATCATTTGTTATTATATCAATTTCAACATTTTTAATTATTTCTTTTAATTCATCTTTATATTTTTCTAGTTCATTTTTATTGTGATTATAAATAATAATCTGTTTATTTTTTTTTAATGATTTCTTCATATTTCTTATTAATAAATTCGAAAAACTACCATTCATTTTATTTTTTAATTTTTTTTCTAAAGTATTAATTATTGTAAGCTGATTCTTATTCTTATTGTAATTATTTTTTGATACATATGAAAATATTTTTTGTTTTGAATTATAATATGTTTCTAAAGATGGATTTGAAGATCCTAAAACAATTTTAGTATTATAAATTTTTGAAATAATTAGAGATATATCTCTAGCATTATATTTCAAATCTTTTCTAATTTCTTTTAATAAAACATTTTCTTCATTATCAATAACAATTAGAGATAATTTTTTTATTGGATAAAAAATAGAATTTTTACCTCCTATAATAACATTAAAATTATTATTTAAAATACTATTATAATTTTCAATTTTATAATTATTTGAATGGTTAGGTTTTAAAATTGTCAATTTATCTCCAAAAATATTTTCAAATTTTTGAATCAGTTTTTTTTTAAAAAAAATATCTGGTAGTATATAAAGAACCCTATTTTTTCTTGAAATTTCTTTTTGAATTAATTCTATATATGTTTTTTGTCTTTCTATGAATGATATTCCTGTGAATAAAATTTTATTGTTTTTCTGATATTTTTCATATAATCTTTTAAATAATAATTTTTCTTCCTTGTTAAGGATATTATTTTCTTTTATTATTTTTTTATTTAATAATCTAGATACATTCTTTTGATATTTTACTAAATAATTATTTTTTATAAGGGTATTAATTGATGTTTTTGAAAAATTATTATTTACTAATTCTTTAATATTTACATTATAATTTTTTGTTTTATTATTGATTTTATTTATTTCATTAATTATTTCTATTTGTTTTTTAAATTTTATTTTTTCTAAATCTTTTTTTTTGTTTCTATTAAATTTTATAAAGTTTTTGATTTCAGGCTTATAACTATCTATTATTTTTTTTTTAAGTAAAAATTTTGGAATTATTTGATTGAATGTTTTTGGAAAACTTATCATATAATAATTTGACGCCCATCTTATCATTTTAAATTGCTTATTTGTAATAATCGGCTTTTTGTCAATAATTGCAATTATTTTTTTATAATTGTATTCCTTTTGATTTAATGAGTTAATTTTTAGAACAACACCTATTTTTTCAATATTATTTTTCCCAAAAGGAACTAAAACTCTACATCCAATTTTTATATTTTTAAAATCGTTTTCTAAGCAGTAAAATGTAAAAGTTTTATCTACTGGTAATGGTAAAATAATCTCTAAAAGAAAAATTTTATCTTCTTTCACTAAGTTGAAAATTAAGTATACTAAATAAGATAGATAAGAATATAATAAAAAAGATATAAAATAATTTTTTAATTATTTTACTTTTTCTTTT
>JBELBJ010000035.1:0-13350 GCA_042095375.1 Marinoscillum sp.
ATCGAATTTTGTCTATTCATAAATCATGAATTATAAAATTGTGGAGTCGGCGGGATTCGAACCCGCGTCCAGCTATGGAAATAATATTCCGTCTACATGCTTAGATAATTTTTAATTTTCGAATTAGAGCAGGAAAATATCAACCAACATCTAACCTTATCTACTAGATTTCCTAAAAAGATTCGTAGAATCATCTAAATAGTAGATCTTTTTATGACATCATAAAAATTAGTCAAAGATCGTAAACTAATAATGATGTGACTATTCAAGTTCTTAGAACTTAAACTGCCATAGCGTATTCGTGTGTACGTTCGCCGTTTAAAAAAAATAGTATTTGATTTCGGATGTTTACTACATCACCCGACATGCAAAAATAAAATTTGTCATACTGTCAATTCCAGACGACCCCAAAAAAACAAAGAACAAAATTTAGCTCAAAGATAAAATATTATTTAATTTACAACTATGGATAACTATGTTGTTTCTGCAAGAAAATATAGACCAACTAACTTTGATGATGTTATTGGTCAGGACCACGTAACCACTACTCTAAAAAATGCCATTCAAAATAAAAAAGTTGCTCAATCATTACTTTTTTGTGGCCCAAGAGGAGTAGGAAAAACAACCTGTGCAAGAATTGTTGCTAAGATGGTAAATAATCTTGAATGGGATGATCCATTAAAAAATAATAATGACCTAAATATTTTTGAACTAGATGCGGCATCAAATAACTCAGTTGATGACATTAGAAATTTAATTGAACAAGTTCGTTATGCACCTCAATCTGGAAAATTTAAAGTTTATATTATTGATGAAGTACATATGCTTTCAAACGCTGCGTTCAATGCTTTTTTAAAAACTCTTGAAGAACCTCCTTCTTATGCTATTTTTATTCTTGCAACAACAGAAAAAAATAAAGTTATTCCAACAATTCTGTCTAGATGCCAAATTCATGATTTTAATAGAATTGAAATTGATGATATTAAAAATAGACTTAAAAAAATTTCTGAACTAGAGGGAATATCAACAGAAGATGATGCTTTGCATATAATTGCACAAAAATCTGATGGGGCTTTAAGAGACGCATTATCTATTTTAGATCTGATGATATCCTATGCCACGAAAAAAAAAATAACATATGATGATGTGATCAAAAATCTTAATATTTTAGATTATGATTATTTTTTTAAGATTACTGATTTTATCTTAAAAAATGATTCTTCTTCCTGTTTTTTAATCTTAGATGAAATTTTGAAGTTAGGATTTGAAAGCAAAAATTTTATTACCGGTTTAGCTGAACATTTTAGAAATTTACTATTATGTAAAGATGAAAGTGTATCAAAATTAATTGAAGTTTCTGATGGAATTCAGTCAAAGTACAGTACTCAATCCCAAAAAATTTCTAATGAAATTACTTTCAATGCCTTAGATATTCTTAATTCATTCGATATAAATTATAACTTATCCAGCAACAAAAGACTTCATGCTGAAATAGTAATTGCAAAACTTTGTAGGTTAAAAAAAACCCCCCAAGTAGTATCTAAAGATATTCCAAAAAAAAAAATTAAAAAAAAACCTGAGGATATTGAGAGTAAAATAGAAGACACTAAAAAAGCTGAGAATATCAAAAAAGAGAAAGAAGATACTCTTAAAAGTAGTGAGAGTACTAAAAAAGATAGCGATAGTGATGAAAATGATCAAAAAGATAGTCTTAAGATTAATGAGAGTATTATAAATGAACAATCCGATTCTATTAAAAAAAATGAAACTTTAGTTAATAAATCCATTCAAAAAAAAACTATTATTAAGAATACACCAGATTTAAATTCCATTTTAAATGGAGAATCAAAAAATGAAGTTACAAAAGATGAAGAAGCAAAAATTAATTCTAATAAGAATCAAAAAATAGAAGAATTTGATGAAAAAAGTTTAAAAAGTTTTATTAAAGAATATATAAAATTAAAAAATATATCTAATTCAAAATTATCTGTTCTAAATAAAGAGTTTTTAATAGATAATAATAAAATCAATATTAAACTTGGAAGCGATCTTGAAAATGAAATATTTGAAGATCTAAAAAATGATTTATTATTAAAAATTAAAGAAAATTTTAAAAATCAAGAAATAGAGTTCAAAATATCAATTGATAAAAAGGAAAAATCAAAAAAACTTTATACTGGAAAAGAAAAATTTGAATTTCTAATGAAAAATAATAAAGAAATAAAAAATCTAAAGAATCAATTTAATCTAGATTATGAATTTTAAATTTCCCATCCATTTCTATAATCTCTAGTTACATATTTATTTGCATCTTCATAGTTAGTGATTTTCATCGCCTCACCATCCCATAATAACTTCTTTCTCCCTGGATATGAATTTCCAATTCCATTCTTTTTTTCCATATAGCTTCTAATTGCAATATTTCCCATAAGAACGGTTTCTGTCATAGGACCAGAATAATCAAATGATGATGTTAAAGCTTTGTGCTCAGAACTATTAAATCCTGCCTTGCACGCATCAATCCATGTTGAATGATGTCCATATTCGTTTGTTTGATTAGATGTATCAAACTCAACTACTTCCTCCCCTTTCCTATATAATTTTGGTGTAAATCCATAAACACCTGTAGTGATTATTCCTTTTGACCCTATCATCATAACTCCATTTGAACTATCAGGAGTTCCTAAGGAATCGTTTGCAGGAATTAAGTCTGGATGTGGAGGTCTAATTCCACCATCTAACCATCTCATCTTAAGAGGAATTTTATTTTTGTCAGTAGCAGCGAAATCTAAAGTCACAGAAGAAGAAGGAGGACATCCTTCCGGAATATATTCTGGAGTCCACATTTTAATAAATACTTGGCCAGCACTACATTCAACTGCTTTAGGATAGTGTAAACCTAATACCCTAAATGGAACATCAATCAAATGACATCCCATATCTCCTAAAGCTCCAGTTCCGTAAGCCCACCATCCTCTCCAATTGAATGGATGATAAGCATCTGTATATTCTATTTTTGGAGCTGGACCTAACCATAAATCCCAATTCAATCCTTCAGGTACTTGTGCTCCACTTGATTTAGGAACAGGTATTCCTTGAGGCCATACGGGTCTATTTGTCCAAACAAAAACTTCATCTACTTCACCAATTAAACCTTTATTAAACCATTCTTGAGCTTTTGTCATTCCAGTATTAGAAGCTCCTTGATTTCCCATTTGTGAAACAATTTTATTTTCTCTAGCCTTTTCTGTTAACATTCTTGCTTCTCTTATATTATGAGTTAAAGGTTTTTGTACATAGACATGAATACCTAAATCCATTGCGGCAAGGGTTTGAATTGCGTGTACGTGATCTGGTGAAGAAATTGTAACGGCATCTATATTTTTTTCTTTATCAAACATTTCTCTGAAATCTTGATAGAATTTTGCTTTCGGAAATCTTTCTCTAGACTTTTGACTTATTTTACCCATATCAACATCACATAATGCCACAACATTTTCTTTTCCTTCATCTGAAGCATACCATAAATCAGAGGTTCCTTTACCTCCTACCCCAATTCCTGCAATATTTAATCTATCACTTGGAGGTAAATATTCTTTTCCCCCTAAGACAAATCTGGGAACAATAAAAAAACTACCTGCCGATAAGGCGCTTTTTTTAATAAAATCTCTTCTTGGATTTGATTTTTTTATTTTTTTCATAATTTATATCAATTGAAAATATTTATAAGAAATCTAATTTTTTTTAATATATCATAATTTAAATATTTTTTTTTTAACTTAACATTATTAGTAAATAAATCCATTACAGTGAATAACATTAAATTATCAATAATGATGTTTCTCCAATATTTTATTTGGGGAGCATGGTATGTTACTGCTGCGACATATATGTCAAAAATATTGAACTCTTCTGGTGCTGAAATTGGGAATACCTATAGTGCGTTTGCTTTTGCAGCAATAATTTCACCTTTTTTTGTTGGAGCTATTGCAGATAGATACTTTTCTGCACAAAAAGCAATGGGAGCATTACATTTAATTGGAGGATTACTTTTAATATATGCAACTCAAGTTTCTTCATCATTTCTTTTTTTACTAACCGTACTATTTTATTCATTAATGTATATGCCCACAGTTGCACTTTCAAATAATATTGTTTTTGCTAATGTCAGTGATGCGGGAAAAGTTTTTCCAATAATAAGATTTTTTGGAACTTTTGGATGGATCATTGCAGGTTTAGTGATTGGTTCAAATATAATATTAGGACAAAAATTTGGATTGGAATTAGAAGCTAGCAATAGTACACTACCTTATACATTTTATATAGCATCTGGAGCTTCTATATTACTTGGAATGTTTTCTTTTACTCTACCAGATGTACCTCCTAAAGGAAAATCAGATAGTTCAAGTTTTGGTCTAGAGGCACTTGTACTTCTAAAGGATAAGTCATATTTAATTTTCTTTATATCAGCTGTTTTAATATGTATTCCTTTATCGTTCTATTATTCATTTGCAAATGTTTTTCTTAATGATATAGGAATGGAAGGAGCGGCTGGAAAAATGATTCTTGGACAAGTATCGGAAGCTATTTTCATTTTATCTATTCCATTACTTTATTATAGGTTAGGAGTAAAAAATATTCTTATTATAGGAATAGCTGCATGGGGGTTGAGATTTGTATTCTTTGCAAATGGTGATATGAGTGATGATTACTATTGGATGCTGATGGCAGGAATTGTTCTTCATGGAATTTGTTATGATTTTTTCTTTGTCACTGGATATATGTATACAGAAAATAAAGCCGGAGAAAAAATTAAAAATGCAGCTCAAGGATTATTTACTGTTGCAACCTATGGAATTGGAATGACTATAGGTTCATGGTTTTCTGGAATAATTACTGATAGTTATACTATAGAGGGTATAAAAAATTGGGCAGAAATATGGATGATTCCTGCTTATATTTCAGTTGCTGTTTTACTATTTTTAATGATATTTTTTAAAGAAAAAAAATAAAAAAATTATGCAAAAAATTTCAATGTTAGGATCAGGTTTTATAGGTAGATTTTATACAGATTCATTGCATGGCTATAGAAATAAAGATCGAGTTATTTCAATTTATTCTCGAAGAGAAGAAAGCGCAAAAAAATTTGCTAAAGATTATAAAGTACCGCACTGGACTACGAACATGGAAGAATCTATTTCCCATAAGGATGTAGATGTAGTATGTATATCTTTACCAAATAATTTACACGAAGAAGCTGTTCATTTATGCTGTAAACACAAAAAGTCTGTTATTTGTACCAAACCCTTAGGAAGAAATGCTGACGAAGCTAAAAGAATGGTTGAAGCTGTTGAGAAAGCAGGGATTTTTGCTGGATATCTTGAAGATCTTTGCTATACACCAAAGTTTTTAAAAGGTTTAGAAAGTGTAAAATCAGGAAGCTTAGGAAAAATAATTTGGGCAAAATCAAGAGAAACTCACCCTGGACCTCATAGCGAATGGTTTTGGGATAAAGAATTAGCTGGTGGAGGCTGTATCCTAGATTTAGGTTGTCACTGTATTGAAATAGCTAGAAGTTATATAGGTAAAGATATTAAACCAATAGAAGTTATGTGCTGGGGAGATACTCAAGTAAAACCAATTGATGCAGAAGATCATGCAATTGGTTTAGTTAAATACGAAAATGGTGCCATTGGGCAATTTGAAGTTAGTTGGACATTTAGAGGTGGAATGGATTTAAGAGATGAAGTTATGGGGACTGAAGGAACAATTTGGGTAAATTCATTTCTTAGAACTGGTTTTGAAATGTTTACAACAGGTAAAGGAAGTGATTATGTTGCAGAAAAAGCAGAATCTGATTCTGGTTGGCTATTCCCAGTTGGCGATGAATTAAATGAACTTGGATATAACCATATGTTTGCTGATATGTTTGACAGTCTTGAGGAAAATAAATCTCCCAGAGAAACATTTTATGATGGATATGTAGTAAACGCAATTATAGATGCATCATATAAATCTATTAAGAGTAAAAAATGGGAACCAATAAAACTAGATATATGGAGAGGTAAAGAAGGTGTAGAAAAAATAAATACTCTTCAAGATTATGATGAAAATTATTATTTAGTAAAAGAAGAAACAACTCATTATGGAGACAGAAAACTACTATTAAAAAGTAAAAAAGACGGAAAAATAATTGAGAAGATTATCAAATAATTTTTTTTAAAACCATATACTATTTCTCAAAATAATTTTTTTATTTGAAGGCAGCTGATTGTTTTGTATGTTATTTAATTTCTTAAGGTTAGTAAGTCGAATTCCAAATTTTTGTGATACATTCCAAAGTGAATCATCTTCACTAGGATAATATGTAAAAACTCTCCCTCTTTTTCTTTTTCTTTTTAGATAATAAATATTTCCAGTTAATATTTTTTGTTTATCATCCATGTCATTATATTTTTTTAAATTTTCAATAGAAATATCATAAATTCTTGAAATACTATTAAAGGAATCTAATGAATCGGCAATTATAGCTGGAAGACCATTTAAATAAACTACTGCTAAATTAGCAATTGATATTATGTTTTTATCAAAATCTGATTCTGTTTCATTGTATGAAACAATATTTTTTGAAGTAGTATTGATCTTAACATCTTGAAAAGCTAAAATATTTTTTTGATCAAGTGGAACAATAATAGTATAATTCTTATCACTAGGAATCTGTTTTGATTTTAACCATTTATTGTAAGAAAGTAATCTATCATAATTAATATCAAATTCATCTGAAATATTTTTTATTGACCTATTATTAAAGCTTGAATATTCTTTAAGAACCATACTCTGAGAATGGTTATGATTTAATTCATCTTGAAAAGCTACCTTATGAGCAATAAATTTTTTAATATACCAATGAGTATTTTTATCTATTTTTATCCTTTTTGATCCAAACATTTTTTCATCTACTATCGAGCGAGCACCTGTCAAACCTGTCATATAAGACAAAAGAGAATAAATCCAATTATCAAAATAAAAATTATTTTCTTTCAAATATGAGCAAGCTGCACGAGTTGAAGAGATAATATTTAATCTTTCATCTACATACTTATTTATTTTAAGACCATGTGACTTTGCAGTTTCTGATTTAAACTGCCAAAACCCTACTGCATTAGAACTAGACTCAGCATCAGAAATTAATGAACTTTCTTGAATAGAAAGGTATTTGAAATCATCAGGAATATTTTCTTCTTTTAAGATTTTTTCAATTATTGGAAAATAAATTGATACCCTATCAAGTATAAGCAATAAATATTTCCTATTTAAATGCAATGCATCAACCTCATTTTGAATTTCTTTTCTTGTATCATCATTTATTTCAATTTTCATATTATCAAGAACGAATGATGATGGTACTTTTGGGGTATTATAATCTTTACTCTGAGAGTTTAAATTCTTAACGAGGAGAAATAAAATAAAAAATAAAAAAATATACTTCTTCATTTTTTTTGAATTAAAGTAATACCATCTCTAATAGGAAGAATTACTTTTCTTATTCTATGATCTTTAGAAATTTTTTTATTGAAATTATCAATAATTTTAGTCAATTTATCTTTTTTTTCATTTAAAATTTTTCCACTCCATAAAACATTATCTACTATGATAAATCCACCTTTTGAAAGTTTTGGGAAAACAAGATCAAAATATTTTGAATAATTTTCTTTGTCTGCATCTATAAATACTAAATCAAAAGTTTCTTTTAGTTTAAGAATATTATTCTCAGCATCACCAATAATGTAATCTATTTTATCACAATTTTTAGATTTTCTAAAAAATGATTTTACCTTTTCAGAAATCTCATCGTTTTTATCTATAGTAATTATTTTACCATCATTTTTTGTGAGTCCTTCCAATAGACAAATAGCAGAATAACCAGTATATGTTCCTATTTCTAATATTGTTTTCGGATTAATCATTCTCGAAATAAAACTTAAAATTCTTCCTTGTAGATGACCAGATAACATACGAGGATTGATCACATTTAAATGTGTGTATCTATTAATTTCTTCTAATAATTCTGTTTCAGAATCAGAATGAGATTCAGCATAAGAAAGAAGATTTTTATGAATAAAATCCATATAATTATTAGATTTAATTTCTATCAAAATTATATACTTATTAGATTAAAAACATTAATTTAGGATTAAAGATTTATCAAATATTAATGAAATATCCACCAATAGATAAGAGACTATTTATTAAAAATAGAAAAGACTTTATTAATAAAATGGAGCCTAATTCAGTTGCAATATTTTTATCAAATGATATTATGCCAACTAATGCAGATGGAACTATGCCATTTGTCCAAAACACCAATCTTTTGTATTTATCTGGAATTGATCAAGAAGATTCAATATTAATTATTGCACCTGATTTTGATGATGAAAAATATAAAGAAATATTGTTCATGAAGGAAACTAATAAATTGATATCTATTTGGGAAGGAAATAAATTAACAAAACAGGAGTGCACCGATTTATCAGGTATAAAAACAGTTTATTGGAATAATAAATTTGATAATATTTTAGAAAAAATATTATCAAAGTCATCAAATATTTACCTTGAAAAAAATGAACACCCAAGATCAGCAAATAGAGTTGAAACCAATCAAGAAAAGTTTTTTAAATATTGTTCAAAAAAATATAAAAATCATAAATTTCTAAAATCATATCCTATTTTAAGTGATCAAAGAATGATAAAAAATCAAATTGAAATTGATTTGATATCTAAAGCTTGTAAAATAACCGAGAAAGGTTTTAAAAGAATTTTAAATTTTATTAAACCTGATGTATGGGAATATGAAATTGAAGCAGAATATATTCATGAGTTTATAAAAAATAAATCTAAGGGTTTTGCATATGAACCAATAATTGCTGGTGGAATCAATGCATGTTGCCTACATTATAATACCAATAATTCTATATGTAAGAATAATGAAATGATTTTAATGGACGTAGCAGCAGAATTTGCTAACTATAAATCAGATATGACTAGAACTATTCCAATTAATGGTAAATTTTCTTCAAGACAGTTAAAAATATATAATGCCGTATTAAATGTTAAAAATGAGGCAACTAAAATACTTAGGCCTGGAATATCAATAAATCAATTTCATATAGAAGTACAAAAAATAATGGAAAGTGAATTAATCAATATAGGTTTATTAAATAAAAACGAAGTTCAAAAACAAGATAAAAAAGCTCCTCTTTCTTTAGAATATTTTATGCACGGAACATCACACCATTTAGGACTAGACGTTCATGATGTTGGGAATTTTGATTGTGAAATAGAAGTTGGAAATGTATTTACAGTTGAACCTGGTATATATATAAAAGAAGAAAGTCTTGGTATAAGGTTAGAAGATAATATTCTTATAGGTGAAAAAGAAAATATTAATTTAATGAATAATATACCTATTTTACCTGAGGAAATTGAAGAATTAATGAATCAATAAAGGTAATAAGTTGTTTCAATATATCAATTATTGAATATGTTATCCAATTGATAATCTAATAAAATTTTCTATTGATAAATCAGAAGAAAAAGATGAGAGATGATTTTTAATAGTTAAGGAATTATCTTTAACAAATTGTTGATTTAGCAGTGTATTTTCTTTAAAAAATTTCTGAAGCTTTCCCTGAGCAATTTTTTCAACAATCTGTTCTGGTTTTCCTTCTTTAATTGCCTGTTCTTTACCTATTTCTATTTCTTTTTCAATAATTGACTTATCAACCTGATCACTATCTAATGCAATAGGATTCATTGATGCAATTTGCATTGCAATATCTCTACCTATATTAACATAGTCAAAATCCGCAACATTTTTTAATGAAACTAAAACTCCTAATTTATTCCCTGCATGGATGTAAGGAACAATTTTTTCTCCAGAAAGAACTTTATAATCTGATATTTCAATTTTTTCTCCAATCTTACCAACTAAATCAATAATACTTTTTTCAACGGATAACCCATTTAATTCAAAAGAAAGAATTTGATCAATAGAACTTGCACCATTATTACAAGATATATCAATAATACTATTAGCTAAATTTAAAAAGTCTTCATTTTTTGCAACGAAATCAGTTTCACAAGTAAAAGAAAGAATAAAGCCCTTTGAATTTTCATCATTTAATCTATAAACCACTACTCCTTCAGATGTTTTTCTATCAGACCTAGAAGCCGATACTTTCTGACCTTTTTTTCTTAAGATATCAATTGCTTTATCAAAATCTCCATTAGATTCAACCAAAGCTTTTTTACAATCCATCATTCCTGAACCAGTTTTTTGTCTTAGTTCATTGACTTGTTTTGCAGAAATATTTATAGACATAAGTAAAATGATTAAAAAAATTAAGATTTTTTTGATTTAAGTGTTTCTTTTTTTTCTTTCATTGCTTCCTCTGTGGCTTTTTTTTCTTTTAAAGCCGCTTCCTTTTCTTCTTTAACTCGAATTTCTTCTTTTAATTTTTCTCTTTCATCTAATCCATCTTGAATACCTTTAGCTACATAATCTAATAAAAAAGAAATCGAGTTGAATGAATCATCATTAGCCGGTATAGGAAAATCAGCTAAATTAGGATCAGAATTTGTATCTACTAAAGCATAAATTGGAAGATTGAGTTTTTTAGCTTCGCTCAAAGCTATTTCTTCAAATTTAATATCTACTATAAATATAGCAGCAGGGATTCTTGTTAGTGAAGAAATTCCACCTAAAACTTTCTCTAATTTTGCTTTATCCCTAGAAATTGTAAGTCTTTCCTTTTTTCCAAAATCTGTTTCAAATGTTTCACTATTCATTTGATTTTCAAATGAAGAAAGTTTTTTTAGTGATTTTCTAATTGTAGAAAAATTAGTTAACATTCCTCCAAGCCATCTTTCAGTTACAAAAGGCATATTTAGTTTTTTTGCAATTTTTGACACATAGTCTTTCGCTTGTTTTTTTGTGGCAACAAACATAACTTTTCTACCAGATTTTACAATATTTTTTAGAGAGGAAACAGCTGTAAAGGCACAATCAATTGTTCTATTTAAATCAATTAAATGGATATCATTTTGTTCCATAAAAATATACTCTGACATTTTAGGATTCCATTTTCTAGTAAGGTGTCCAAAATGTACACCAGCTTTTAATAAATCTTTATGACTTAGTTTATCCATATTATAGTATAATTATCTTTTCACCCACTGGAATGCTCTTCTTGCCTTTCTTCTACCATATTTCTTTCTCTCAACCATTCTAGGGTCTCTTGTTAATAATCCTTGTTTTTTTAAAGTTGGCTTACATTCAGGATCATTTTCCACAAATGCTCTAGCAATAGCCAACCTAATTGCCTCAGCTTGACCTTTCAAGCCACCACCAAAAACTTTTATTTTAAAATCAAAATCATTAGATATACTAATTAAATCATGAGGTTGTTTAACAATTAACTGTAACAATTTTGAAGCAAAATATTTTTCAAATTTTTTATCATTAATAGTTATCTGACCTTTACCTCCAGCTTTCATGTAAGCTCTAGCTACTGATGTCTTTCTTCTTCCTACAGTATTGATATATTCGACCATTTTATAATTTTAGTTCTTTTGGTTTTTGACCTTCATGAGGATGATCAGACCCTTCGTATACAAATAAATTATTAAATAATTTTCTTCCTAATCTATTTTTAGGGAGCATACCTTTTACAGCTCTTTCAATAATAAATTTAGATGATTTATCTTCTTTTAACTTCAATGGTGTAGTTTCCCTTTGACCACCAGGATAACCAGTATGTCTAATATATTTTTTTTCTTTCCACTTTTTACCTGTCAATTTAATCTTATCAGAATTGAGAACTATTACATAATCACCACAATCAAAATTTGGAGTGAAATAAGCATTATTCTTACCTCTAAGAACTTTAGCTATCTCAGATGATAACCTACCTAATATCTTATTTTCAGCGTCCACTAAAAACCATGACTTTTGTAATGTCTTTATATCTACTGACTTTGTTTTAAAACTATTTGAATCCAATTATCTATTTTTAAAATGTGAGCAAAAATAGATTTATTAATAATTAAAAACAACAGTATAAATAAAAATTATAAAACTATTAATTTAATGTTTTAGCAATCTTTTTTATTTTTTAATCTTGTTAGGAAGTAATTTTAAGTTAAAAGAAAATGTAGAACCAAAATTAACTTTACTTTTTAATTTAATTTTTGTTTTATGACCCTCAATTATATGTTTTGATATAGCTAAGCCAAGACCAGTCCCTCCCCTTTCTTTAGATCTACTTTTTTCAATTCTATAAAATCTTTCAAAAATTCTTTTTCTATGATTTTTAGCTATTCCCTTTCCTTGATCATTTACGTGAATTGTAGCAACTTTTTTTCTTTTCTTAATAAATAAAGTTACTGAAGTGCTTGGATTTGAATACTTAATAGCATTTGTTACTAAATTTTTAAGTACTTGATAAATTCTATAATAATCTGCAACTACCAAAATTTTTCCAGAACCATTTAAATTTTCATTTATTAAAATAATTTTATTTTTTGAAGCTCTAGGTTCAAGTTGCTCTATTGTCTCATTTATTAGTTCATTTATACAAAAAGTTTCTTTTTTCATTCTTATTTCTCCGGACTCCATTTGAGAAATTGTTAAAAGGTCTCTTACAAGGAGATCCAGATAATCAAGGCTTTTAGCAGCTTTTCTTAAAAATTTTGATCTAACTCTTTCATCTTCAATAGCTCCATCTATAAGGGTATGAATAAACCCTTGAGCAGAAAAAATAGGAGTTTTAAGCTCATGAGAAACATCTTGCAAAAAATCTCTCCTAAATTCTTCTAAACGTTTTAATTCATCAATTTCTAATTGTTTTATTTTTGCGTAGGAAGTAATTTGATTGTTAATACCTTTTAACGGATTAATAGAATTTATTATACTATCATCATAATCTAAATCATCAAATTCCTTCTTTTTAAGCTTATCAAAAGATTTATAGATTAATGCGATTTTTCTATCAAACAAATACTCGGTAATTATTGCAAATAATAAAGTTGAAGATGCAAATGAAATTATAGCGATTGAACCAAGTTTTGTCGGTTCCATTTCTGATAATATATAAGCTGACAAAGTTGAAATAACACCAACGATTAAACCGAAAAGTAATGAAATAGCTTTTGAATTTCCCATTTTATAACATAATTCAATTACAATTTACAAATTATAAATTAATGATTTTTTTTAATAATGTTAATTTAACATTTGGGAGACAAGTTAGAAAGTTTTTACAATTCTTATGGTGATAACAGCTCTATATA
>JBELBJ010000036.1:0-13241 GCA_042095375.1 Marinoscillum sp.
GAATGGGAATGCTGTATTAAAAATAATGAACAAGGGGCTAAAGAAGGGGCAAAATTTATCTCTGATCATATTATTAATGTTACTGAAAAAACATTTGATGATTTTGCGGATTCTGGCTCAAATCAAGACGATATAAATAATATTTTAGATATAAACTAGATACGCTCTTTTAGGTTTTCTATTGATTTTTTTATTTTGATAAGAGACTCTACTATTTCATTTTGTTTCATCGAATTATCTTTACTTTTCATTATAGAATTTGCTCCTTTAATCGTGAATCCTTTTTCTTTTACAAGGTTATAAATCTCATTTAATATTTTAATATCTTTCTTAGTATATTTTCTTTTTCCTTTGTTGTTTTTTTTTGGATTTAGTATATCAAACTTTTCCTCCCAGAACCTGATTAAAGAAGTGTTGACATTTAAATTTTCAGCTACTTCTCCTATATTAAAATATTTTTTATTTATTTCTTTTTCAAAATATTTCATTTAAAAAAATTAAAATGTAGATCCAAGCGCTTGATTTTCAATTGAAGATAATCTTAAAACTTCTTCATACTCTGATGGTGAAAGTTCATTAAAAAAGTAGTGAACTGGATTAACTTTTTTCCCATTTTTTGATATTTCATAGTGTAAATGAGGTGCGGTTGATCGTCCTGAATTTCCACTATATGCAATTAATTCACCTCTTTTAACTTTTTGTCCTCTTTTAACTAAATACTCATCTAAATGACCATAAAGAGTCATAAATCCATTTCCGTGATCTATATATATATGTTTACCCAAACCTCCAAAACTTGATTTAACTCTTTTTACAACACCATCAGCAGTTGCATATATATCATTGCCTTTTTCAAGAGAAAAATCAATACCCCAATGCATTCTTTTAACTTTAAGGTATGGATCTATTCTTCTACCAAATCCAGAAGAAATTCGTTTTAAATTTTTATTTGAAACAGGTTGAATTGCTGGTATAGAAGCTAATAATTTTTCTTTATTGTTAGCAAGCTCAATAAGTTCATCATATGATCTTGTTTGAATATACATTTTTCTTTTAAGTTCATCAGATTTTTTATAAGTTTCTAAAATAATATCTTCTCTCTCAAGGTTGCCTTCTATAAGATTTTTATATTTTTCAATTCCACCAACACCTACCTTTCTTATTGATGATGGTATTGGTTCAGCTTCAAATATTATTCTGTAAACATTATCATCTCTTTGTTGAAGATTAGAAAGCATTTTATTATTTAATTCAATCTCTTCATTAAGAATGTCAAAATGGGTTTTTAATTCTTGATTTTCCTTTTTTAATGAAATTATTACTGGAGATTCAAAATATTTATCATATAATGAAATCATCAAAAAGCTACTAATTATAACAATAATAAAAAACCTTAAATATTTAAAAAGTAATTCTCTTCTACCAAGCTTTACAAGTTCATATGAACAAGTTTCTTTATTATAATAATATTTTGTTTTTCTCATTTAAAAGATAATATTTCAACTAGATTTACGGTAAATCGCAATTTAATATTTATATTTTTAATTTTAAAGTTATTTAAATTATAATAGTTGTTAAAATAATATGAAACTGCAAAAAATCAGAAGATTATTTTATGATTTTTTTAAATCTAAAGGCCATAAGATAGTTGATTCAGCTCCTATCGTAATAAAAAATGATAGTACATTAA
This sequence comes from Marinoscillum sp., assembly GCA_042095375.1. Taxonomy (GTDB): domain Bacteria; phylum Bacteroidota; class Bacteroidia; order Cytophagales; family MED-G16. Next base: position 1,691 of record JBELBJ010000036.1, read on the forward strand.
TGTTCACTAATGCTGGAATGAATCAGTTTAAAGATATTTTTTTAGGAAATGGGCCTATTAAATACAAAAAAGTTGCTAATACTCAAAAATGTCTTAGGGTAAGTGGTAAGCATAATGATTTAGAGGAAGTTGGAATTGATCAATATCACCATACTATGTTTGAAATGTTAGGTAATTGGTCATTTGGAGATTATTTCAAAAAAGAAGCAATTTCTATGGCATGGGAATTGTTAACAAAAGTTTATAATCTTGATGAAAAAAGATTATTTATCACAGTTTTTGGAGGAGATAAAAAAGATAAGTTAGAAAAAGATTTTGAATCTTTTGATATTTGGAATTCTATTGTTGAAAAAAGAAAAATTATTTTTGGTTCAAAAAAAGATAACTTTTGGGAAATGGGAGAAACTGGTCCTTGTGGTCCATGTTCTGAGGTTCATATAGATTTAAGAGATCAGGATGAAATAAAAAAAGTTCCTACCAAATTGCTTGTAAATAAAGATCACCCTGAGGTAATCGAAATATGGAATTTAGTATTTATTGAATACAATAGAAAATCAAATGGAAACCTTGAATCTTTACCTTTAAAGCATGTTGATACTGGAATGGGTCTAGAAAGATTATCAATGGCATTAAAGGGAATTAAATCCACCTATGAAATTGAAATTTTTAAATCAATAATGGATGATATATCTAAAATTTCTGGAAAAAAATATGGTTTAAATAATAAAGTTGATATTGCTTTTAGAGTTATATCAGATCATATTAGAGCTGTAACATTTACAATTTCAGATGGTGAAATTCCTTCAAATAATAAAGCAGGTTATGTGATAAGAAGAATATTAAGAAGAGCTATAAGGTATGGATTTTCTACTTTGAATATAAAAAAACCTTTTTTGTATAAACTAGTTAAAAATGTGATTCAAGAGTATAAAGAAGTATTTAAAAATTTAGATGATCAACAATCATTTATAGAAAAAGTTATTTTAGAAGAAGAAAAATCATTTTTAAATACCCTTGAAAAAGGGTTATTACGAATTGATGAAATTAAAAATAAATTTAAATCTTCATCTAAGGTTTTATCTGGAAAAATTGTATTCGAATTATATGATACTTATGGTTTTCCATTTGATTTAACTGCTTTAATAGCTAATGAAAATAATTTTAAAATTGATAAAAAAGGTTTTGAGATCGAATTAAATAAACAAAAAGATAGATCAAGAAATGTTTCAAAAACCTATATGGATGATTGGATCAGTATAAAAGAAATTAAAAAAAGTTCATTTATTGGTTACGATAAATTAAGTTCCAAATCATTTATATCAAAATACAGAAAATTTAAAAAAGAAAATAAGTTTTATTATCAGATAGTATTTGATAAAACTCCGTTTTATGGAGAATCAGGAGGTCAAGTAGGTGATTCAGGTTTAATAAGCTCTGCTAATACTTCAATAACAATAGTTGATACAATTAAGGAGAATGACCTTATTGTTCATATCACAAAAAAAATTCCTGAAAATTTGAAAGAAAAATTTTCAATTTCTGTTGATTCAGAAAAAAGATTTTTAATATCCAATAATCATACAGCAACTCATCTCCTTCATTCAGCACTAAGACAAACTCTGGGTGAACATGTTATTCAAAAATGTTCCTTAGTAAATGAAAAACAATTAAGGTTTGATTTTTCTCACTTTTCTAAAATTGAATTAAAGTCACTAGGTGATATTGATTTTTTAGTAAATAAAAAGATTCGGGAGAATATAGAACTGGAATCTATAGATGATATTTCTTTATCAAAAGCAAAAAAAATAGGAGCCATGTCTTTATTTGGTGAAAAATATGGTGAGAAAGTTAGGGTTATTATTTTTGATAAAAAATATTCAATTGAATTGTGTGGGGGTACCCATGCTAAATCAACTGGAAGTTTAGGAATGTTTAAAATTATATCCGAATCTTCAGTTTCATCTGGGATCAGGCGAATTGAGGCTATTACATCTTTTGAATTAGAAAAAAAGCTTAATTCAAATCATAATGAATTAAATGATATTAAGAAATTATTGAAAACAGAAAATCCTTTTGATTCAATTAATGATCTTTTATTAGAAAATAAAAAATTATCAAAAGTACAATCTAAATTCTTGGATAATGAAAACAAAATTATAAAAAATAGTCTTCTAAAAGAGGTGAAACAAAAGGGTAAATTCAATCTACTTATATCGCAATGTAAAATAGATTCAATGGATAGTTTAAAAAAGATTTCTTATGAAATTAAAAACCATATTAATAATCTAATTTTAGTTTTAGCAGCAGATATATTGAATAGACCATTTATAATTGTGATGGTAGATGATGAAGTTAATAAATTAATTAAGATTGATGCACGAGAAATTATTTTAAAACTTGCTAAACATATTAATGGTAGTGGGGGAGGGCAATCTTTTTTTTCAACTGCTGGAGGAAAAAACTTATCTGGTTTAAAAAACGTAGTAAAGGATGCTAATATAATATTTGATAAAATAATAAGTTGATGCTATAATGAGATGTCTCACTTTATTTCTTTTTCTAATTTTTTCTTGTTCAACTAAACAAGATGTAAATAATCTTTCTTTGAATATAGAATTTAAGAATTCAAACAATGAGGAAATAACTATTGAAAAAATAAAATCTGACTATTCTATTGAATTAATTAAATCTGATTTTATTGATAATGATAATTACAAATTTGATTTATTAGTTAGCGAACCAACTTTATATAGATTAAATATTATTGGTAAAAATTCTATTGATTTTATATTAGAAAATAACGATATTAATATTTCTATAGATGAAAACGAAATATCAGTAACTGGATCAGTTGGAACAGATAATCTTACTACAATCAAAAAATATATAAATGATTATCAAGATGAAAGATATGAATTGAATAGAAGTTTTATTCAAGCAAGTAGAGATGATAATAAATTGGAGATATTAAGAATCAGGAATGAATCAGAGCAACTTGAGAGTAATTTTATCAAAAATTTTAAAAAATTGATATGGAACATGGATAATTCAATAGCTACTTTTTTTGTATCTGATTATTTAAAAATTGATGATCATTTTAATTTTTGGGATAGCTTGATATTTAAGTATGAAAAAGATTTAGGGCATACTTCTTATTATAAAGCATTAAATGAGAAATTTAATAGAATTAAAGTTTTATCAGTTGGTCAGTTTGCCCCTGAAATTAGCTTAAATGATCCCAAAGAAAATCAACTAACTCTATCTTCATTTAGGGGTAAATATGTTTTGCTAGATTTTTGGGCTGCTTGGTGTAAACCGTGTAGGGATGAAAATCCTAACATTGTAAATATGTATAACAAATATAAAAATAATGGTTTTGAAGTTTATCAAGTTTCATTGGATAGAGATAAATCAACATGGATTAATGCCATCAATAAAGATGGTTTGAATGAATTGAATCATGTTTCTGATCTGAAGTTTTGGAAATCTGATGCTGCTATAACCTACAATATAAAATCAATACCTGCATCTTTTTTTATTGATCCCGATGGAAAAATTATAGCTAAGAATTTAAGAGGACCTAGGTTAGAAAAGAAACTATCTGAAATTTTTTAATCAAATATTGATTTTAATTCATCTGCATCCTTAGGCATCATCTTCCCAGCTAAGATCAGTCTTAGTTGTCTTCTCCTTAAAGCTCCATCGTATAATTTTTTATCTTCTGAAGTTTCAGCTTTAATTAATGGTATTTTGGATGGCTTACCTTTAGAATCTAATGCAACAAATGTAAAAAATGCTGTATTACTTTCAATTTTTTGATTTGTTTTATGATTTTCAGCTTTAACGTCAATAAATATTTCCATTGATGAATTAAAACATCTAGTTATTTTAGCTGTAAGAGTAACTATATCTCCTTTTTGAATTGGAGCCTTAAATGATATATTATCAACAGATGCGGTTACAACTGTTTTATTACAATGTTTATGTGCGCAAATTGCAGCTGCAACATCCATCCAGTTCATTAATTTTCCACCAAATAAAGTATTAAGATTATTAGTATCGTTTGGCATTACCATTTCACTCATTGAGACAATGGAATCATTAATAGTTTTTATCTTATCTTTCATTATTTTATTTTCTTATACAAATTTAACTTTTAAGTTTGCAAAGATTTATTTTTTAATAAGTTTAATTTTTAAATATGTTTACTGGAATTATAGAATCATTAGGAAAAGTTAAAAAAATCACAAAAAAAACTAATAGTATTTCACTTAATGTTGAAAGTGATATAAGTAAAGATTTAAAAGTAAATCAAAGTTTATCTCATAATGGTGTTTGTTTAACAATCATTAATGTTAGAAAAAACTCTCATGAAGTGATTGTGGTTGATGAAACTATAAAAAAATCTATATTTAAATCTATATCCATTGGGGATATAATTAATTTAGAAAGAAGTCTTTTAATTAATTCTAGATTAGATGGTCATATTGTTCAAGGGCATGTAGATGAAATGATAAATTGTGTTGAAATTTTAGAAAATAAAGATGATTGGGTATTCACCTTCCAATTTACAAAAGAAAACAATAAACTTATTGTTGAAAAAGGGAGTGTTACAATCAACGGAGTAAGCTTGACTTGTTATAATGTAAAGAAAAATCAATTTTCAGTTTCAATTATTCCTCACACCTTCAAAAAAACTAATTTTCATTTAATGAATATGGGATATAATTATAATATAGAATACGATATCCTTGGAAAATATATAAGTAAATTAAGTTCCAAGGATAGTATTAAGTGATTGAATCAGTTAGAAGTAGTTAAGGATTCAACATGTTTTTTAAATGCTGGGCGAATAGTACCTCTTAATATTGGTTTAACACCTTTATCCATTCTAACATCAAAATTTATATTTTTTGTTCCTTCAGGAACTGATAGAACATGATCATAAGTCAATCTATTCCTCCAAGGTTCATTATCACCATGAATTCTTGGGTTTCCCCAAAGTTTAGCTGCTAATTTACTTTTTCTATTTATAATTCTAAAATCTACTAAACCTTGGTATTCCATGTCGTTACCACAAGCAAATCCTTGACATTCAACAAGTTTATCTGTGTAATACATCTTGTGACCATTATTATTTTCAACAAATACCATACAATTCCAAATATCAGCTTTTTTCTTACTTTCAATAAATATTATTTCATAAGATACTTTTATTCCATCCCTTGTATCTACATGTACTTTATTTTGTTCAGATCCAGTGAAACGAATTTCATCTCCATCCTGAGTAGTAGTTACAATTTCTTGAGAAAAAATATTATTTTGAAAAATCAAGAAAAAGATAAAAATCATACTAATTATTCTCATATATTTTAAATTTTAATTGTTAAAAAATAAATATAATAATCTAATAATAATTTTCAAAAGCTAGTAAGACTTTATTAAGTGATTGATATCAATAATTAATCTATTAGTTTCTATTCTGGATGTTCCATCATAAACTCCTCTTATTCTTCTTTCTTTATCAACAAGTAGAAATGAACTTCCATGTAAAAATCCACCTGGAGCTTTTTCTTCTTCTTTAGCAGCCACCATATAACTAGTCTCACCTAAATTATATATTTGATCCAAATCTCCAGTAAGAAAATGCCATTTTTCATCATCTATTTCTAAGTTTTTTGAATATTCTTTTAATTTTTTAACAGTATCATTTTTTGGATCAATAGTATGAGAAATAAATGAAACATTGCTATTATCTTCATATGTTTTATATACATACAATAAATTTCTTTTCATTTTACGACAAATGGTTGGGCAAGAAGTAAAAAAGAAATCAGCAATATAAATTTTATCTTTTAGTGTTTCATTTGTTATTATTTTTCCATTTTGATTAAATAATCTAAAATTTTGTATCATATGATCTAATGTATCATATGAGATCGATCCATTTTCTAAAGTTTTAGAATTTACTATTGGTATTCCGTAAATTGGTAGTTCTATTTTTCTGTGAGAACAGAAAAATAGAATAAATGACAGTAAAACGATAATAAATTTTTTAAACATTATTTTTAAAATAAATTTTTTGAAATTTAAATATTGATAATGAAACTAATGCTCCAATTCCACTTCCAGCTAATACATCTAATGGATAGTGTACTCCCAAATATATTCTGCTATATGAAATTAAAATACTCCAAATAAATAAATAAATAAATATTTTATTTTTTTTGAAGAATAAATACATAATAGTTGCTAAAGAAAAAGTAGTTGATGCGTGTGATGATGCAAAACCATATATCCCTCTGCAAATTCCTACCAAGTTGATAGATTCATTTATCTCATTATCATGACATGGTCTTAATCTTTCAAAAAATGGTTTCATAATCGAGCTTGTTATAAAATCAGATAAAATAACTGCTAAAATGATCAAAGAAAGTTGCAAATATTTAAATTTATTTTTTTGATTTAATATATAGTATATTAAAATAATATACAGTGGAATCCAAATATACTTATCGCTAATCAAAAACATTAAATGATCCATAAAAGGATTATTAAAATTATTTATAAGGAAAAATATACTTTTATCTATGTATTCTAAAAATAGATTTAGATTTTCAAACAAGTTATTCTAAATTTAAATATTATTTTAAATTATATGATATCAAAATCTGAAATCAAGTTAATTAAATCTTTGAAATTAAAGAAATATAGAATTGTTAATAAACTATTCCTTTTAGAAGGTATCAAAAGTATTAATGAAGTATTAAATTCTGATTATATAATAAGAAAAATCATTCTTAATAAATCTTCAATGAATAAACTAAAGTCATTATCAAATAGTAAAATTAATATTCATTATTTTGATAAAAAGTCACTATCATCAGTTGGAAACTTTAAATCAAATTCTGATGCAATAGCAATTGTTGAAATGAAAGATAATTTTAGAAAAATTAAATTTTATCATTATACAGTTGTTTTAGATGGAATTCGGGATCCAGGAAATCTAGGAACAATCATTAGAACTTGTGATTGGTACGGGATAAAAAATATTATTTGTTCAATGGATTCTGTTGACTTATATAATCCAAAAGTTATTCAATCATCAATGGGTTCATTTTCTAGGGTTAACGTTTATTTTAGAAATTTAAAAGAGTTTTTCAACAAAAATGATTTATTTGTTTACGGAACAATACTCAATTCAAAAGATTATCATGAAATTAAATTCAAAAGAAAAGGTTTATTGCTTTTTGGTAATGAATCTAAAGGGATTTCATCAAACTTACATAAATTTATTAATAAAAAAATCTCCATTTATGGTAATGGAAAGGCTGAATCATTAAATGTAGCAATTTCATCTGCGTTAATACTTGATAAAGTAAAAAAAATGATAAAATAAGATTATGAGGAATTTTTATATCCATTTTATATTCATTTCTATTTCAATTGGTTGCAATAACTTGAATTTAGAAGATCAAATAATAAATAAATTTGAAAATTTTGACGGTGAATTTGCAATAGCTTATAAAGACTTATCATCTGGCAATAAAATTCTTTATAATGAAAAAGTAAATTTTCATGCTGCAAGTACCATGAAAACACCTTTAATGATTGAGGTTTTTAATCAGATTAAAAAAAATAAGTTTAATCTTTACGACTCAATTCTTGTAATTAATCAATTTAAAAGTATTGTCGATGATTCTTTTTTTAGTCTTTCAGATATTGAGGATAGTGAAAAAGATTTGTATGAATATTTAGGGGAAAAAAAATCAATTTATTCTCTTGTATTTGATATGATAACTGTAAGTAGCAATTTCGCAACTAATTTGATAATTGATTATGTTGGAGTTGAAAATGTAAATAATACAATGAGAAAAATTGGAGCTAACGATATTAATGTTTTAAGAGGTGTTGAAGATATAAAAGCATTTGAAAAAGGATTGAATAATACTACTACTGCTTATGATTTAATGATCATTTTTGAAAAACTTGCAGAAGGGGAGATTATTGATAAATTTAGTTCTCGAAAAATGATTGAAATATTATTAAATCAAAAGTACAAAGATAAAATAGGACTCTATCTTCCAAAGAATGCTAGAATTGCAAGTAAAGATGGAATCATATCAAGTTCAGTTCATGATTCAGGAATTATTTTTCTTCCTGATGGTAGAAAATATATTTTGGTTATTTTATCAAAAAACTTGAGTGATGTTGAAAATGCATCAAAGCTTATAGCAGAGATATCAAAACTAATATATGAGCATTCATATCAATAAATTTTTCTTTTCAATTTCTTCTTTCATAGAAATAATTTCTATTTTTTCATCGTAATCAACAGAAATAATAAATTTTTTTTTATTTATAATATATCTATAAATTATATCATCAGTTTTTGGTGTAGGAATATTTTTTATTTCTTGAAAACTTATCCATTTCAGTTTACCTTCATTTGATTTAGGAATATCAATAGAATTAGTCTCAACAAGATAAATATATGATATCCAATTATAATCAATAGGGGATGTTTCAGTTAATAATCCACAAAACTCAAGATTATTAAATTTTAAACCTGTTTCCTCAAATGTTTCTCTTATTGCGGCTTTTAAGGGATTTTCATAACCTTTTAATTTTCCTCCAACTGGAACATATTTTCCTTTATTTGGTTTATTATTTCTTTTTAATAAAAGAAATTTATTTTTATTTTTTATAACACATAAAGACGCGATTTTTTTAATGCCAATTAAATTTTCCATTATTTAGAAATGTTTTTATTCTCAAAATAGAGAAATAGGAATTTTAAATGTTTCAATATTTTTTTTTCCTTTCTCCTCTTTAGTAAATGATAGAATAATATCATCATTTATATTCTCAATTTGCGGAAAACCAGATATTCTTTTTGTGGAAATATTTGATGGATTAATTATTTCACTTTTATTTCCATTTGGATCAATTTTTCTTAATGAAATTTTTCCAACTCCTTTATTTGTATCAATCCAACTTACTATAACACTTCCGTTTTTTAGCATTTCTAAATCAATTCTTCCTAGAGGTCTTGTTTCTTCATTATTTATTTTAATTAGATTCCCGAAAGATTCTCCATTATCATTTGAAAATTTTAAGTTGATAGTCGGTTCTCCATTTGACAAAGTAAACCAAGCTATAGCAATATATTTATCATTTGAATCTATGGATGGACCATTTACAGGACAACCATAAATTTTCCAGTTATCTTCATTTAATTTTTTTGGCTTAGACCAAACATTATTTATAAGTTTTGATATAGAAATATCTCTTATTTCATCGTCTGACCTATCTCGATATACAACAATTGGTGTATTATTAGAAACTGTTATACTTGTTTGACAACATTCACAAACTTGATCATCAACTTCATATTCTTCAATGATTTTACCATTTGAATCAATGAAGGCAGACCTCAAGGTCATAGGCCCTCCTGATTCATGATTATTATTTAACTCTTTATCCAAATAATTTGTTTTTCTTCCATCAAGCCAAGACGCTATAAACCCATCTTTAAAAGGTTTAATTGAAACAAAACCATGTTCAGATTTTGTATTATCAGTATTTAAAAATTTTTCTTCAGACCATTCATTTCCTTTAATCAAATATTTTATGTCATAAGCAAAGGTTAAATCATAACTTTTTTTTAGGTAATGCGCAATCATGTTATTTGTTTTTGAATTAACTGCTATTGATGGAAAATCTGCCCAATTTACAAACCAGTCTTTTCCTTTAACGATCAATTTTTTTTCTAACCACTGATTATTTTCTAATTTACTATAATACAAATAATTATTTGCTGAATCTGTTTCTATCCATGACATGTAAATATTACTTTCGTCAGAAAAAAGGTATGATTCTTCACTACTTTTTGATTTATCAAAATTAATATTCGTAATATTTTCATTACATGATAGTAAGAAAATAATAATCCATATTTTATTAAGATGTAGAAGATGCATAATCTTTACATTTTTTAGCTAATGATTTTCCTAAATACTTATCAATAATAAAGTGTCCAAAATAAATAAGTGGGGTTATTAAGATTGCCACCATAAATTTAAATAAATAGTTATCTTTTCCAACTAAAAATACTTCATTTAAAGACCAAGATTTATCTTCTGGAGAAAGTAAATAAAAAGCGATAAATAATATTAAAAAGCTATCAATAAATTGTGAAATAAGAGTTGATCCAGTTGCCCTTAACCAAATAAAGTTTTCACCGGTAATTCTTTTTATTTTTTGAAAAACATGCACATCAAGAATTTGAGCAATTAAAAAAGCAATAATAGATCCAATAATTATTCCAGAACTTTGAGTGAATATAGCATTATATGCATAATTAATATTGAAATAATTACCTGAACTATCAAGATTATTAACATCCAACCAAAAATCAGCAGGTTTTAATTTTGTTGAAATAAATATTACTAAAAAAATGTATGATATAAGTATTACAGTAAAGTAGCTTATTTTTTTGACACCTTCCTTTCCAAAATATTCATTTATAATATCTGTACCTATAAATACAACTGGCCATATTACTACTCCAACAGATAAATTGAAATTCAAAAATAAATTAACCTCAAATATTTTTGTTCCTAAAATTTCAGCTATTATAGCATTAGTAATAAAAAAACCACAGAGTATAAAAAAAATATTATTTATTTTTTTTTGTTCCTTTTCTGAAAATCCCTTCATCAAAAATTTTAAGTTATTCTAAGTTTTTTTCTATCTCATCTAAAAATATTGAATCTATTGATTCTTGAACCGAAGGTAAAAGGGAAAGTACTTTATCTAATTTTGCTATTTTCATTAATTTCATAACGTGCTCGTTAAGATTACATATAACAAAAGATCCTTTTTTTTCTGTAAATATTCTATTGCCAACTAAAAGAGCGCTAAGGCCAGATGAATCAATATACTTTACATCCTCTAAATTAACAATCATATTGTTTGCTCCTTCAACTTCGAAAGTTATAAAATCAGCTTTTAGTGAAGGAGAAAGGGTAGAATCGATTTTTTCAACTTTTGGTTTTAATAAATAATATTTTTCTTTTTTATTAATTTCGTATTTCATATGACTTTATTTACATTTTCTTCAATTTGATTCAAAATATCAATTGTATTTCTTTTTTCAAACTTTTCTCCAATAAGATTTTCATATAACTCGATATATCTTTCAGAAACAGAATTTACAATTTCATCATTCATTTCGGGAACTTCTTCGCCTTCTTTTCCTTGAAACCCATTTTCAATAAGCCATTCTCTAAGAAATTCTTTTGATAATTGTTTTTGTTTTTCTCCTTTATCTTGTAGTTTTTGATAACTTTCTTCATAAAAGTATCTAGATGAATCTGGAGTATGAATTTCATCAATCAAAAGTACTTTTCCATTATATAATCCAAATTCATATTTTGTATCGACTAAAAGTAATCCTCTAGATTTAGCATATTCAGTTCCTTTTTCAAAGAGTGCGAATGTAAATTCTTCAATTTTTTTGTAATCAGATTTATTAATAAGGTTTGAC
>JBELBJ010000037.1:0-13203 GCA_042095375.1 Marinoscillum sp.
TAATGGCTACAGTAAAAGGTGATGTGCATGATATAGGAAAAAATATTGTTGGGGTAGTATTAGCATGTAATAATTTTGAGATAGTAGACCTTGGTGTTATGGTTCCTCCAGAAAAAATTATAGACACTGCAATAAAAGAGAATGTAGATATAATTGGTTTAAGTGGACTTATTACACCTTCATTAGATGAGATGGTATTTTTAGCTAAAGAACTAGAAAAACTAGACCTTAAGATTCCTGTTTTAATCGGAGGTGCTACAACCTCAAAAACACATACTGCGGTTAAGATATCCCCTGAATATTCAGGTCCAGTTATACATGTAAATGACGCTTCAAAAGCTGTACCAGTATCAACAAGTTTATTATCGGAAGATAGTAGTGATTTTGTGAGAGGTGTGAAAACTGATTATAAGGTTGTTAGAGAAAACTTTGAGAATAGAAAGGTGACTAAAAGTTTTATTACAATAGATGAGGCTAGAAAAAATAAATTTATCATTGATTGGAATAAATCAGAGATTATAAAGCCTACTTTTCTAGGAGTTAAAGAAATATTGATTGATGATTTATCTATTCTTCGTGAATATATTGACTGGACCCAGTTCTTTAGGTCTTGGAATTTACACGGAATCTATCCAGATATTTTTGGTTATGAAGCTAATGGTAAGGAAGCTAAAAAATTATTTGATGATGCTAACGAATTATTAGATAAGATAATCAAAGAAAAACTATTAACTGCTAGGGGAATTTTTGGAATTTTTCCAGCTAATTCAATAGATGATGATATCTTAGTCTATGATAATAAATCACCAGATAAAGTTTTAGATAAATTTTTGACTTTGAGACAGCAAAGTAAAAAAGCAGAAGGAATACCAAATATTGCTCTATCTGATTTTATAGCACCTGAGTCATCTAGAATAAAAGATTATATCGGTTCTTTTTGTGTTAGTACTGGTTTTGGATCAGATGAATTATGTCAAAAATTTGAGAAAGAAAATGATGACTACTCAAGTATAATGGTTAAAGCATTGGCAGATAGGTTCGCAGAAGCTTTTGCTGAATATTTGCATAAAGAGGTTAGGATTAAATACTGGGGATATAGTCATGATGAAAAAACTGATAATAATGACCTTATTAAAGAAAAATATATTGGTATAAGACCAGCTCCTGGATACCCTGCCTGCCCAGATCATCTAGAAAAAAATACAATATGGAAACTATTAAAAGTTGAAGAAAAAATTGGAGTAAAACTGACAGAAAGTTTAGCAATGTGGCCGGCAGCATCAGTTAGTGGATATTATTTTGCAAATACTAAATCAAAATATTTTGGTTTAGGCAAAATAGATAAAGATCAAGTTATTGATTATTCTAAAAGAAGAGAAATTTCAGTAGAAAAAGCTTCTAAATGGTTAAGTCCAAATATTAATGATATTTAATTATTATTGTATAATAATTAAATTTAAGTTCCTAATTTAATAATTATGTGTGGAATTATAGCTTATGTTGGCGATAAACCTAGTGCTGGTAAAATTCTATTTGAAGGACTTCATACCTTAGAATATAGAGGTTATGATAGTTCTGGAATAGCTTTACTCAATGAAAGAAATAATTTTAAGGTTTTTAAAAAAAAAGGAATAGTTAAAGTAGCTGAAAAAAAATTTTTAAAAGAAAAGTTAAATTCAAAAATTGGAATTGGACATACAAGATGGGCTACCCATGGCGAACCAAATAATAAAAATTCCCATCCTATACTATCACACTCTAAGAATTTTGCAATTGTACATAATGGTATAATTGAAAATTATTCAAGTTTAAAACAAATATTATTAGAAAAAGGATACGAATTTAAAACTGATACAGATACTGAAGTTTTAATTAATTATATAGAAGAAATATATAAAAAAAGTGATTTGAATTTTGAAAATGCTCTAGGTACTGCTCTAAGAAAAATAAAGGGAGCTTTTGCTATAGCAATTATGAATAAAAAGATGCCAAATTATCTTTATGGGGCTAGAAGAGGAAGTCCATTAGTTGTTGGAATTGCAGAAAAGAAATTTTTTTTAGCTTCAGATGCTTCACCAATTGTTAAACATACAAATGATGTAATCTATCTTAAGGATAATGAAATTGTAAAAATTTCTTCGGAAAATCTTAAAATTACAAATCTTAAAAAAGAAAAAATTAATCCTGAAATTAAAAAAATTGAATTAAAAATTGAAGAAATTGAGAAAGGAGGATTTGATTCTTTTATGTTGAAAGAAATTATGGAACAGCCAAAATCCTTAAAAAGATCAATGCTTGGCAGAATTAATGTAAAAACCAAATCTTTATTTATAAATGGTATAAATGATTATGTCAATAAATTATTAAATGCAAAAAGAATTATAATTGTTGGATGCGGTACATCATGGCATGCTGGTTTAGTAGCAGAATATTTTTTTGAAAAATATACAAGAATTCCTGTAGAAGTTGAATATGGATCTGAGTTTAGATATAGAAATCCAATTTTAAATTCAGATGATGTTGTGTTTTTTATATCGCAATCAGGAGAAACTGCTGATACTTTAGAATCTGTAAAAATTAACAAAAAAAAAGGTGCAACTGCATTAGGAATCGTAAATAGTGTTGGATCTTCTATAGCAAGAGCAACTGATGAAGGATGTTATCTCCATGCTGGTCCAGAAATAGGTGTTGCTAGTACTAAGGCATTTACTTCACAACTAATAATATTATTTATGATTGGAGTAAGGCTAGCAAAAAGACTAGATAGAATTAAGGAAAAAAAATATGTTGAAATGATTTATCAGCTTGACAATATTCCTACCCTAGTTGAAGAAATACTTAAACAAAGGAATACAATAAAAAATATTGCTAAAATTATTCATAAAAAAAAAAGTTGTCTTTATATGGCTAGAGGAACCAATTATCCAGTAGGCTTAGAAGGAGCTTTAAAATTAAAAGAAATTTCATATATACATGCTGAAGGGTATCCTGCTGCAGAATTAAAACATGGCCCAATAGCATTATTAGAAAAAGGAACTCCCGTTATTGTAATATGCACTAGAAGTGATGAGTATGAAAAAACGATTGCAAATATTGAAGAGGTGAAAGCAAGAAAAGCTATGGTTATAGCAATTTTGGATTCAAAGAATAAACATGTGAGCAAAATGGTGGATTATTCGATTATAATTCCTCAAATCAAAAATGATTTTTCACCAATCTTAAATATTATTCCTCTTCAATTATTAGCATATTATGTTACAAAGTACAAAGGGCTAGATGTAGACAAACCTAGAAATTTAGCTAAATCTGTTACTGTAGAATAAAGCATGGAGAATATTTTTAGGATAAAAAAATGAAAGCATATATATATTTATTTTTAGCAATAATTTTTGAAGTTTTAGGTACACTTTTAATTCCTGCTTCCAAAAATTTTACGAAAATTTTACCAACAGTAATTTTATCTCTTAGTTATTTCACATCTTTTTATTTTCTATCATTTGCCGTTAATAAATTACCTATAACTGTAGTTTACGCATCATGGTCTGGGTTAGGAATATTCACAATTGCACTACTTAGTTATGTGTTCTACAAACAGACATTAGGTTGGCAAGGTATATTAGGTTTGTTTTTTATTGTAATTGGGGTAACACTTGTAAACATATACAAAACTCAATAAATAAGTTAAAGATATTTTTTCATATTAATTGAGCTCTTCTCAAAGCCTTGTCTTGAATAAAAGTTTTTAAGATGTTCTTTACAAAACAAAGTTATTCTATAACATTTATTTTTTTTTCCAATATTTATAAGTTCTTTAATTAAATTTTCACCAATAAACCTGCCTCTATAATTCTTATCGACAACAATATCTTCTATATGTCCTGCAACTTCCCCTCTAATTTTATTTTCAATAACTATTGAACCATAGGCTACTATCTCATTGTCTAAAACCCCAACTATTGATTTTGTACTTTTATTTTCATTAAAACTATTCCAAGCTGATTCTTTATCTATAGATTCAATACTCAATTCTTTTAATTGATTAAGAATTTTAAATACCCTATCTAAATCTTCTTTAATAACTTTTCTAAAAATCACTTTACTCATTGGACTGAGTTTTTTTTGAATTTTTGTCTTTTAACCTGATTAAAACATATCCAAATGAAAATTGAAAAGTTGTGTTCTTTGTTTCATTTGCAAATGGATCATCATCAGAAATATTTTTCAGTCCTTTAACATATCTAACAGAAAAAATAAATCTATCTACAGGTTCAACTGATACATCTAAAACTAAACTAAAATCTCTTTTTAAAAATTTATCTTTAATGTCTGTTGGAATTCCACTTACTTCATTAATGGCTCCTGTTAATATTCCAAATTGAGGTCCAAAGTGAATATTCATTGGCCCAAATGAACTTCTAACTAGTATTGGAACATTTAAATAATCAATACTTCGCATTGTTGTAGAATTTATTTTTGTCCCCTGCGTTGAATACTGAAGCTCTGGTTGTATTCCGAAAATTAAAGGAAGCTTTATATAAGTAAAAACTCCAACATGTAAGCCAGTGATTGATTTTGTTCCTGAAATTGACTTTATATTTTGAGTTGCAAAATTAGATCCTGATTTTATTCCTAAATCAAATTTTTGAGAAAAAGAGTTTTGAATTATTAGAAGAAAAAAAATAAAAGTTAAAATTTTATATTTCATTTTTAAATTTACATTCATTAATTATTTGAATTTATTTCAAAATTAATAAAAAATAAAACTGGTAAACTGAAATTTTGTATAAAAGATTATAACCTAATGATCTCTCTTGATAATTAATTAATAATAAAAACTTCTATTATTCTGTTTGATCTTCGTTTTTTTATTAAAAAAAAATTAAATTGAACTCCCTTTAAATTTAAAATTTTAACTATTTACATACACTATGAAAAAATTATTAAATATTCCTAATTTATTAATACTACTAATTACTGCTATACTTTATTCTTGTGGAGGATCTCAAGAAGTTCAAAAAAAACGTATGACAGTTACAACAAATTCTGAAGAAGCAAGAGATTTATTTTACCAGGCTATAGATATTCATCAAGGATTAAAGTGGCAAAGAGCAGAGAATTTACTTAAATCAGCTTTAGCAAGAGATCCTGATTTTATAACAGCAAAAGCATTACTAAACTCGCCTTTTGTTAATAATACAGACAGAAAAATTCTTACTGATATCAATAACAATCATTTAGATAAAGTATCTGAAATGGAAGCTATTTATTTAAAAGCTTGGATTCAAAGAGTATCTGGAGAATGGAAAGAGTCAAATGAAACATTTAATGAATTAACTACAAAATATCCAGATATATCAACTTTTTGGTTACATAGTGGGATTCTAAAGTCTAACGGGGGAGCAGATATCCAAGATGCAACAGCAGATCTAAATAAAACATTAGAGGTTGATCCAAATAGTTATGGAGCAAATGCCTATCTAATGGCAAAACACATGGTAGTAGGAACTTTAGGTAGAATGCTTCCGGTAGAAGAAAGGGATTTAGAAGTTGCAAAAATGCACATAGATAGAATGATTGAAATAGACCCAAGTAATGTTTCTGGACCAACTTATGCAGGAAATTATGAAAGAGCATTAGGAAACTTTGAAAAAGCTATCGAATACTACGAGCAAGTTGGGAAAGTATCATCAGATGATAATCTAAATATTTACCAATCAAATCATTATCTTGCTTTAACCAATACATTTTTAAAAAAATACGATTTAGCTGAATCATATTTTAGAAGAAATATTGATATAGCAGATGGTAGTTATCAAAGACAAGCATTATCTTTTATGCCAAGTCTTCATATTTTTGCTAATAATTTTGATAGAGCTATTGAAGCAACAGATGAATATCTTGAAAAATTACCCTCATTAGAGCTTCCCTATGTTTGGGAAAATAATCAATTAGCAAATACCCATGCTGATAGATTCATATCTTATTCTCATAACCAACAAGATGAAGAGTCTTATAAAGAAATAGATCTCTTTGCAAAATATAGAATGAACGGTATAGAATATAACAAATCATCAATGACTGAAAAGCAATATCAAGATGGTCAAGATTGGCTAAATTATCAAGTTGTTCTTATGAATACATGGCATGATATTCTTTTTGGCAGATACGATGATGCTAGAAAATCTCTATCATCTGCCACTAAATTTGTAGAAAAAAATATTAAAGAAAATCCAGATGCACAATTTCCATATTTTGATATTAATGTTTTTGAAGGAATGATTCACCTTAATGAAGGTGATTTTAATGCATCCATTGAATCTTTTGAAAAAACTAAAGGCAGAGTTGGAGCTGGTGCGTTAGGAATGGACAATGTTTATTTTGATTATTTCCATGGACTTGCATTAAAAGGAGCTGGAAGAACAGATGAGGCTACAAATATATTCACTAGAATAGCTAACGAAAACTTTTATGGAATTGGAAGGGCATTAGTTAGAGAACTTGCTGCTTCTCAAATTTAATTTTTTTATTTTTAAATAATTTTTTTTGATGAGAAATTGGCTTATTATACTATTTCTATTTACAAATTACATTTCTTTTTCTCAATCCAATATTTTAATAAAAAAGCAAGAAATTGATAATCTATCTTCAGAAAAAGTAAGTTCTATTTTTGTTGATAATAAAACATTTTCTTGGATAAGTACCCCTGAAGGATTAAACAGATTTGATGGAAAAAATAATACTGTTTTTAGATCCAATCCTTTTGATAGTACTACTATAATTGATAATAATGTTTTTGAAGTTTTCCAGATAGATAATAATGGGGTCTATGTAAAATCAAATGAAGGATTAGACTATTTTAATTATTCTGATTTTAATTTTAAAAGAATACAGGATAAGTCAAGGCCAATTCACCATCTTTTTGAAGATAATAAATTATTTTTTTCAACAGAGACAGAGGGTTTATTTGTATATGATTTAAATAAAAATGATATTGATAATTTTAAGTTTGACCCCAGGAACCCTCTTTCAATTTCATCATCAAATTTTTCTGAAAATCAAAATCAGATTATAAAACTAATTAGAATAGATAATACATCTTCCGATTTGTGGATAGGAACATTGTATGGACTTAATAAATTTAATCTGAATACAAAATCTTCTAAAAGATTTTATGAAAACTCTCAAGACAATTCTCTTAATTCTAATATTATAAATGATATTTTTGATCTTGCAGATTCAACGATTTCATTTGATAAAAATTTATCAAGTAAGCTTCTTATCGCTACTGATAATGGACTTTCAATAATCGATAAATTAAGTAATGAAATAACTAATTATGATAATTTAAAAAATGATAAAATATATAATATTTTTAAATTATCAAATGTAATGCTATTACATAAACAAGATGGGGTTTTTAAAATTGAAAGTTTAAATGAAAATGAAGTCACGTTAAGTAAAGTTTTTAGTTCAAGAAATGAAATAAAAACAAAAGTAATTAATGATACAGAATTCATTATTTATATTGAAAATAGCTCCAAATTTAATAGAATAGTATATTTCAATAATCAATTTATAGACATTCCTATTAAATTATCTGATGAAATTAATATTAATGATATAGATAATTTTAACAGTTCATATTATGTTTCATCAAATTCTGGATTAACAAAAATTAATGAGAAACTCGATAATATAAATAATGTTACATTAAATGAAATTGGAAAAAATACAATTATAGCTTTTGCAGAAAATGATTACTATAAAACAATATTATTATCAGATGGTAATTTACTATTATATGAATATGAATCTTTGATAAAAAAAATTAAAATTAAAGATTTATCAAACGATGATATAATTCTTAATACTATTTTTCATCTTGAAGAAGATGAATTTATTGCTTTAGGAAATGAAAAATTACAAATTATTAATCTAGATGATTTTTCAATTGATACCTATGAAACTTCTAATGAAGGATTTAACTCTATTTTAGAAGGTAAAATTGATAATTTAAAAGTTCTTAACAGACAAAATACTGCAGGTAAAGAGTTATGGGTTTCCCTTGATAATGGTATTTCCATTTTCAACTTAAATACAAAAGAGTTTAATAACTTTAAATTTAACCCTAGAAGTAAAAATAAATTTCCTAAAGGATTTTCAGCAATTATTCTAAGTAATAATAATGAATTATGGATAACAAATACCTCTACTGGATTATATAAATATGATGAAAGAAATTTAGATCAAATCAATCATTATATTTTTGATATTAATGATAAAAAAAGTATTACTAGTTCATCTTTGACTGATATTTATGAATATGATGATAAACTATATATCTCCACAAACGGTGATGGAATATTTATATATGAAAATGATTCCGCTGGTTTTTCAAATTTGACTGTTGATAATGGGTTATTATCTAACCAGGTTTTAAGCTTTTTTGAAACCTATGAATATTTATTTGTTCTGACTGAACTTGGATTAAATTACTTTGACTATGATGGTAATCTTAGAAACATAAACGATGAAGACGGATTAATAATTGGCAATTTTTTAAAAAATGGATTAAGCCTTTATAATGATTTTCTATATGTTTATTCTAACGATCAAATTCAGTCAATTGATGTAAACAATATTTTTGTTGATAATGTAAAACCAATTATAAACATAATACAATCACTTATGATTGATAATAATTTTGATAAGAGAAATTACAAAATAAGTGAAAATCAAATAAACCTAACTTACGATATTTCTAACATTGAACTTATTTTATCATCACCTTCTTATTACAAAGCAAATAATACAAATATTCTTTATAAATTATCTCCAATCAATGAAGATTGGATAAGCTTAGGAAAAGAAAAGAACTTGATTATTCAAAGTTCAAATTGGTCAAATAGCTTTGTGAATGGTAATAAAATACTTGTTCCATTTGGGGATTATAAATTAGAGATTAAGTCTGCCAATAGTTCAGGAATAGAAAGTTCAAATCTTCTTTCATATGATTTAAGTGTAACACCTCCATGGTATATGACTCAAATGGCATTCTTTTCCTATTTGATAATTTTAGTGTCATCAATTTATTTTTATGTAAAATATAGTCAAGGAAAGACAAAAAGACTTATGGAAGAGAAAAGAAAAGAAGAAGAGCTTCAAGAAGCACATAATCTACAAATGGGATTGCTTGCTAAGGAAAATCCAAATAGAGATGATTTAGATATAAGTACATATATAAGATGTGCAACCGAGGTCGGAGGAGATTATTATGATTTTATTGAATTTGAAGATGGAAGTTTGTTAGCTATATGCGGAGATGCTACTGGACATGGAACCGCATCTGGAATGATGGTTTCAATAACTAAGGCAGGACTTCTTGGAATTGATTCAAACGATCCTGAGTTTATGCTAAAAACACTAAATAGAATAATTAAAAAAGTAGATATAGGGAGATTAAGAATGAGCTTAAATCTTGTCCACTTTCAAAATGGAAGTATTAAACTTAGTTCTGCTGCAATGCCGCCAATATATCATTTCGAAAAAAAGAATAAAAAAGTAGATGAAATTCAATTATCAAATCTTCCTTTGGGAGGATTAATGAATGAAAGTTTTTCAGTAATAGATAAAAAGTTTGGAAAAGATGATGTATTAGTAATGATCTCTGATGGGTTACCTGAAGCTCCAAATAAAGAAGGAGAGCTGCTAGATTATGAGGCTGTAAAAAAATGCATAGAAGAAAATGGCTATAAGTCGGCAAATGAAATTAAAAATGAACTCGTTAAATTATCAGAAACTTGGTTGGATGGAACTCATAACCCTGATGATATAACAATTGTTGTTTGTAAGAAAAAGGTTTAAATTATTTATGGTGATAAACCCAAACATCGATAGGCTTTGATTTACCTTTAACTTGTATTGGAGAAATTTCTTTAAATTTATGATCATTAGTAAGTGTATCTTTTACAGATCTAGAAATCAATATTTCACCAGACTTAGCATGTGAACAAAGCCTAGCTCCAAGATTTATGGTATCACCAATAACTGTATAATTCATTTGTTGCTGTGAACCTATATTACCCGATACCGCCTTACCTTTATTTATTCCAATACCTATTTGAAAAGGTTCAAAACCATCTTTTATAATTTTAGAGTTAAATTTATCAAGTGACTTAAACATTTCAATAGCAGTGCTAACTGCATTTTCTGTATCATTTTCATTTTTTAATGGAACACCATATAATACCATTAATTCATCACCAACAATTTTGTCTAATGTTCCATTAAATTTAAATACAACATCAATCATTGATTGGAAATATTTATTTAATAGTTTAACAATCTGAGTAGGGCTTAACTTTTCTGACATACTAGTAAATCCTCTAATATCAGAAAAGAGAATAGTAATTTCACTTTCTTCTCCTCCAAGATTAAGAGAACTCTCGTTTTCCAAAAGTTTATCTACAATATTTTTTGAAACATATTTTTTAAATGTTGATTTTACTTTATTAATCTTCGAAAGATCATCCATTGCTATAACAATACCTGAAAAAGACTTCCCTTCATCAAATACAGGTGAACAAGATAAATTCATACTAATTTTTTTTGATTTAGATTTCAAATTAAATTCAGATTCAAATATTCTTTTTTGTTCTAATTCTACTTTTTGAATTAAATCGATTAATAAATTATTTTTTTCAAAAATTATAAAATAATGATTCCCAATTACTTCATCTTCGTCTTTTTTTAGTAATCTAAGTGCTTCCGTATTAATGAACTCAATTTCACCAAATAAATTAATTTCTACAATTCCAGTAGTAATTGAAGACATTATATTTTCATTAAGCTTGTTTGATTTTTTTAATGACTCAAGTAGTTTAACGTTTTGAAATGCAATACTTGATTGAATTGAGATTGCCTCCAAAAGCTTAAGGTCATTTTTCTCAAAATTTTTAATACCATCTCGAGATTCTTTATCAAATAAAATGACTGCACCAACTAATTTATTATTATATAAAATTGGGCTAATTAATGCTTTTTTAGAATCAAATAACTCGTGATTAAAATCATCTTTACGATCAACTATAAATGATTTTTTTTCCTTATTTAATTTTTTTAAAAAACCAGATCTAGTATTGAAAATTTGCTTTTTAATTTTTTCTTCTTCTATATTAAAAGATGATACAGTATCGAAAATATTTGAAACATCATTTTTAATTAAAACAACTCCCTTGGAAGAATTTATAATTGAAGAAGATAAGGTTAAGACATTAAAAAAAAGTTGATCAAGATCACCAAGAGAATTTATTGTATTAGTTAGATCTAAAAGGGTTTCTAACTCTAAATATTTTTCATTTAAGGTTTTATTTTTTTTTAATAGTTGATTTTCTAAATCTTCTATAGATTTTTTTGAAGAAATGGGTGGAACCATTTAATAAATTTAAGAAAGTTTTTCTAAAGCAGAATCGACGGTATCGTAGACCTCACAATATTTGGTTATACCCATAATATTAAAGGTTTTTTCAACAATGCCAGCAAGGTTAGTAAATGCCATAACTCCATTTACAACCTGTAATTTTTCAATAATTTCAATAAGAATAGAAACTCCAATACTATTTACTACCTTTGAATCATTCATGTCTACTAAAAATTTAGTACTCCCAGATTCCATTTTTTCATTAAATACATCTAAAACAGCTTCTCCAGCTAGATTATTAAAATAACCAGCAGTACTAATTATTATTATACCATCTTTTTCTTCAACATTTTTTATAGAATCACTCATTATCTCTTTTTTTTGTCATTGTTACAGTTGTACCCGATTCATCACTATTATATTCAACACTGTCCATTAATTCAGAAACCAGTTGAAGACCCCACCCCCTTTTTCTTTCATCAGAATTTAATTTGTTTTCAATATTAGGTATTTCCACTTTAGATTTATCAAAACCTACTCCTTTATCAATTACTTTTACAGTTAATTTATCTGGTTCAACAATAAAGTGAATAAAAATTTCCTTAGTCTTAGAATGTTCAAATGCATTAATACATGATTCAATTAGAGCCATACTAACCTCAGCAGATTTTTCTTCAGAAAGGTTCATATGCTTAGAAATAACTTCAGCAGTCTTAGTTGCTGATAATTCTATATCTGGAATTACTGGTAATTTTAATTCAACTACTGGTTCTTTTCCCATAATACTTTTTACTAATTTTAAAGACGTAATTTAATCCTTATGATATTAATTTTAAAGAAAATTTTATAAAAAATAATTATGGTGCATTTTTTAACGAATTATCACCTATTTTAACAAAAAATAATAAAAATGAAAAAAGGTAAAGTAAATCATGATGAAGTCGAAAACTATTGGGAGCTAATAAATTATAATATACATCATATTAGTCATTCTGAATTGAAAGCATCACTTATTCTAACTGCTTATGGAATAATTTTTGGCTTAGCTTACGATGTAAGTAGTGAGTTTCCTGAAAAGGATAATATGTACATATTTTATTTTTTAATTATATCATTTATTTCTCTTACCATTATATCAATTGGATATTGTTTTAAAACATATATCCCAAGATTGAATAATAAACTTAAAAAATCGGTATTTTTTTTTCATGATATAAATTTTCATTATAAAACGGCAGAAAAATATTCAAAAAGACTAATAAAAGTTATGGAAGATGAAAAGGAGTTAAAAGAATTACTCGCAGAACAATCTTATATAAATGGTGTAATTGCATCAAAAAAATATACAAATGTTACTAAAGCAATAAAATTTATGGTGTACTCTCTTTGTTCTCTTTTCTCCCTTCTTCTTTTTGAGTTATTTACTTAAATCTTCCAATTTTTTTTTGGCATATATTATATTTTTTTCTTTTTGTTCATTTCCGTTTTCTTTCATAAAATCAGTACAAAACTGATGAGTACTTAGAAATTCTAATTGTTTATTGTAAAATTCTTCATCGTTCTTAACCACATTACATTTAACCCATTCTTGTTTTAATTTTTCAGAAATATTTTCAAAATCTTTTGAGCCAAGATACTCTAAGTCTGAATCTCTTATAATTGATTCTAAATTATCTTTTGGAACAGTCAAGGGTTTTGTTACTAATATTAACTTATTGATTGATTCAATTTGTTTTTTATTATAATTATATTCTAATAATATTTTATTAGAAAGTTTTACTCCT
>JBELBJ010000038.1:0-5500 GCA_042095375.1 Marinoscillum sp.
TGATAAAAAATTTACAGATGACGCTAACGTATTTGAGACTTTAAATAAAAAAATCAATTTGATAAAGGGTGAGGAAAAAAATTTTAAAATAACAACAGAAAATGATCTTAAATTGGCTAAAAAATACCTAGGTAATTAATATTCATCCTCATTAAAAAAAAAGTCATCTTTAGATGGATAATCAGGCCAAATTTCTTCAATATTCTCATATGGAGCACCATCGTCTTCTAATTCTTGTAAATTTTCAACAACTTCAGCTGGAACACCAGTTCTAATCGAAAATTCTATTAACTCATCTTTTGTTGCAGGCCAAGGTGCATCTTCAAGATAAGAAGCTAATTCTAAAGTCCAATACATATTTGTAAGTATTATTTTCGCAAAAATAGTTTTATTTTCAAATTATCATAATTATTTACAACATTTTGTTCATAAATTAATTTGCAATATTTATGATAAAGATTAGATTTGCCACCTAAAATATTAATAATATGGCTAATCATAAATCTGCAATTAAAAGAATTAGATCAAATAATACTAAAAAGCTAAGAAATAAGCTTCAGCATAAAAAAACAAAAACTATAATAAAAAAACTTAAAGCTGAAACAAAGAAAGCAGCTGCAAAAAAACTATTAATTCAAACTACATCAATGATTGATAAATTAGCAAAAAATAATATTTTACATAGAAATAAAGTTAACAATCTAAAATCAAGTCTTTCAAAACACGTTAATTCCTTATAATTTATTACTCTTATTGATTCATTTTGAACAATACATTAAAAATTTTTTTCTTATCTATATTCGTCTCATTATTATACTTTTTTCTCTTTAAAGGAGAAGATGGTGAAGAGTACATTTATAGAATTTTAGAGGAAAGAAGAGTAACAGAAAAGTTTTTCAAAACTTCAAACAGTTCACCATTTAGAGGAAAAAAATTTAATGGATTAAATTATTTTTCACCAAATATATCATTTAAAACAAATGCTATTATCACAAAACTTGAAAAAACAGATACGGTAATGTTAAGAACCTTTGACAATAAAGAAGTTAATTATTTAAAATTTGCAATTGCAAAAATGAAACTTAAAGGGGAAAAAATAAATTTAATTCTATTTAAAGAATTAAATAGTAAAAAAAATAATGTATTTCTAATGTTCAATGATAAAACAAATGGTTATCAGACATATTCTGGAGGCAGATATATAGATCTTAATTTTAAAAATTCAAAAAGAATTGAGATTGACTTCAATAAAGCATATAACCCTTACTGTGAATATGATATTAAATTCACATGCCCAATCCCCCCCAAAGAAAATAATATACCAATAAAAATTTTAGCCGGAGAAAAAAAATATTTTAACTGAATTAAATAAGGTTTTTAGTTAGTTTTGATAAAAATTCATAAATTATTGAGAAATGAAAATTTCTTTAAATTGGCTTAAAAACTTTATTGAATTAAATAATTCTCCAGAAGAAATATCTGATCTACTTACAGAAGTTGGATTAGAAGTAGAATCAATAGAAAAACTTGGTTATCAAGAATCAAAACTCAACGAATTAGTTGTTGGAGAAATAAAAAAAATAGAAAATCATAGTAACGCAGATAAATTAAAAATAACAGAAGTTGATATTGGAGTAGAAAAATTAAAAATAATATGTGGAGCAAAAAATATTCAAGAAAATCAAAAAGTTGTAGTAGCTAAACCTGGAACTTTTATCTATTCTTTTGAGGGAGAAAAAGTTAAAATTAAAAAAACTAAAATTAGAGGAGAAAATTCCGAGGGAATGTTATGTTCAGAAAAGGAAATTGGTATTGGAAATGAAGATAATGGAATAATTGTTTTAGAAGATAATCAAATAAAAAATGGAGTAAAAGCCTATAAATATTTTAATCTTATTGAAGATTATATTTTTGACATATCATTAACACCAAACAGAGCAGATGCTGCATCTCACTTAGGCGTTGCTAGAGATTTGAAATCCGTATTAAATATTTCATCAATAAATCTACCTAAGGATAATTTAATTGAACTAAAATCAAACAAATTAAATCTAGAAGTGAAAGTTCAGGATTACTCTGCATGCCCAAGATACTCTGGACTTTTAATTTCTAATATTAAAATAAAAGATTCTCCAAAATGGCTACAAAATAATTTAATAAGCATAGGATTAAAACCTATAAATAATATTGTAGATATAACAAACTATGTTTTACATTCATTTGGGCAACCAATGCATGCATTTGATTATGATAAAATAAAAAGTAAGAAAATTAAAGTACAGTTTTTAAAAAAAGGAACAAAATTCTTAACGTTAGATGGAAAAGAAAGAAACTTAAAAAATGAAGACTTGATGATTTGTGATGATAAAGACCCACTATGCATTGCAGGTGTTATGGGAGGAGAATCATCTGAAGTAAAAAATAGAACTAAAAATATATTTTTAGAAAGTGCTTACTTCGATTCTAAATTAGTTAGAAAATCATCACAAAATCATCAATTAAGCACTGATGCATCCTTTAGATTTGAAAGGGGTACAGATCCAAATATTACAATCTATGCTTTAAAAATAGCTGCAAAAATGATAAAAGAATTGTGTGGAGGCAAAATAGCTTCCAAGATAATAGACATCTACCCTAAAAAAATAGAAAATACAATACTTAATTTGGATATAAACAGAGTAAATAAATTAATTGGATTATCTATTCCTAAAAAAAAAATTATTAATATTCTCAATTCATTGGAAATAAATTCAAAAAATGTTAGTGATTCTTTAATTGAGTTGTCAATACCACCTTATAGAACTGATGTTAAAAGAGAAGCTGATGTTATAGAGGAAATTTTAAGAGTTTATGGTTATAATAACATAGAACTATCTAAACATTTAGGATCTAAGTTTTTATCAAAGCCAAGCAAGTCAAAAAAAGAAGAAAGTTTTATAAAAAATATTGTCAATTTATTAGTATCAAATGGATATTATGAAATAATAACAAATTCACTTACATCAATAAAATTTGCTGAAAATAAAAAATTATGGAATAAAAATGATAGTGTAGAAATGATAAATAAGCTAAGCGAAGAACACGGAGTGCTTAAAACTAATCTATTATTTACAAGCTTAGAAGTTATAAGATATAATTTGAATAGAAAACAAAAAAATTTAAAATTATTTGAATTAGATAAAACATATAAAAAAGA
Source organism: Marinoscillum sp. (assembly GCA_042095375.1). GTDB lineage: Bacteria > Bacteroidota > Bacteroidia > Cytophagales > MED-G16. Next base: position 3,197 of record JBELBJ010000038.1, read on the forward strand.
AAAATCATCTTATAGAGAAATCAAAAAACTTGGAATATATTTAGTAGGAAACAATTATGAAGACCATTTTAATAAGCAAAATAAAAAATCATCAATAAATGATATCAAAGATATTGTCCATAAAGTGCTTCAAAAAAGTAAAATAAATAATTATCATCAAACCGAGTTCGAAGATTCATTCTTAAAGAGTGGAATTTTAATTAAAAAAGATAAGACTGAACTAGTAAAAATTGGTCAGTTGAGTGATGAAATAAAAAGGCTATTTGAAATAAGTGAAATTGTTTTCTATGGAGAAATTGATTGGAAAAATTTATATGATAATTCAAAAGAAAAATTATTATATAAACCGGTTTCTAAATTTCCTGAAGTACAAAGAGATCTTTCATTAATTTTAGATAAATCAACTAAATTTAATGAAATTGAAAAGATAGTTGAAAAAAATAAGATAAATACGATTAAGAAATTACAGTTGTACGATATATACGAAGGAAAAAACATTGATAAAAACAAAAAAGCATATGCAATTAGATTTATTTTACAAGATGACTTAAAAACTCTTGATGAAAAAAGCATAAATTATACAATGGAAACTCTGATTAAGTCTTTTGAAAAAGAACTTAAAGCTCAAATAAGAAAATAATATGCTTGATAACGAAATACAATTTGAATTAAAAAAATTAGAAAATAAGCTATCAAGTTTGTTAAATAATTATAATGAAATAAAAAAAAAAGTAGAGGAACTAAATCTAAAAAATGAAGATCTTGATATTAAATTAACTTTAAAAGATTTTGAAATATCAAAGCTTAAAAATCAAAAAAAATTATCAAATAAAAATGAAAACTATTTGATGGAAAAAAATAAATTAAAAGAAGAATTAGAAGAAAATATCCTTGAAATAGAAAAGTGTATTCAGTCTATTAAATTATCATAAAAATGGAGCAATTATCAATAAGACTAAAGATTGGAAATAGAGAATACCCAATGACAATCAAAAAAGAGGAAGAAGAATTAATAAGAAAAGTTGGAAAAAAAATCAATGAACAGATTAGTTCATATAAAACTAAAATGAATATTGATGACCCACAAGATTTACTTGCTATGGTAGCTTTTGATTCTTATATTAAATTGTCAAATCAAAACAAATCATCGATAGAAAGTAATCAAGTATTAGAAAAGTTAAAAGAAATGAATAAATCTGTTGATAATTATTTATAAATTATTCAGGAGTATTTTCGTTAGGCCATTCTTTTTTGAAATTAATCCAATAATCTTTCACAGTTGATCTTACCTCTTTCCTTAACCATAATAAACCAATAAGATTTGGGATAGTCATTAAAGCAATAGTTATAAGAGAAACATTCCAAATAACTGTTGTATCAGCAAATGATGCAATAAAAAAACCTATAACATAAACTATCCTATAATATACAACTGAACCTGTACCAAATAAATATGTCATTGCTCTGTCACCATAATAAGACCAAGCTATTGCTGTACTAAAAGCAAATAACAATAATCCTATACTTACAATATAATTTCCATAATTTCCTAAAAACCCTTTATCAAATGCCATAGCAGTCAGAGGTGCGCTATGCACTAAGGACTTACCTTCAACTATTAGATCATCCTGTATCTTACCATCTATAATATTTATTTTACCAGTAAATTGATTCTTATTATTATGATAAATAATTACATCTTCAGCTATTGACCTTGCATGAATTATTGAAATACTATTTAGTAATAAACCATTCTCAACATCCGCTTCCCCATTAAATTTATTAATAGAACTATTTCCATTAAGATAATCAAATAAGATCTTTATGTCATCTTGGTTTTGTTCCATATAAACTCTATCTAAAAAAATAAGATCAGCTTGAGCGAATATGTTATGATGTTTCTCGCTCCAAACACCAGAAGAAAGAAGAACCAAACCAGTAATGGTACAAATTATAATTGTATCAATAAATGGTTCAAGGATAGCAACTAAACCTTCAGAAACAGGTTCATTAGTTTTTGCTGAAGCATGAGCTATTGGAGCAGAACCTTGACCTGCTTCATTCGAGTAAAGGCCTCTATTTACTCCTCTAGAAATAGCATAGGATACTGATGCACCTAAAAATCCACCTACAGCGGCACTACCTGAAAATAATTCAGAAAAGATTGAAATAAATGAAGGTATAATGTTTTGGTAATTAAAAATTATTACTGAAAAAGCTCCTAAAATATAAATAACAGCCATAAAAGGAACTAGCTTCTCAGTAATCTTTGCAATCCTTTTGATACCACCAATTATAACTGCT
>JBELBJ010000038.1:5600-13145 GCA_042095375.1 Marinoscillum sp.
GATATCTTTTCTCTATATTTATGTGATAAGGTTACCTCAACAAATTTAGTTGTCATACCTACCATAGCAGTAACAAGCATCCAAAATAATGCGGCAGGACCTCCAAGATGAATAGCAAAAGCAACACCAGCTATATTTCCGGTACCTACTGTTCCTGAAAGAGCAGTTGTAAGTGCTTGAAAATGGGAGGTATCACCTTCATCATCTTTTCTGTCAAATTTCCCTCTAACTACTTTTAGAGCAAAATTAAAATATCTTATCTGAGGAAATCTTAGATATAATGTAAAGAACAAACCAGTTCCTATAAGCAATGGAACAAAATAAAAAGCGCTACCAAGAAACTGATCAATGTAAATTAAAAACTCGTTAAATTGCTGCATTGCTATATATTTTAGATAAAACTAATATAGATTATATTTTTTGTTGGATGAAATTAAGAATTTTTTCTTTTTCTATCTCTGATTTACTAAGAATTTCTTTCGCCTCGTTCATAATTCCATTATCATTTTCTATGTCTTTTAAGTTAATCCTAACGTTAAGGTATGCACCATAAATACAAGCATAAATACATAAGCAAGCAACCCCTGAGTCAGAAATTGAGTTTTGATTACCCTCTTTTGATAACTTTCTAATATATATATAACATTCAAATGCTTTTCTCATAACTCTTAGAGGAACCTCAGCAGCATACAATGTTGCCTTATTAATTGCTTCTTTTCTAATTTGTTTTTCTTTCTCATTATTTTTTGGAAATTTAAATACATTCATAATAGCATTAAATGCATTTGAATCTTCATCTACTAAGTGAAGTAATTCTTCCCTTACCTTATTAATATCTTTAGCTAAATCACTAAATACATCAATCTTATCCTCCCAACCTCTAGTATTACAAGATAAATTTGCAACCATACCAGAAAGTGAAGCTCCAAGAGACCCTACATAAGAAGAAACAGATCCACCACCTGGTGCTGGAGATTCTCTTGATACTTCATCAGAAAAATCTTTTGCTGATAAATCCAAAAGTTTCTTTCCTTTACTTGAGATTTTATCAAGATAATATTCTAAAATATTTTTTTCAGGATCAAAGTCTTTTACTTGATTTAAGCCTAACGATTCAATAGCAATCTTTATAATATCACTTTCTGGAATTCCTAAAGATCTATTTTGTTTTTTTAAAAAATATTTCCCTACATCTAGTATAGATTTTAAGGGAATAAGTCCAACCAATTCTGACCCAGTAACTTTAGTTCCTCTTTTTTCAGCTTTTTTTGATACTTCATCAAATACAGTATGAATGGGTGTTTCTGTTATATTTGTAAGATTCATAGAAATCTGAGCTATTCCAAACTCATCAATATACCATCCAATAGCTTTTACATGTTTTAACGAACCTGGTATATTTTCAGGGTTTCCATTTTTATCATATACAATTTCTCCAATGACAGGGTGACCTTTTCTTTTTATTCTTCCTTTTTCTCTAACGTCAAAAGCAATTGCATTAGCAAGTCGAGTAGACTTTGTATTTAAATTAATATTATATGCTATTAAAAAATCTCTAACTCCTATAGCAGTAGCACCAGATTTTTTATTGAAGTTTTTTCCGAAGTCTGGCTTCCAACCTTTTTTTGATATTTTTTCTTCTAGTCCCTCATATTCACCTGATCTAACATTTGCAAGATTTTTACGTTTCTCTTCTTTTGCGGCATACTCATATAAATAAACAGGAATATTTAAATTATCCGATACCCTTTTAGCTAACTTCTCCGCATATGGGATTAACTCATCAAAAGTAATATTTGAAACAGGAATTAAAGGACAAACATCTGTTGCACCAAATCTAGGATGTTCACCTTTATGCTTAATCATGTCAATTTTCTCACTAGCAACCTTAATAGCATTATATGCTGCCTCTATAACAGAATCAGGATCTCCAACAAAAGTCATTACAGTTCTATTTGTAGCATTACCAGGGTCAACATTTAATAAGTAAACACCTTTTATTTTTGAAATAGAATTTGAAATTTCATTTATAACATTCTGGTTTCTACCTTCAGAAAAGTTTGGAACACACTCAATCATTTGATTCATAAATATAAAATTAGTTATTAATTATAGATTTCTCCTCTTTTACAAATAAGAGAAGGCTTCAATTTACCTTGGTGATATAAAATCTCTTTGTAGTCTTTAGTCTCAAATCCAATAAAATCTGCTATTTTATATTTTTCTATTCTCCCTCTATCCTCTAATCCTAATGCATCTGCTGCCCTAAATGTTATTGCAGAAAAAACCTCAGCATTGGTTAATTTCTCTATTGAACCAAGTAATGATGCTTGATGTAATAAGTCTCCCATAGGAGCTGATCCAGGGTTCCAGTCAGTTGCAATTGACAATTTACAATTACCATCCAATAATTTTCTAGCAGGTGCAAAAGGAATACCAAGACCTAAACTACAACCAGGTAGCACAACAGCACTTGTGTTTGACTCAGAAAGTAACTTAATTTCCTTTTCATTTAAAACCTCTAGATGATCGGCACTTTTTGCTCTAGATTTAACAGCAACTTCTACTCCTCCAGATGAAAATTGATTAGCATGAACTGTAATATCAAAGTCATTTTTTAATTCAGAGAGGTATTTTAAAGATTCGTTTACAGTAAATGCTTTTTCTTCAGTAAAGATGTCTACTCTATCCGATAGCCTGCTTTTTTTAATTATAGGAATTAACTCCTCAATTATTTTTTCAAGATATTCTGAAGAAGAGTTGTAACCTTTAGGTGTAACATGAGCAGCAAGACAAGTTGGAACTATATCTATAATATGTGAAGTATTTAATTGATTAATTAGAGACAATAATCTAACCTCCTCACTAAGATTGGATCCATAACCACTCTTTACCTCACAAGTAAGAACACCCTCTTTGAGATGCCTATCTAATCTTTTAATAGTAACATTTAATAAATCATCATCCGAAGCTTTTTCTGTAGCAGACATTGTATTATGAATTCCACCTCCTTCAGATAAAATTTTTTGATATGATACTCCAGCATTTCTTTTGGAATATTCATCTGATCTAGATCCAAAATGACAAATATGTGTATGACAGTCAATAAAACCAGGGAGTAAAACTTGAGGAGTATTAATTTCTATTAACTGATATTTTTTTTTAAAAAGATTTTTAAAATTACCAACTTCTATAATTTTATCTCCTGAAATAACAACTCCTCCTTTCTCAATAACCTCAATCTTATTATCAGATAGGGCTCCATGAAGAGGTAAATTTGACATTGTTAATATCTGAGAAAAGGGACCAATTAATTTATTCAATTTAAATATCTAGTTTAAATTTCTTAGAGAATTTATTTGCTATCTCATAACCAGCATCACTATGCCTAAATACACCCATTGCAGGATCATTGTGAAGGACTCTTTTAATACAGTTTTTTGCTCTATCCGTTCCATCAACTAATACCACCATGCCTGCATGTTGAGAGTAACCCATACCAACTCCACCACCATGATGAAAGGATACCCATGTTGCTCCACCAGCAGTATTTGACATCAAATTTAATAGAGGCCAATCAGATACTGCATCAGAACCATCTAACATCCCTTCGGTTTCTCTATTTGGTGAGGCTACGGATCCGCAATCAAGGTGGTCTCTACCAATTACTAATGGTGCAGAAACCTCACCTGATTTAACTAAATCATTAAATATTATACCTGCTTTCTCTCTCTCTCCCATCCCAAGCCAGCAGATTCTACATGGTAACCCTTGAAAATGAATTTTTTCTTTTGCTTGTTTAAGCCATTTGATCATATCCTTATTATCTGGAAATGCATTTATCAATGCCTTATCTGTTTTGTAAATATCTTCAGGATCTCCAGATAGTGCTGCCCACCTAAATGGTCCCTTGCCTTCACAAAATAAAGGACGAATATAATCTGGAACAAATCCATTAAAGCTAAATGCGTTTTTCTCCCCACCTATTTTCGCAAATTCTCTTAAATTATTTCCATAGTCAAAAGTAATTGAACCTCTTTCTTGCATTTTAAGCATTAGAGAAACATGTCTTGCCATACTCTTTAGAGATATTTCTTTATATTTTTTCTGATCTGAATTTCTCAACTCTTGAGCCTGGTTGAAAGTCATACCATTAGGAACATATCCAAAGACTGGATCATGAGCTGAAGTCTGATCTGTCAAAACCTCTGGAATAATACCATCTTCTAATAAATTATCTAGCATATCACCCGCATCACTTACCAAACCAACTGATATGTTTTTATTATTTTTTTTAGCATCTAAAACCCAATCTCTTGCTTCTATGTATGATTCTGTCATTTTATCAATATATTTTGTTTTCAACCTTTTCTCTATTCTAGAAGGATCTATATCTGCTCCAAGAAATGTAGCTCCAGCCATAGTAGCAGCAAGAGGCTGAGCACCTCCCATACCTCCAAGACCACCAGAAACTAGAAGCTTACCTTTAAGGGAGCCTCCAAAGTGTTTATTTGCGCAGGCAGCAAATGTTTCATATGTTCCCTGTAAAATACCTTGAGTTCCTATATAAATCCAACTACCTGCAGTCATCTGACCATACATCATAAGTCCATCACTTTTTAATTTTTCAAAATGTTCCCAGTTTGCCCACTTAGGCACCAGATTTGAATTTGCAATTAATACCCTAGGGGCCTGATCATGAGTTCTAACTTTTCCTACTGGTTTTCCTGATTGAATTAATAAACTTTCATCATCTTCCAAATCAAGCAAAATCTCAATTATCTTCTCTAAAGATTTCCTATTTCTAGCTGCTTGACCAGAGCCGCCATAAACAACTAAATTATTTGGATCCTCAGCTACTTCAGAATTAAGATTATTTAATAACATTCTTAGTGGAGCTTCGGTCTGCCAACTTTTAGTGTTCAACTTAAAACCAACAGGAGATTTATAGTTTGGGTGAGAGGCATACTGGTTTAAAAAGTGAGATACATTCATGATTTCAAGATGTTAATTCAACTAGTTTTCTAGACTTAACTATTTTTATTGCTCTTTCAATATCATGAGTAAAAATTTTATCTTTATCACTGAAACTAACATGCTTTCTTACATGCACTACGCAAGATTCTAGTTTCTTATTAGATAACAAAGGTCTATGGAACTCTAAAGCTTGAATCGAACAAAGTAATTCTATAGCTAAAATTTTTTCCAAATTTTTAACAACCCTTAGAAACTTTACAGCACCTATTGAGCCCATGCTGACATGATCTTCCTGTCCAAGAGAAGTTGTTATTGAATCGGCACTCGCTGGAAAACATAAGTTTTTATTTTCACTAACTAATGCTGCACTTGTATATTGCAAAATCATGAAACCAGAATTGATGCCAATCTTTTTTAATAATAGTTGAGGTACTACTTTATTTCCTTTTAAAAGTAAATAAATTCTTCTATCAGATATGTTTCCAAGCTCTGAGGCTGCAACAATACTATAGTCAATTGGGATAGCAACTGGCTGACCATGGAAATTTCCACCACTAATAATATTTCCATCCTTCATAACTATTGGATTATCAGTAACAGAGTTGAGTTCAATATTTATTATTTTTTCTAAGTGAAGATAAGAATCCCAGCTTGCACCATGAACTTGTGGTATGCACCTTATAGAATAAGGGTCTTGAACTTTTCCAGACTTTTTATTTGAATCAATTACATCTGAATCTTCTAGTAATTCTCTAATTTTATCTGACACAATAGAAGTTCCATTATATGGTCTTAAATCATTCAATTCTTTACTAAATGGAATATCTGAGCCCATTGTAGCTTCAACAGTCATTCCAGATATAATGTCTGCATTCTCAAGACAATTTCTAAATCTATCTAATGCATAGCAAGTAAAAGCACATATAAACTGAGTTCCATTAATAAGAGCAAGGCCCTCCTTTTCTTTAATATTTAATGGAGTCATTTTCTCCTTTTTAAGCATATCTGAAGATTGGGTTTTCTTTCCTTTATAATATACATCTCCCTCACCAATAAGAGGAAGAAAAAGATGAGCAAGGGGAGCAAGGTCTCCTGAAGCACCTACTGAACCTTTTATAGGTACAGCAGGTAATATATTGTTCTTAATATGCCAGCAAATTCTATCAATGATATCAATCCTAACTCCTGAATGACCCATGCAAAGAGAATGAACCTTAATTATCATCATAAGTTTAGAAATTATTTTTGGAACTTTCTTCCCTACACCTACTGCGTGACTTTTTAAGAGATTTTCCTGAAGCAGATTGGAATCTTCAGATGATATTATGGTATTACAAAGAGCTCCAAAACCAGTATTTATTCCATATACAGTCTTATTTGAAGAAGAAATAGATTCAACTTTTTTTCTAGATTCCTTAATTTTATCAGATTGAGGAGAATCAATCATTGTACTAACTTCTCCAACAGCAATTTTGATTGCAATCCTGTAAGTAAGTTTATCTTTTCCGTAACTAAATTTATTAGAAGACATTATACTATAAAGTTAGTTTTTTTTATAGAATCAATTTGATAAAAACCCTTTTCTTAATTTAGAATCTAATATATCATAACACTTTTTTTTGAATTCTTCTAAATTTTCTATTGAGTATCCTTTCGGTGAAATAGGTTCATGACATATAACCCTACATTTGTGCCATGATAACAAAAATGAACCTTGCATAATCCTATATGCATCAAGTAAACTTACCGGTAAAATTGGGATTCTTTTTTTTAAAGCTATAGCAAAAGCACCGTCTTTAAATTCTGCCATCTCAGGAACTTTATTAGTTTTAATTCCACCTTCAGGAAAAACTCCTATATTAAAGCCTTCATCAACTGCTTCATATGATTTAATATAAGTTTTCTTTCTACTCTCTTTATCTTTTCTATCTACATAAATATGTAATCCTTTAAATATATATCCTAATAAAGGAATATTTGAAACATCCATTTTGCCAATTAACTTCATTGGAATATTTATTGCAACAAATGCCGGAATATCAAAAAAAGAAAAATGGTTTGCTATTATAACATACTGTTTATTAAAATCTATCTTCTTATTATACTGTATACTGTAAGGCATAAAAATAGATAACATAAAAGATTTAGCTATAATATGTTTTAATCTTAATGCTGGTTTTGATAAACTTTTAAACCAAACTCCAAAAAGTAAAAATGGACTCCAAAATAAAAATACCACTGTAAACATTATTAAAGCATATACTGAATAGAAAAATTTAAGTACATTCATCCTATAATTTTTTTTGTAATATAACTAAACCTAAGTAAATGAAAAATTGCTGCAATCCATAATCCAATCATTAATCCTATCCAAATTCCAATTGGACCATGATTTTTCGTTACGCCAAGAAAATAACACAAGGGTATAGCAATAATCCAATAAGCAACAAAGGTAACTAATGTTGGAACTTTTGTATCTCTAATTCCTCTTAAAACTCCAAGGCCAACTGATTGAATTCCATCAGGAATTTGAAATAAAGCGGCAATTATAATTAAGTTTGATGCCAA
>JBELBJ010000039.1:0-11709 GCA_042095375.1 Marinoscillum sp.
GTTCCTAGGTTTCTATTATCTAACAAATCCTTATTGAGGTTAGTAATTTTTTTTACTGCTTTACCATCAAAATAAGCTACGTCTGATGGGTGATATGGTGAAGTAATGGTATACGCAATCTTACCATTACTGGAAACAGAATATGAACCTCCTCCATATGGTCTTCCTATAGTAGTTCCCCCAAGGTTATCACATAGTTTTTTAGTATTTCCTTTTAAATTAATGTACCCAATTTTAGTATTTCCATTATCATCATAAGTAAAGTATAGCCCACTATTATCTTCAGACCAATTTAAATTGGAAATGTCTCTATCTAATGTTGTTTTGATTTCAGTTTTATTTGAACCATCAACATTCATAACATATAATTTTGATATTTGATATGTTTGAACCTTATCATCATAACCTAGGTAAGCCATTTTCTTCCCATCAGGGGAAATAGAAACGCCATAATCTGGTCCAAATCTATTTGTTAATGCCACTACTTTTTTATTATCAATTGAAATAGAATAAAGCTCAGAATTTCTAAAATCATATTCCCAATCTTTGTTATAATTAGAGGAAAAAATAAAATTTTTACTATCTGAAGTCCATTTAAACGACCTATGATTATAATTTTCACTAGTTATTTGAATAGGTGCCCCTCCTTCACTTGAAATTATAAAAATATGTCTAAACCCTCTTTCCATATAACCAGAACCATCAGCTTCGTGTTTTAATCTCTCCGTTATCCTAGGTCTAGGTGCCCAATTTGCACCTTTAGGCTTTGAAGGAGGAGTTACTAGATGTATTGGATCCTGAGGTACAAACATAGAAAATGCAATATATTTTCCATCGGGAGACCATTGAAGACTTCCAGGGGATTTTTCCAATTGGGATATCTTAGAATATTGTTTTGTGTCAGTCCAATATATATAAATTTCAGTACCTTCATTGTTATCACTAGAAGAAATAAAAGCTATTCTTTTTCCATCTGGTGACCATCTTGGGCTTCTTTCATTACTTTCATTTGAAGTAAGCTTTTTATGATCACTTCCATCAGGGTTTATTATCCATAGACTATTTCTTTTTCCATCCTTCATAATATCCATCATTGTTCTTACATATACAATTTTGTTTCCAGCATAAGATATTTGAGGATCTTGAGCATATTGAAGATTAAAAACATCCAGATTTGAGAACTTTTTCTGGCCATTTAAATTAAAAGAGAAAGAAAATAAGAAAATTAAAAAGTATTTCATTTATATAAATATATTTATATAAATATATATTCTTTAAACAATAATTAATGAAAAAAAAACCTTTTTTAATATATAAATCTTCTGCCGGCTCTGGGAAGACTTATACTCTAGCAAAGAACTATATTAGATTATCTCTTAAATCACCATACCATTTTAAAAAGATACTAGCAGTAACCTTTACAAATAAAGCTGCAAAAGAAATGAAAGAAAGAATTTTGGATATGGTTAGTGATATTATTAATCAAAAAGAAAAAGAGTTGATATTGGAATATGCAACAACCTTTAAAGTATCATCCAATGAGATAATAAAAAGAACTAAAAATCTACAAAAGAATTTAATGCATAACTATTCCTATTTTTCTATTACTACAATCGATACTTTTTTTTATAGTATAGTCCAATCATTCACTAGGGATCTTAAGTTTAGAGGAATTTTTAATATAGAGATAGATCAAGAACTCGTAACCAACGAAGTAATAGAAAAGTTTTTATCTGGCCTAAAGAAAAATTCTGATGTATCGAAATGGTTAATAGAATTTTCTAGAGAAAAACTAATGTCAGAGAAAGATTTTATGATATTTCAGGAACTAAAAAATATGCTTAAAAATCTTTTTACTGAAGAGTTTAAATCTTTATCTAAATCTATTGAAAATAAAAATTACAATTCCGAAATAAAATCTTTGAAATCAAAAATTTATTTAGTTAAATCAGAGTTTGAAAATTTAGTAGCTGCTAAAGCAAAGGAAATGTATGAGTTGATTATAAATAATGGGTATGATGTTGTGGATTTTAGTTATAAAGAAAGTGGAGTTGCAGGTTTTATCATGAAAACTTCTAATGGAATAATTAGCTATCCAGGATCTAGAGTTTTTGAATGTATAAATAATTCAAATAAATGGGTTAGTAAGGATAAGGAAAATAAAGAAGAAATAATTTCATTTATTGATAGAAATTTAATGTCAAATATGAAAGAATTTATTTCTTATTTTGAAAAGAAATATATTAAATACAACACAGCTTTAGAATTAAAAAACTATTTATATGTATTTGGTATTTTAAGTGAATTACAAAAACAAGTTGTTAATTATAGAGATGAAAATGAAGTTATTCTAATTTCAGATCTTTCAGAACTATTATATGAAATTATAAAAGATGATAATATTCCTTTTGTATTTGAGAAGGTAGGAAATACTTATGATAATTTTCTTATTGATGAGTTTCAAGATACTAGTAAATATCAATGGGAAAATTTTAAAGCTATGATTAAAGAATCTCTTTCATATGGCAATGAAAATTTAGTGGTAGGGGATATAAAACAAAGTATTTATAGGTGGAGAGGTTCGGATTCTAAGATTATGGATAGCACAATTAATTCTGAAATAGATGAAAGTTTAATTAAAACCAAAAATTTAAATGTTAATTGGAGAAGTGGAGAGAATATAGTTGAATTTAATAATAATATTTTTAGTAGTATTTCATCTTTTGTTGAAGATGAAAAAATAAAAAAACATTTAAACAAAATTTATAATGATGATATAAAACAAGAGGTAAGTAGTGATATGAAAAAGAAGGGATATGTTGAAATTTTGTTTCAGGAAAAAAATCTATTTTCTACAGAAGATAGGTTGGATAATGTTAAAGATTTTACTGTAAAATCAATACAAAGAATTCAGGATAAAGGATTTGCCGCTGGAGATATTGGAATTATTGTCAGGGATAATAATGAAGCTAAAATTATTGCAGAAATTCTAATCAAAGAATCTAGGGAAAATAATAAGTATAATTTTAATCATGTTTCAGCTGATGCTTTAGATATAAAGTCTTCTCCTATTGTTTTATTTTTTATTAGCGTATTTAAATACATGCATAATTATAGAGATAGGTTAGCATTGTCAGAGATAGTTCATTTTTATTATAAGTATGTATTAGATTCTAAAGATATTTCTCACTATTCTATGTCAAATGAGGATAAGCTTAGTTGTCTACCTAATGATTTTAAAGATAATATTTTTGAGATTTCAAGATTACCAATATATGAAATGGTTGAATCTATCATTAGAATTTTTAAATTAAATTCATTGAAAGATTATGTTCCCTACCTTCAAGCTTTTCAGGATTCAGTATTAGAGTACAAACAGTATAGGAATGGTGATGCTTCTTCTTTTATTGAATGGTGGGATAAAAACAATAATAAAAAACTTAATTTGACTGAGCAAAAAGATTCAATCAATCTTATAACTATACATAAATCAAAGGGGCTTGAATTTAATTATGTAATCATGCCTTTTTTCAGTTGGAAATTAGATAACGAATCATCAGGCTATAAAGAAAATATCATGTGGATTGATCTTAAAAGATTTGATGATGAATTTAAATTTCCTTATCCTATAAAATATAAATCAAATCATCCAAAAAGTTTATATATAGATTATTATGAAAAAGAAAGAATTAAATCTTATGAAGATAATATAAATCTAATGTATGTTTCTTTTACAAGACCAAAGTTAGGGTTATTTGTTAATGCCTCTATAAAAGGAAAACAGATCAAGACAGTATCTGATTTGTTATATTGTAATCTTGAGAAAGATATTGTTTTAAATAAATTTAAAACTGGAATTTTTTCATCTTTAAAAGTTAATTCTAGTATAAAGAAAACTTATACTTTAGAGAAATACCCTTCATACTCATGGAAAGAAAGGATTAGAATAAGAACAAATTCAGAAGATAAAATTGATTTTGATAATATTAGAAGAGGTAATAAAATACATAATATTTTAATGTATATTAAAAATATTAATCAAATAGAGAAAGGAATAAACTTAGCAATTGCAAAAAATATTATTTCTAATTCAGAAAGAAAAAATTATTCTGATGTAATTAAAGTTATTTTAAATAACCCTAAAGTAAAACCATTTTTTGATCCAAATTTAGAATCATATAATGAAATTGAGGTTATCAATAAAAATGGTAATATAAACAGAATTGATAGGATAGTTGAGATGAAAGATAAATCAATTAATATTATTGATTATAAGACAGGAGCAGAAAAAGAGGATGATATTCCACAAGTAGAAACTTATAAAAATGTATTAAAAGAAATTGAAGATAAAAATATTTCTGCCTATCTAATTTATATTGATTTAAATAAGGTTGTGAAAGTATGATTAAAAAGTTTTTTTTAGAAGAGGTCGTAGATTATACATTTAGAAAATATAAAGATTTAAGAAATCTTAAAATTATATTTCCTAATAGAAGAGCAGGTCTATATTTTCAAAAAGCATTATCAAAAAAAACAAATAAAGCCATGTGGTCTCCAAAAGTTCTAACCATGGAAGAGTTTGTTCAAGAGTATATCAATATTAAAATTTCTGATGAAGTATCTGACAATATTTTATTGAATCATTATTTATTTCAAATAACTAAAAAACATCAAGACAAAGACTCAGTAAATAGTTTTGATAAATTTTATTACTGGGGTCAGACTTTGATTAATGATTTTGATGATATTGATCAAAGTCTGAAGGACGAGTCGAAAATATTTAAGTCGATTAAAGACCAAAAAGAAATTGATGAAACATTCAAATTTTTAGATAAAGAAAATCTTGAATCAATAAAATCATTTTGGAAAAAATTTTTTCCAAAAATGAGTTCCAATCAAAAAAGCTTTCATAAAACATGGAAAATTTTATTAAAAATTTACAGAGAATTTAAGAAAACACTAATAAAAAATAAAATTGGCTATAAAGGTTTAGTTTATAAAGAATTTCTTCAATCTATTTCTTCTTTTGTTCCAAATGACAAAAAACAAAAATATTTATTTGTAGGTTTTAGCTCATTAACTAATGCTGAAAAAGAAATAATTAAATATTTTATAAACAAATATTCTTCAATGGCATTTTGGGATTTTGATAGTTATTATTTTAATGATATTGATCAAGAAGCTGGAGATTCATTTAGGGAATTTAGTGATGATAATATTTTGAATTCAACCTTTCCAACTTCAATTCCAAATAATTTTGAAGAAGTAGAAAAAAAATTTTATTCCATTGGGGTTGGTTCTCAGGTTGGTCAGGCAAAAATTCTAGGAAATATTCTTTTTAAAAAATCTAGTGAAATTAATTTCGATCAAGATAAGGTTTTAATTCTTTTACCAAATGAAAATCTTCTTTTTCCAGTATTAAATACAATTCCAGATTCTATAAATAATATAAATGTAACTATGGGGTTTCCTTTATCTGAAACACCTCTTTTTAATATGATTCATTTGATAGTAAAAGTTCATAAAAATTCTTTTAAAAGAGATTTGCAAACTTGTAATTATTTTAAAGATATTCTAGAATTAATATCCCATCCCTACATTTATCAATATGATAAACAAGGTTCTAATTCACTTATATCTGATCTTAATGATAGGAAAATAATCTACGTTAGCCATAAGTATTTATTTGAGTTTTCAGAAATTTTAAGACATATTTTTGAGTCTAAAAGTAGTTTGATTAAAATCTTAAAAAATGTATCTACATTAATTTATAATAATTCAATTGAATTGGGTAAGCTTGATAGGGAATATTTAAGGTTATTTCTTGATATAATTGATAGAATTGAAAAAATTAATATTGACTTTCAATCCTTTGAAGTTTTATCAAAATTATTAACTCAAATTTTAAAAATTACCAGAATTCCATTTTCTGGTGAACCTCTTTCTGGTCTTCAAATAATGGGGGTACTTGAATCAAGAAATTTAGATTTTGATGATGTTTATATTTTAAATATGAATGAAGGTGAATTTCCAAAAAATAAATCGAATATTTCATTTATTCCATTCAATATAAGAAAGGCTTTTAACCTTAAAACGATCGATGTTATGGATAAGGTTTATAGTTATTTGTTTTATAGGGTAATTCAACGAGCAAAAAATATAACTTTTATTTATAATAAAAACTCTGATTTTAACTCTAAAGGTGAAATTAGTAGGTTTATTAATCAATTAAACAATGAATCAAAATATAAAGTTAAAGATTTATCTGTAACAGATAAAATTGGTATTGTTAATCATTCAAAATTAATTATTCCTAAAACAAATAATTTATTAGATAAAATAAGAAAAAGGTTTTATGAAGATGGGTATCTTTCACCTTCTGGCATCAAAGATTACATGGATTGCTCACTTAGATTTTATTATAAATATTTAGCTAATATTAAACAATTAACACCTTATTCAGAAAATATTGGAAAGCCAGAATTTGGTAAGATTACTCATAATGCTTTAGAGTTAGTATACAAAGATGTTTTAAATAATAAAAAAGAA
Source organism: Marinoscillum sp. (assembly GCA_042095375.1). Classification (GTDB taxonomy): domain Bacteria; phylum Bacteroidota; class Bacteroidia; order Cytophagales; family MED-G16. Next base: position 6,550 of record JBELBJ010000039.1, read on the forward strand.
AATGTTATTGAAAAGAATGATTTTCTAAAAATAAAAGCTGGGATTAGTGGATCTATTACTAAAGTAATAAAGAAGCATTTTAGACTTAATAATAAAAACGAATTTATACCTGAAGGAAATAATATTATTTTAATTGAAATAATAAAAGATTATATGAGCAAGGTGATTTCATTTGATGAGAAATATGCTCCATTTAAAATATTAAATCTAGAAGGAGATAAAAAATCTGGGTTTATTAAGAAATATAATTTATCAAAAAAAAATAAAGTTAATATTTCAGGTTTTATTGATAGAATAGATGAGAAAAATAATAAAATAAGAATAATAGATTATAAAACAGGAGGGGACTCAAGAATATCCAAAGATGTTAAATCATTATTTTCAAAAGAGAAAAAAGAACGAAATGATGCGTTATTTCAATTATTGTTTTATTCTTTATTAGTTAAAAATTCAAGAGATAAATGCTTATCTATTACTCCTGGATTGATTAGTATAAGACAAGTAAAAAATAAGATATCAGATATAAGGATTATTATAAATAAAAAAAAGATTGATAATGTTCTTCCGCTTTTAGATGAATTTGAAAAGTACCTTACAGGTAAAATAAATGAAATTTTTGATGATAAAATTCCTTTTGCTCAGAATGAAGACAAAGAGGAATGTAAATACTGCCCTTATAAAAACATGTGTTCTATATAGTCTAGATATTTAAATCAATTTTTTCAACTAGTGTAGATTTAGGAACAGCTCCTACTTGTTTGTCTACAACTTCTCCGTTTTTAAATAGAAGTAAAGTGGGAATTGATCTCACACCAAATTTTATGGAAGTTTCTTGGTTATTATCTACATCTAATTTTCCTATAACTGCTTTTCCATCATATTCCCCAGCTAATTCATCTATCATTGGAGCTATCATTTTGCAAGGACCACACCATTGAGCAGTAAAATCAACCAGAACAGGTTTATCTTGTTTGATGATTTCATCAAAATTTGAGTCAGTAATTTCTATTGCTTTTCCCATTTTTATTTTTTTTAGTTATTAAAAATTTATCAAATATAAAATTTTTGATTGATAGAAAAATGATTTATTTAATGATTTTATATTCTAAGTAGGGTAAATTTTCTAATTTAGAAATTAAATCATTTGAAACATCTATTTTCTTATTTCTTGATAGCATATTTAAGCTGAAGTTTTCACCGTTATTTTCTGAATTTATTGTAAATGTTAGTTTACAATTCCCTTTTGAATCCTCTACAAAAATATCATTTATTTCTTTTATAAAACTTTTATTTATATCATTTGAATTAATTGATATATTTAGTTCTTTGATCATTTTTTTTCTTAATTCGGACAAGAGCTTAATATCAAAAATCTTAAGTTCATTTTGATTTGGATCATTCCATCTTGGTTGTATTTTTCCAGAAATAATTATCATAAATTCATTTTCAAAATAATTTTTCCATTTAATATAATCATCACCAAAAAAATAAAATTGGTGATTATCTTCATAATCTTCAAGTTTAATAATTCCGTAAGGTTTTCCATTTTTAGATATTCTATGTTCAACATTAGATATTATTCCTCCAATTTTAATGTTTTCTTTATTACTTATTTCGTTATCTTTTAATAGTTTAAGATTACAATTACAAAAGTTTTCTAATTCTAATTTGTATTTGTCTAATGGGTGGCCAGATACATATAGTCCAAGAATTTCTTTTTCAATTTTTTGTTTTTCAATTTTAGAATAAGGTTCTATTTCAATAATTTCAGGAATAGGAATATCAATTCCATTCTTATCACCGAACAAAGATGTCTGTTTACTTTCTTTTTCTTTTTGAACTTTTCCAGCGTATTGAATAGATTTTTCTATTAAAGAAAGTTCACCATTATTTGAATCAATATATTGCTTTCTGTGAATTTTCTTGAAACAATCAAATGCACCTGCTTGTGATAAAGCTTCGTATGTTTTTTTATTTACCGTTCTTGAATTTGTTCTTAAGGCAAAATCAAAAATATCTTCAAATGATCCATTTGTATTTCTTTCTTCTAAAATTGATTGCACTGCTGATTCACCAGTTCCTTTTACTGCACCAATTCCAAATAAAATTTCACCTGATTTATTACAAATAAAATCTTTTCCAGATTGATTAATGTCAGGACCTAAAACCTTAATTTTAGCTTTTCTACATTCATCCATAAAATAAGATATTTTATCAATATTGTTTTGATTATGAGATAATACAGCCGCCATATATTCTGAAATATAATTTGCTTTCATATATGTTGTTTTATATGCAATTGAAGAATAACAAGTACTATGAGATTTATTAAATGCATATTCAGCAAAAGATTGCCAATCTTGCCATATTTTTTCAAGTTTATCTTGATCAATATTATTTTTAGTTCCGCCATTGAAAAATTTAGGTTTTAATTTTCCTAAAAGTTTTGCATCTTTTTTACCCATTGCCTTTCTAAGTTGATCGGCTTCACCTTTAGAAAAGTTTGCTATTTTTTGGGAAATTAACATTACTTGTTCTTGATAAACTGTTATTCCAAATGTTTCACCCAAAAATTCTTCCATTTCTGGTAGATCATATTCAATTTTTTCTTTCCCATGTTTCCTAGCAATATAATTAGGAATATATTCCATAGGTCCTGGACGATATAATGCGTTCATTGCAATTAAATCTTCAAATCTATCGGGTTTGAGTGCCTTAAGGTGTTTTTGCATCCCTAAAGATTCAAATTGAAATGTTGCATTTGTATAACCTTTTTGATACATTTCATAGGTTTTTTTATCATCAAGCGGTAAATTTTCTAAATCAATTTCTATTCCATGGTTAGTTTTTACATTTTTTATAGATGTATTAAGTATTGATAATGTTTTTAACCCTAAAAAATCCATTTTTAACATTCCAGCAGATTCTATTACACTATTATCAAACTGAGTTATTAACAATTCAGAATCTTTTGTCTTAGAAACAGGAATATATTTTGTTAATTTCTTTGGAGTTATAATTATACCACAAGCGTGAGTCCCAATATTTCTTAATGATCCTTCAATAACTTCTGCTTGATTTAATACCTCAGATTCTAAATTATTTTTTTTTCTAATATCAGATAAGTCTGATACTTCTTTAAATGCATCAATTAAATTTACACTAGGTCTATCTGGTACTAGTTTGGCAAGTTTATCAGTTTCTGAAAGTGGAAGTTCTAAAACTCTACCTGCATCTCTAATTGATGATTTTGCAGCCATAGTACCATAAGTTATTATCTGAGCTACTTTATCATATCCATATTTATTTACTACATAATCTATAATTTTATCTCTTCCTATATCATCAAAATCAATATCTATATCTGGAAGAGAAATTCTGTCCGGGTTTAAAAATCTTTCAAATAGTAAATTGTATTTGATTGGATCAATATTTGTAATTCCAATACAATATGCAACTACAGAACCTGCAGCAGAACCTCTTCCAGGCCCAACACTGACACCCATTTCTTTAGCTTTATTTGTAATATCTTGTACAATCAGAAAATAGCCAGGATAGCCAATGTTCTTAATTGCTTCTAATTCATAATTTATTCTTTCTTTTAAATTACTATCAATTTTATCATATTTCTTTTTGGCTCCATCTAGTGTTAATTTTTTTAAAAATGCATTTTCACCCAGCTCTTGATTATCTGGATCAAAATATTCTTTCGGTATTTCATAGTTGGGTAAAACAACTTTTCTTTTTAAATCATAAGTTTCTGTCTTATCTATTATTTCACTAATATTTACTATTGATTCTGGTAAATCTTGAAAAAGATTTTTCATTTCTTCTTGAGTTTTGAAATAATATTCATCATTAGGAAATCCAAATCTTTTTCTGCTTCCTTTTCCTATTTCAGTAGATTTAAATTCTCCTTGTTTGATGCATAAAAGAATGTCATGAGCATTAGAATCTTCCTTATTTATGTAGTAAACTTCATTTGAGGCAATTGTCTTTACATTATATTTTTTGGAGAAATTTAATAAAACTTTATTCACATGATTTTCCTCATCCAAATTATGTCTATTTAATTCTAAGTAAAAATCGTCTTTAAAAATATCTAACCACCATTTAAGCTCTTCCTCAGCTTTATCTTCACCATAGTTTAAAATGAGATTTGGGATTGTGCTTTGTAATCCTCCTGATAATGCAATTAAATTATTCTTATATTTTTTAATTAATTCTTTATCAATTCTAGGGTATAAACCATATAGTCCTTCTAAATAGCCTAATGAAGATAATTTAGTTAAATTATTATAACCCTCTTTATTTTTAGCAAGAAGAATTTGATTATTTCTTTTATCAGGATTATCTCTAGTAAATTTTGTTTTTTTTCTATCTTCCGAAATAAAAAACTCACAACCAACAATAGGTTTAATTCCTTTTTTATTAGCTTCCTGAACAAATTTGAATGCTCCAAACATATTTCCTAAATCTGTTAGAGCAACTGCAGGCATATTATCTTTAACGGATTTGTCTATAATATTTTTAATACTTGATGTTGCTTGAAGTATTGAATAATGAGAATGATTGTGAAGATGGATATAGGGCTCAACTACTTTATTTTCATTTTTGTTTTCAATTTTATTATTTAAATCATCATTTTTTGTTTTAAAATTTGATTCTTTTATTTCTACTGCCTCATATTTAATTTTTTCTGATTTTGATTCATCAGTTTCAAAAACTTTTCTTTTCATCAATTCAAAGAAACATTTTGCAGTAGCATTTACATCAGCTCTTGCATCATGTGCATCACTAAAATCAACCTCAAATAGTATAGCATGTAATTCAATTAATTTTGGCATTTTTAATTTACCACCAAATCCTCCTTCCAACTGACAAAATTCTTTAGAGATTAATCCAGTATCTATAGACTCTTTTTCTAACAAATTGGTTTTCATTTCTGATCTATAGAACTCTGAACCTAAAATTTTTATATCAAAATTTATATTGTGACCAATTATATATTTGTTTTTTTTTAACTCATTATTAAACTTTTTAAGTACATCTTTAATCTCTTTTCCTTCATCTTGTGCTTTTTGAGTTGATATGCCATGAATTTTTTCTGCATTGAATGGAATTGTGAAATTCTTCGGTTTAATTATATATGATTCTGAT
>JBELBJ010000040.1:0-7015 GCA_042095375.1 Marinoscillum sp.
CCTGCTGGATTCGAACCAGCGACCCCCTGCTTGTAAGGCAGGTGCTCTGAACCAGCTGAGCTAAGAGCCCAAATTAAGTCTGCAAATATAATTACCTTATTATGATTATAAATCATTTTTTTTTAAAAATCGAAAGAATTTAAAAGTCAATTATATAAGATATAATTTGTGGTTATATTTTTCTTCTATATTTGTATTCTTTTAAATTAAAAATATAAATATGAAAAAGTTATTATTTATTATATCTGTAATGTTTTTCTATGGATGTAATACAAACTCAGATTATCAGGCTAATCTTGAATTAGCAAAAAAATGGGTTCAAGTTTTTGAAAACGGGGATATTGAACTTTGGAAAGAAATCATGTCTGAAGACCTTCGAGATCAAGCGCCTTTGTATGGAATGGGTGAAGTAGATTATGCAACATCACAACAAATTGCTGAATTTTATGTCAATAGTTATACAGATGTTAAATTTAATGATCCTATGTGGTTACCAGGAATTGATACTGGAACTATGACTCTTGACGGTAGTGTAAGAGCTTATGGAGTATGGACTGGAAAAAGTAAGATGACAGGTAGAACATTTACATTACCATCTTATCACAACTTTGATTTTGCTGATGGAAAGATTGTATACACTGGAGAATATTTTGATGCAACAGGAATGGTTAACTCTGTTGGTCCTGTTCAAAGAAATGTAGTGGTAGTTACTTTAGATGTTAAAAAAGGAAATTATGAGAAAATTCAGACTTTAATGGATACAGAAGCTGGATTAAAAACTACTAGAAATTATGATGGTTGTACTCATACCGAAGCATTTTTTAATGAAGAAAATGGCAAATATATTGTTATTGAACATTGGGAATCATTTGAAAAATATAATGCGTATTCTGAGTGGAGATTAAACGAAGATCCAAGTGGGCTTGTTAATGAAATGTTACCTCTACTTGTTGGTGGCATGAATGGCCTAAGTATATATTCAAATAATACCGGATATGGGTTTTATTAAAAATTCATAATATTCTTTTAAAAAACCCTCTAAAACCTAGAGGGTTTTTTATTTCTTAAAAAATTTAAATCAAAAAAATATTTCTTGTGCAAGCCTAAAAGTATTTGCGTGAGCTTCTATAATGTCTTTAATTTTTTTTGAATACCCTCCACCCATACTAACTTGAATGGGTATTTCATTTTGCTTTGCAATTTTTAAAACAAAATTATCTCTTTGTTTACAAGCTTCTATTGATAAAGATAGTTTTCCAAGTTGATCACTTTCTAAAACATCAACTCCCGATAAATAGAAAATAAATTCTGGCTGAAATTCATCAAGAACTTTAGGTAATATTTGATTTAATTTTTTTATATAAGATCGATCATTAGTAAAATCATCTAATGCTATATCTAAATCACTTTTCTCTTTTTTAAATGGATAATTATTTTTACCATGGAAAGATAAAGTAAATACTCTATCATTGTTTGAAAAAATTGAAGCTGTTCCATCTCCCTGATGTACATCCAAATCTAGAATTAATATTTTTTTGATACATTTATTTTTTAATAAAAAGTTTGTAGCAATTGCTTGATCATTTAGCATACAAAAAGCACCTCCCCTATCATAAAATGCATGGTGAGTGCCTCCAGCTATATTCATAGAAATCATATTCTTTAATGCATGAATAGAACAATCAATAGTTCCTTGAGCAATTACTTTTTCTCTTTCTATAAGATTTTTTGTAACTGGAAACCCAATAGGTCTAATTTCATTTTTTGAAAGAGATAAAGATGAAAGCCTTCTGTAATAACTTTTTTCATGAGTCAATAAAGCATTCCTATCATTTATTAGTTTAGGAGAAAAAAAGTTATTTGATGAGCATGTTCCTTCTCTTATTAATTGCTCAGGGATTAATTCATATTTTTCCATAGGAAATCTATGACCTTTATTTAAATGATATTTATAAATATTATCAAAAGCAATTTTGAGCATCAAATATTTTTATAAAATGAAAAAAACTATCTTAATCCATCAATATCATATCTAGATAAATAATTCCAAATTAATTGATTGGCGTCAATATCTCCATTCGAATAACCTTTTATTGAATTTGAATTTGAACTTATATTTGGCCAAGAATGACCACCACCAATAATTTTATAATGTTCAACCGTAGTTCCATTAGTTCCATTTTTCCATGAATAAAGCTCAACTGTACTTTCATCTGAAGTATTTATATTATCAATCTGAGATATAACAGGAGAAGAATCTGTAGAATTGAAGCTTACCCAATATGCATTTGAGTTTTCTTGCGAAATATAATAGCTTCCAATACCATCATAATTATCTTCTGTTCCATGAATATTTATTATTGGTGTTGGATGAGATGGGGAGCATGAATTGAATGTATCAATAAACATATGACCTGCCACAACACCTATTCCAGCAATTTTATCATTCATTAAACATGCTATTTCATAAGCTAGGTATGCTCCATTAGAAAAACCACACACATAAATTCTTTTCTGATCAACCGAATAAATTGAAGATAATTCATCAATTATTTTTCCAATAAACCCAACATCATTTACTTCTGTTGATTTTGAGTTTTCACCTCCTAAATGCCATGTAGGATCGCCTCTACTATCAGATGTTGCTTGTGGATAAACAAGAATAAAATTTTCATCATCTGCCATTGATCTCATGTCACTTTCATATTCCATGTAATCCTGAGCCATAGATGCTCCTCCATGAAGATTAAATAAAATTGGATAATTAATTGAAGAATTATAATTAGGGGGAATATATAAGTTAAATTCTCTATTTATCCCCTCATGATTTATATTTTGAGTTGTTAAGCCAGTTTGAAAAATTAAATTTTCTTCAGTATTGCATGAAGTGAATAAAAATAAAATAGAAAATAAAATATTTATCTTTAATCTAGGTAAAAGAAAATTATTGATAAATAACATGATATAATTATTTAACATATTCTTAACATTAAAATTCTAATAAATAAAAATCCTTAATTAGTTTTATGTGTATAACGATATTCTCCCCAAAAGTGTTTTAAGTTTTTTTAAAATTAAAATTATAATACAATGAAAAATTTATTTATTGGATTCTTTACCATTATTATGGTATTTCAATCTAAAGCACAGCAGGTATATTGGAATTGTTTTAATATAGTTGTTGATAATCCAACTGAATTAGTAACGGCGCTAGATGCTTTTATGGAGAATACTGATGCTGGAAAAAGTTTTACTCCAGCTTCATTAACTGAAATGAGAAACTATGGAACTAAGTATTCAGCTACTCATCAATTATGTTTCTTTTCCCCTGACCCAGCATCATTAGAAGCAAATAGAAGTAAATTAAATAATTTACAAGCAGGGGTGCTTATGGGTGTTTGGAATAAAACTGTAACTACAGAATCATCAATTCTTGGTCAATCATTAATTGCTGATCCTTCAAAATTCAATTTACCTTATAGTGTTATATATTCTTTGCAAGTATCAGACCCAGTCGCTTATGGTGCTGCATTTTCAAAAATGACATCAGCAGTTGAATATGATGGTGCAATAGAATTACATGAAGCATTAGTTGGTGGTGAAACAGGAGTAACTCATTATGTTGTTGTTAGAACTAAAGATATGGCTACATGGGTGAGAGAAAGAAATAAGGTAAATGCATCTAAAGCATTTCAGGATTTTGTTATTGCAACTATACCAATTTCTAATAGATCTGCAATGGATATTTTCTCAGGTATGTTGATTAAACAATATAACGTGCAATAAATAGATCTTATTTGGATTTATTCCAAGTAATGCATAATTTACTCCCCCTTCTTTCAAGGAGAAGAGGGAATAAATTATATTAAAAAAATAAACTTAAAGGGTATCATGAAAAACTTTACACTATCGCTATTATTAATTTTTTGTTCTAGTTTAGTCTATGGACAAGCTATATCTGTTAGATATATTACCGCTAAAAAAGGAGAAAATTCTCAATTAAGAGAAGCATTAAAAATAAAAACACAGAAGTATAATACTAAAGATAATCAACCGAAAATTTATACTTTTGCAGTAAGGGCCAGTCAAAAAGGAAAGTTGTCCAGTTATGTTAGACTTACCTACGCTACTACACTTGGTGAATTATCAGTAGGAGGTTCAGGACAACCTGGAATGATGGATTATTGGATGAAAAATGTTGATGTTCACATAAACTCATCGTCTTCAAATGAAATTTTTACACTTAGAGAAAGCGCCACACATAATGATGCTATTGGAACAGATAAACCAATGAGAAGAGTCTTTCATTATAATATAAAGCATGGCGAGCAACATAACTTTTGGCGAGTAAGAGATAACCTTCCAAAAGCTATTGAAAAATCAGGTGTTGATTTTGACATCAATGCATTTAATTCTTTTGCAGGTGGCTCAAGACAACATGCGCGAATTGTAATTTTTGGGAAAAATTTAGCAAGCTTTGAGCCTGGATCTGGTAATTGGTCAAAAATAAAAGATGCTTATAATGAAATTTATGGAAATAATTCCTGGGAAGAAGACTGGGAACTACATCATAAAAGCCTTCTAAATGGCGCTTACGGTAGTGGTTGGGGAAATTCAGTTGAATTACTTGAGTTTATTCCTGAATTAAGTTCTCCATTATTAGATAAATAAACTTAAAACTTAAAATAACTATGAAAAAATCAATTATAATTTTGATTATACTATTTGCACATTTAAACGTTTTTTCACAAGAATATGTGTGGACTGTATATAATATTAAAGTAGACAGAGTTAATGCAGGGCAAGTTGTTACTGCAATGGATAAATACCTTTCAAAACCAGGAAATTTAGTAGATGGTGTCACTGTATCTTTATTTGAAATAATGTTTGCCAGTAATGATATGGATGCAACACATGTAATTGCTTTTACAGGTAGTGCAGATGCCATGAATGCTCAATATTCTAGAGAGACTGGTGATGATTGGAAAGTAATGATGAGTACGTTTGATCAAGTGACTAAAAGTGATGGGTCAGCTGCAGGGAGATCTATTCATACAATGAATACTGATGCGGAAGGTCCAATTCAACATATCATACAAATGAAAGTTGATGACCCACAAAAATATGCTCCTGCATTTAAAAAAATGTGGTCTACAGTAGAACCTAGTGGAAGATTAACTCTAGGTCAATTTGTTAGTGGTAGAAAAGATGGAGTCTCTCATTATATTTTAATATCAAGAAAAGATTTGAAAGATCTTCTTTCTCCAAGAGAGTGGAATGCTAAAGAACAAGATGCGTGGGAAAAGTATAGAGAAGAAAGAGGTAATTCGGAAATTATCACTACAATGACAAGAGCATTGGTAAAACAATGGAAATAATTTTTTTAAACTAAAAACCAAATTTATAATACAATGAAATACATATATTTTATACTAATTACTTTATTTATATCCTTTCAAGGATTATCTCAGTCATCAGTTGTCTGGTTGTCTTATCATAAACCTATGAAAGGAAAAGGATCAGAGTTATTTGATGCTATTAAGGATAAAACCAAAAAATATAATCAAGGACAAAATGATTCAAAGCTATATACATTTAGTATTATGGCCGGACCAAGACAAGGAGAGTTTTTAAGAGTGGGTATGGGGCCAACATGGAAAGACTTTGATAACTGGAGTCCAGATTCAAAGGAGATGGATTATTGGAGAGATAATGTTGCTCCTCTAATTGAATCATCATCTGGAAGGGAATATTTTGAGAGAGTTGATGATGCAAGTTATGATGCAAGTACCCCAGGTGAAAATAGTGTAGGGTTAATGATTCACTATAACATAGGAGGTAATCCAAATCATTTTTGGAAGGTAAGAAGAAATGCTGTTAAAGCTATTAAAGAATCAGGTGAAAGTGTTACATTAAATGTTTGGAGATCAGCAGGTGGAGGTCCACAAAATCACATAGTAGTTGCATTTTCATATAAAAATATGGAGGAATATGGCAATGCTCAAAAAGTTTGGGATAAAGTAGGTACAAAGTATGATGAAATTTATGGAGCTGGATCATGGAATACTGATTGGGGACTTTTGAGAGGTAGTCTTGAAATGTGGGGTGCTCAAACTGAGATTACGAGATTTCTACCAGAACTAAGCTCTCCTCCAATAGCTTTACAATAAAATAATTGTCTAATTTAAATTAAAAATAAAAATGAGAATTTTATATAGTATTATTTTAATTGGTTTATTATCAGGAGTTGCTTATGCTCAAGATAATAATATGGATCCAACAGATCATGAGATTGCTACTTGGCAATTTAGGAGTATTAGCCCTAGTGACGTGGCTAATTTTTTATCAAATGAAGATAATGTTTTTAGAAAAGCTGTTAAATCAGCTATTGCTGAGGGAAAAATGAGACATTGGGGTTTGTTAAGAAAAGTTAATGGCAATACATCTTCAGGTCATAACTATTTTTTTTATAATGGTTTTAATAAAATAACTGATTTAGATAATTCCCCTTGGGGTTCTGGATCTAATTTTGGATTAAAACCAGTAAAGTCAGCTGGAGTTTTAGGAACCGTTCATACATCTCCTGCTATTCAAGTATTTGCTGATAACCCAAAACCTGGAAGCTATCTAGTTATAAATTATGCTAATCCTAATGATTTAGATAAATTTATTCAACTGCAAAATGATGTTTGGAAACCGTTCATTAAAAACTTTATAAATGATCCAGAGTCATCATTGGCCGGATGGGAAGTACATAAAGTTGTTTCTCCTACAGGAAATGCGTATAACTGGAATGTTGCTACAATTGATCATTATTCAAGTTTAAGTGGTGCTATGAACCCTTTTCCTAATGGTTTTGATTGGCCTGAAGGCTTAGAAGAAATTAATAATCTTCTTCCAAATGGAAAATTTACAAGATCAGTTATATATGAAGTTGTCTTCTATGAAGGACTTGATGCAAGTAAATAAATATTAATTTTTAGATTAAAATAAATTTTTAAAATGAAAAATACAT
>JBELBJ010000040.1:7115-11710 GCA_042095375.1 Marinoscillum sp.
TTGAAAGAGCTCTTTTTTATTTTTAAAATATTTAGCTGAAGGATAATTTTCAAGAGCATGTATCATTTCATCTCCAATTAAATAAACTTCTTCAAAATTAAAATCATTTAAAATATTACCGATTTTAGCATGCTCATTTTTACTTTTTTTACCTAACTCAAACATATCACCTAAAAAAACTATTCTTTTTCCTTTTATGTTAGAAAAATTAGAAAGAGCCTTAATTACAGAGGTTGGATTAGCATTATATGCATCCAAAAAAATGGTACAGTTTTTTTTTTCTATAATCTGAGATCGGTTTTGAGATGGTTCATAACTACATATTGCCTCTGCAGCTAATTTTAAATCAACACCATAATATTTACCAATTGATAGAGCAAATACAATATTTTCAAAATTATAATCACCAATAATTTTAGTTTCAAAAATTTCATTTTCTTTTAAAAAAAATGAAATAAATGGATCTGCTTTTAAATATTCACAATTTAAGAATGATGCTTCACCAAATAATAAATATGGCTTTTCGAATCTTTTAGAAAAATTAGAAATTACTTTATCATTGTTATTAATAAATGCAATACCATCATTTTTAATTAAATAATCAAAAAGCTCAGACTTTCCCCTTATAACAGACTCAAAACTACCAAAGCCTTCTAAATGAACAGGAGCAATATTTGTAATTAAGCCTAAATTTGGTTGAGAAATTTCAGACAAAAAAGCTATTTCTCCAAGTCCACTTGCCCCCATTTCAATTATTGCAATATCATGCGAATCATTTAACTCAAGAATACTTAATGGAACTCCTATGTGATTATTAAAATTTCCTATAGTTGAAAATACATTAAACTTTGTTTTAAGCACTAATGAGATCAACTCTTTAGTTGTAGTTTTACCATTGCTTCCGGTCACTCCTATTACTGGTATTTGAAGTTTACTTCTATGTAGTTTAGCTAGATTTTGTAAACATACTAAAGTGTTTTCAACATATATACATCTATCTTTTGTTTTAAATTTTTTATTACTTGTTACAGCAAAACTAGCCCCATTTGATAAAGATTCATTTATAAAATTATTTCCGTCAAAATTATCACCTAATATCCCAAAAAATAAATTTCCTTTTTTTACACTTCTAGAATCAATGGAAACACCAGTAGATCGATTATATTTTTCATAAATATCATTTAAAATGGAATTCATTTATTACTTTTTTGCAGGAAAAATTTTATAATCAACATCTACTTGTCCTTTACTAATTCTCAATAATTTATTTTTTATTAATCTTTTTTTGAATGAAGTTAAATAATCTGTAAATAATACACCTTCAATATGATCATATTCATGTTGAATAATTCTAGCTTTCATGCCATCAAAAACTTCTTTATGGTGTTTCCAATTCTCATCAAAGTATTCAATTTCAAGTATTGACTTTCTCTTAATTCTCTCCTTTATTAATGGAATACTTAGACAACCTTCTTCAAATTCCCAAAGATCACCCTCTTCATTTAAAACTTTAGGGTTTACAAAAACTTTTTTAAAACCTGACATATTTGGGTCATTTAAAGTTGTTCCATCTACTACAAAAACTCTAAACGGTTTTCCAATCTGTGGAGCAGCCAAACCGATACCATCAGCTAATTTCATAGTTTCAAACATGTCTTTAGAAAGTTTATTAATATCAATTTCATCTTTGTTAATTACCAAAGCTTTCTTTTTTAATATCGAATTACCATACATATATATTGGGTATATCATATTTTACTATTTGCTAAATAAGATTGTAAAATTAAAGAAGCACTAATTCTATCAACATTACTTTTTTCTTTCCTGTATTTTTTATTTTTTCCAGCATCCAATATCGCTTTAGAAGCAATTTTGGAAGTATATCTTTCATCAATAAGTTTTACAGGTATTAAAGGAAATGTTTTCTTTAATAATTGAATAAATTTTTTTACTATTCTAGTTGCATCCGTTGATTTACTTTTTAAGTTAAGAGGAAATCCAACTACAAATAAATCAATTTTATTATTTTCAATATAATCTTTAACAAAATCTAATACTTTATTTGATTTACATGTTTTATATGGAGAAGCAATAATTTTTAATGGATCAGTTATAGCTATACCTGTTCTTTTAGAACCATAATCAAAAGACATTATTCTTCCCATCAGTTATGAAAAGCAATATTGTCTAGGATTTTAGAGGCTTTTTTTTCTAATTCAAAAGCTTTAGGAAAGAGGATATCATTTTCTATATAGGAATGAACTGACAATTCTTCATCAAATTCTTTTAATTCTTGAAAGATTACTTTTAAATGTAAATCTTTAATATTTTTATAAGAATAATTTCTAGTAATTCCTCTTATTCCAGCCATTTCAGAATCTTCATTTATATGATCATCAAGAATTTTTTTTATTGAATATTTTTTCATCATAAGAAGTAGAGATGAGGAATTTATACGGCCTTGATTAGCATTAAATAACTGATAAATATAATTAAAGAAATCATTTTCTTCTTCATAAATATGCTCAACAAAATCTTCAAAAAATATTGGAAAAATAAATTTTAAATCTTTAGAAAAATTAGTTTCATACTTGTTCTCATTTAAATTATTAATTAGGTTTTGAAGATATGGTAATTTATTTTTTATAAAGTAATTATGATTATCTTTCAAAAACTCAATAACTAAATTGATAGGTGATGATTTAAGATATTCATGAGCAAGTAAATTAGATTCATGTAATGAACTTCTATATCCTAATACCTTACCAAAAGATATGCCCTTACTATCACATAAATCACTTAAATTTTCATCATAATGTTTGTAAAAATCAATACCAAATGAATTTAAAACCTTTGCATATTGATAATCATCATGAATTAGATCAAAAATTTTTTTTTTATTGAGATACTTATGATTCAGTAACATGAAAATAAATCTATTAATTATATTTTTAAATTGTAAGGTTATTTAGAAAAATATCTTTAATAAATTAATGTAGAAAAAATAATAAACATTTATCCGTTCATTGAAACCAAAAATTCTTCATTATTTTTAGTTCCTTTAATTTTTGATAATAAAAATTCCATAGCTTCAATAGAATTCATATCGGCAAGATATTTACGTAAAACCCATAACCTAGATAACTCATCTTTGCTCATGAGTAGATCCTCTCTTCTAGTTCCGGAAGCCGTAACATCAATTGATGGGTAAAGTCTTCTATTAGATAGTTTTCTATCTAACTGAAGTTCCATGTTGCCAGTACCTTTAAATTCTTCAAATATAACTTCATCCATTTTTGATCCAGTTTCGATTAAGGCCGTAGTGATAATAGTAAGAGACCCTCCATTCTCTACATTTCTTGCAGCACCAAAAAACCTTTTTGGTTTGTGTAGCGCATTGGCATCAACTCCACCAGACAAAATCTTTCCTGATGATGGGATAACGGTATTATGAGCTCTAGCTAATCTAGTTAAAGAATCTAAAAGAATTACAACATCATGTCCGCATTCAACCATTCTCTTAGATTTCTCTAGAACAATATTAGCAACTTTTACATGTCTTTCTGCTTGTTCATCAAAAGTGGACGAAATAACTTCTGCTTTAACACTTCTAGCCATATCTGTCACTTCTTCTGGTCTTTCATCAATAAGTAAAATCATTAAATAAATTTCAGGGTGACTATCTGCTATAGCATTAGCAATTTGTTTTAAAAGCACAGTTTTTCCTGTTTTAGGCTGAGATACAATCATACCTCTTTGACCTTTACCTATTGGAGAAAAAAGATCCATAATTCTTGTTGAATAATTATCAGACTTAGTACTTAAATTAAGTTTTTGATCTGGAAAAAGAGGAGTAAGATATCTGAAAGGAACTCTATCTCTTACTTCTTCCGGTTTTCTACCATTAATTTCAGAAACTTCAATCAAAGCAAAATATTTTTCATTTTCTTTTGGTGGTCTTATTTTACCACTTACAGTATCTCCTGTTTTTAAACCGAATAGTTTAACTTGAGAAGGCGAAACATAAATATCATCTGGACTAGCTAAATAATTATAGTCACTACTTCTTAGAAAACCATAACCATCTTGCATCATTTCTAGAACCCCCTCACTTTCTATTACACCTTCAAATTCTTTTAGATCAGATTCAAATTTAGCTTTTCTCTTAAGATATTCTTCTCTTGGAAGTTTTTTTCTAACATTGGTTTTATCGTCTTCTATTTCGTTTTTACCATTAACTTTTTTTACAGATGAATTTGTATTTTTTAAAGAAGTCTTAGTTTTTTTATCATCACTTTTTTTATCATCACTTTTTTTATCATTTTTTGGTTTAGCAACAGCTTGCTCATCTATAATTTTATAAATTAGATCTTTTTTAGAAATTTTTGTAATACCACTAATTTTTAAACCTTCAGCTATAGTTTTTAACTCTGATAAAAGCTTATCATTTAATTGTTCAATTGTATACATGGGTAAAAATTTAATTATTACGATTACTAATATTTACTATTAAAGTTTTGATTATATCTTTTTCTGGAAATTTCAGAAATCGTTTGAAGTGGCAATGTTAGCACAATATTGTAAATATTTCAAAT
>JBELBJ010000041.1:0-11210 GCA_042095375.1 Marinoscillum sp.
TGAAAGAAGATAGTCTTCAAGTTACTGATAAAGCTTTAAAAAATTTGTGTCCTATTGGACAACCTGATAATTATACCGTTCAAGTTGGAAAATCATTAGAAATTGATTTTAACAAAGGTTTGTTGTCTAACGATAATGATCCTGCTGGCGGTGCCATGTCTGCTTCTATCGTTGTTCCACCTCAATCAGGAACTTTAACTCTGAATAAAGATGGTTCATTTACTTATAAGCATAATGGAACAGCTACAGGTGAAGATAAATTTGTATATGTTGCTTCTAACTCAACTTGTGATAATTCAGCAGAACCAGAGCTTTCTAGTATGGCTCAAGTTACCATTACTATAACTGAGGCAGGGGGAAATGTGTTAACTTCTAATGTGTTTATTGCAGGAACTTATACAAGTGGTGGTGAACAGTTTGGATGTGTTTTCACTGATGAAAATGGAGATGGTAAATTTGAAACATTGCACCTTCCAAATAGTTTTGATGCTCATGACCTTAAAATGCATGATGGAAAATTATACGTAGTTGGAGGTGGTGGTGCTACAGGTGATAGTCCCATGATGTGGATAGATGGAGTTCCAACAGAATTACCATACAAGAATAGTAATAAAAACTGGGGAGGAGCAGGAGCAACTGGAATAGATATTGATACTAATGGAGATGTCTACATCTCTGGTTGGTTTATAACATCAAAAGGAATTGGAGCTTGTCAATGGAAGAATGGTGTATTTAAAGTTTTAACTGAAAATGCAGATTCCGAGGCTTTTGACATTGCTGTTAAAGATGGGAAAGCAGTAGCAGTAGGTTGGTACATGTCTCATCACAAAATTTATGCTGCAAGATGGGTTAATGGAGTTAGAAAAAAAATTCATTCTGCTGGAGATGCTGAAGCTAGAGAAGTAATGTTTGTAGGAAACAAATATTACATAGCTGGATGGGCATATAACAATTGGAATATGCAAAACGGTGGCGCAGCAATATGGGAAGGTACTGCTACAAAAGCTAAACTAATGAAAAAAGGTAAAGATCCAATATTATTTGAAAGATCCGGATGGGCATATACTTCTGAAGGTTTTGGAATGGGATATGATAAATCTGCAAATAAATTTTGGCTTGCAGGAAAAACAGATTGGATTAACGTAGGTTATTGGCCGAATATTTGGAAATATACACCAGGAGGTGGGAACATAGTTTATGATCTTCTTGAAGAACCAGATGGTTCTAAACCAGGATGTGACGTTGATGATCTCGGACAAACAGCATATAATTGTGAGGGAGGTGAAGTACAAGATATTGCAGTATGGGATGGTAAAACATATGCTGTAGGTATGACTACCGCCGATACATTAAGTGGTAAAAACATGTGGCATCCACAATCTCAAATATGGGTCAATGGAGTAAAATATCCAATTAGAGATCATAAAAGTGATGGAGAATACAGTGAGGCTTACCAAATTCTTGTAATTGAATAGTAATTAGATTAATACCCTTTTCTACTTTTCTAAAATAAATTTTAAATTAGCTGGAGAGTAATTTATTGATTTTAGGGTTTTTCTATCTGAAGCTCTATAGATAAGATATTTACCATTTTTTTCTTCATAAAAGGAATCTGTATCTTTTTCCTTTTTATAATAATCTATTGTTTTTTCTGCTTCTTCTACAGAATCACATGCCTTACTCATATTCGACCGCTGAACTTCATTAAATAACTCAACAAATTTTTCACTCATACCAAATTCATGAACGGCTCCTGAAAGGACGTATTGTATATCACAAAGGGCATCAGCAATTTCCACTATATTATTAGTTTCTATAGCTTCTTTCAGTTCTTTTAACTCTTCTGAAATAAGTTCCACTCTTAACTCACATCTCTTTTTATCAGGAATTGTTGGTTTATCCAATATTGGATGATTAAATAATCTGTGGAAATCAGCGGTTTGATTTAAAGAATCAATTTTATCCATTTTTAATTAAATTTTAAGTTAAACTATGATAATACTTCACCTCTAAGGCCTTCCTCAAGTATAATAAATATGATTATGGGAATTACCCATTTCATTACAAAACCCCAAAATTTGGTTACCCTAATGTTTTTTGCTCCTTGATTGGTTTCTTTCATAAAATTATCAAAACCCCAAATGTGAGCCACATATACTGAAATCAACAAGCCTCCTAAAGGCAACAAAATGCTTCCAGATAAGAAATCAAAGAAACCAAATATACTTTTACCAAAAATAGTAACATGACTCCATGAATTGAAACCTAAAACATTGGTAATACAAAGTAAAAATGTAATTGAAACACATAAAATAACAGATTTGTTTCTAGAAATTTTAAATGAGTCCATCGCTGTAGATACAACAGCTTCCAACAAACCTATAATTGAGGTAAAAGCAGCTATAAATACCAAAAAGAAGAATAATGCACCCAAATACATACCAAAAGGTATTTCTTTAAATAATGAAGCCATGGTAACGAATAATAAACCTGGACCAGAATCAGGTTGAATGCCAAAAGCAAACAAAGCAGGAAATATGACAAATCCCGCTAAAATTGCAATAGCAGTATCAAAAAATACAACTATTCCAACACTACCAGGTATATCACTATTTTTTTTATCTAAATAGCTTCCAAAAACAAAACCTGCAGTCAATGCTATTCCAACTGAAAAAAATATCTGACCTAAAGCTGATAAAACAACTTTAAAAGTAATTTTAGAG
Source organism: Marinoscillum sp. (assembly GCA_042095375.1). Taxonomy (GTDB): domain Bacteria; phylum Bacteroidota; class Bacteroidia; order Cytophagales; family MED-G16. The sequence continues at coordinate 2,724 of JBELBJ010000041.1, forward strand.
AAATCTGGTGTTATATACCATAAAAGACCTTTATATGATCCTTCTAAGGTATTTGATCCAAATGCAAGTAAAACAAACATTACAAGCAATACAGGCATAAATATCTTGGAAACTAGTTCTACCCCACCCTGAAGACCCCTAGAGGCAACAAAAATCATGATAAGACATATGATAAAACAATAAATCAATAATGTATACTGATCTTGCTGTAAATCTGCAAAATGAGTTTGAATAGTTTCCGCTGAAAATGTGAAAGCTTCCCCTGTTATATATTCTTTAAGGTATACGGTTACCCAAGACATAATCATTAAATAATAGCCTAAAATCATAACTGTAGCTATTATTTCAACCCAACCAATTATATTCCAAAAAGATTTTGGAGAAGAAAGCTTCTTCATTCCCTCTAAAGGTGTTAATTGTGCCTTTCTTCCTAGACTAATTTCTGCTGTTAATAAAGGAATGCCAATAATAGCCGTTAAAACTAGATATACAATAATGAAAGCACCACCCCCACTTTCTCCAACGATATAAGGAAATCGCCAGATGTTTCCCATTCCAATTGCAAAACCAGCAGTAGCCATTATAAATCCAAATCTACTTCCCCAATTTTCTCTGTTCATTATTATAAAATATTAAGTATTAAAATGATGAAATGGTATATAGTAAAAATAGTAATTTATAATTACAATAACCTAGAAAAAGTAGATTAATACCGTAAAAATAAAAAATATATTTTTTTTTAAATTAAAGTTTATATATTATTATATAATATATTGATTTACAGTTATTTATATAACTAATTTTAGATAAGACTAAAACATGAAAAAGAAAGAAAAAGTAAGAAAAAAATGATAAAATGATAGTAATTAATTAAATTAAATTTTTAATAAAAAAATATTTAAAATGAAAAATCCCATAATACTTATCCCCTATTTAATAGTAACTTTTTTTTTAATTCCTCAAAAAAAAATATTTGGACAAGTTGATGAAACTCTTTATTCAAATCTTGAATGGAATTTTGTTGGACCTACTAGAGGTGGTAGATCTACAACTGTTGCAGGAATTCCATCTCAACCCTATACATTTTTCATGGGTACAACCGGTGGAGGAGTATGGAAAACAACAGATGCGGGTTTAAATTGGGAAAATATATCTGATGGTAAGATAACAGCAGGATCAATCGGAGCAATAGCTATTGCGAAAAGTGATCCTAATATAATGTTTGTGGGAACTGGATCTGCTGATCCAAGAGGTAATATTTCATCTGGGAATGGAATTTATAAATCGATCGATTCTGGAGAAACATGGGAATTTTCAGGCCTACCTAAAGCAGGACTGATTGGTTCAATCAAAATTCATCCTAAAAACTCAAATATTGTATATGTAGCTGTATTAGGTAATATTTTTGGCCATAATAAAGAAAGAGGTGTTTATAAATCTATAAACGGAGGTAAAACATGGGATAAAATACATTTTATCAGTGATAAAACTGGTGCTAGAGACGTAGAAATAAACCCATCTAATCCCAGAGAAATACTTGCTTCATTTTGGACAGTTCAAAGAAAACCATGGACGTTAGTAGATGGAGGAAATGAAGGAGGAATCTTTTTATCTAAAAATGAAGGTAAATCATGGAAAAAACTAGAAAATGGACTCCCTAAAGGTTTAATAGGAAAAGTTGAAGTAGAATATTCACCAGCTAATCCCAATAGAATATGGGCAATGATTACTGCAAAAGAAGAGGAAGAAGGTGGCTTATATCGCTCAGATAATGGAGGGTTGTATTGGAAAAGGATTAACAGAGATCATAAATTAAGACAAAGAGGTTGGTACTACTCCCATATAACTGCTGATCCTAACAATGAAAACATTATTTACGCTTCAAATACAGGCTTTTATAAATCAATAGATGGTGGTAAAACATTTGACAAAAGAATTAGAACTCCACACGGAGACAACCATGGTGTATGGATAAATCCAAATAATACTAAAATAATGATAAATTGTAATGATGGTGGAGCAAATGTATCATTAAACGGAGGAGAGAGTTGGTCAACACAATTGAATCAACCTACCTCTGAATTTTACAGATTAACCGTTGATGATCAGTTTCCTTTTAGAATGTATGCTGGCCAACAAGATAACTCAACTATTTCAGTTCCAAGCAGAGGAATACCTTCACTCACAAGGTTCGAAAACTGGTTTGATGCTGGAGGCACCGAATGCTCAGATATTGCTATTCATCCAACAAATCCAAATATCATTTACTCCACTGGATATAGCGGTGAGTTTACCTATAAAAATTTAGAAACAGGTGAAGAGTATCAAAGAACTCCCTATGTGCATTTGACCGAAGGAACAAGGCAAGATGAACTAAAATATAGATTTCAATGGAATTACCCTGTTTTTGTTTCAAAATATAACCCAGATGATGTTTATGTTGGCTCTAATGTGGTTCATAAAACATCAAATAAAGCAGTAAGCTGGGATATAATTAGCCCTGATCTTACAAGAAGATTATTAGAAAAAGATGAAGAAAAAGCTGATATTCCTGGTGGGCCAATACAAAATGATGCTACAGGTGTTGAAGTATACTCGTCAATATTTGCCTTAGAAGAATCACCACATAATGATAAGGAAATATGGGTTGGATCAGATGATGGGTTAATTCATATAACTAGAGATGGAGGAACAACTTGGCAAAATATTACTCCAAATAAAATAATTCCTTATCAAGGAACAATTAATAAAATTGAACTGTCACCACATAAGGAAGGAAGAGCAATAGTTGCAGTCTATAATTATAGAAACAATGATTTTAAACCATATATTATTCTCACTGATGATTTTGGTCTTAATTGGAAATTAATCACGGAGAATAATGGAATTCCTTCAAATCATTTTGTAAGAACAGTATCAGAAGACCCAGTAAAACAAGGGTTAATCTATGCAGGAACTGAATTTGGTGCATATATTTCTTTCAATAATGGTAAATCCTGGAATTCACTACAACTTAATCTTCCCCATGTTCCAATAACAGATATGGAAGTTGCTCAAAATGATTTAGCCATATCAACACAAGGGAGAGGCTTTTGGCTTCTTGATAAAATTAATATTTTACAAGAACTTCATAATATTCAAAAAAATCCTGGAAAAATTCATTTATTTAAACCTGAAACCGCTTACCGAACAAATATTGGTGGTGGATGGAGGTCAGGTGGAATTAGTTTTGAAAATGATATTTCTTTTTATTTACCCAAGGATATTCCAATAAAAGATATTGAAATGTATATTAAGGATAATAAAGGAAATGTTGTGGTTGACTTTAAAAAAGATACAATCTATTTATGGGATGTAGATTATGATTCTTCAACTATCTATTCTGGTATGCATACGGCATATTGGGATTTAGAATACAAAGCACCAAAATTACAAAATGACTTTGTCTCAATGTATTATAGTACAAGGAGTGGATATGGTCCAGAGGCTATTCCAGGAGATTATTCAATAGAATTAGTTACACCAAATGAAAAATTTATTACAAGTTTATATGTGAAAATTGATCCTAGATGGAATATTCCTAGAATTGACTTAGAAAAACAATTTAATACTGCTAACGAAGTAATATCGATGATTGAAGAATCTCAAGAAAAATTGAGTGAAATGAGAAGTATAACAGATCAAATAATTAATTTGTTAAACCTTACAAAAAATAATGAATCTTATTCGATGATAAAGAAATATGGAAATGGAATAGTTGATAAAATTTCTAATGTAGAAGATAATTTATATCAAAATAAAATTGAAACATCTCAAGATGAGATCAATTATGCTAGAAAATGGACAAATCACATTACACATCTTTATGACAGAATAACAACTGATAATCAAGCTCCTAATGATGGGATGATAAAAAGAGTAAAAGAACTTAAAGATAATTATCAAAAAATCATGAAACCTTATAATGATATTATTAACAATGATTTGAAAAAATTTAAGGAATATCTTGAGGAAAATAATATTGAAAGAATAATCATAGACTAAAAAAAAAGGGCAATCATTCTTACGAATTTTCGCCCCTTTTATCATTTAAAAATCACCGTAGTGTCTTTCAAATGTCAAACTTTTCTCGAAAACACTTAAAATTTCAACTTAATAAATTAAGCTTCTTTTTTAAAAGTCCTGAATTTTTAACTTTATTTCAACCGTAGTCAAATTAAAATTTCTATTTCATTTCCGAAACTTGCGTTTCTGCTTCCAAGTTTTGTTTGGAAATACTAAGTAACAAAAAAAAATAAAATTACGAGAAAATATGATTAAAAACTTATCAACAAATTTTCCACTTTTTTAGAAAAATGAATAAGAAAGGTATATAAACAATAAAAGGGTGATAATTCTTGACGAATTTTTCACCCTTTTCATTTAAAAATCACCGTAGTGCTCCTCAAACGTCAAACTACAGTTAAAAAGCACCTAAAGTTTCCGCTTAATAAATTAAGTTTTCGCTTTGAGAAATCTCTGTCCTTCTATATCTTGTTGCCGTAGCAACTTTCAACTTCCAAACTGAGATCTGAAATTTTCATTTCAACTTTTTTATCTCTTGTTTGATGATACTAAGTAACTTAATTTTCTTTTATAAAAAAGAATTTTTTCATCAAAGTTTTCCACAACTTTTCAACATGAAATTAACAGCTTTATAAACAATGAAAACTATACTTTTCAACTAAATCTGTTGATAAAGTGAGTTATTTTTAAGATTTCAAATTTAATAAGTCAGTAAATAATTTTAAACTTTCCCTTAGGTAAAGATCCTTTTCAATCTTTTCTTTTAACAAATTATTCTCTAAAGGAAATATTTCAGAATAATTAATTGAAACATTTAAGTTGTCTTCCTTGTTATCAGATTCTTTTTTTTCATTGAGTCTTTCCTGTAAATTCAGAGAAATAATCTTCTTTTCTCTATTTTTTTTAATTTCATCAATATTTGATAGATATTTTTTGATAGCATTATCATTTTTCAATCTATCATCAAAAATTTGATTTAGCTCTTTTATATTGTTTGAAGTAATTTGAAGTTTATTAGAAAACTCTAATCTATCAATTTCATCCCACTTTAAAGCATTTTTTCTTGAATTTTCAGTATAAAACTCTCTATCAAATGAATTAGGAAACTCGATATCTGGCTTTACTCCAATTTTTTGTGTACTACTCCCAGAGATTCTATAATATTTTGCTAATGTTATTTTTAACTGGCCAAACGATTCTTTATCATTATTTCTAAAAAACCTGTCTAATCCAATTAGATTTTGAACCGTTCCTTTTCCAAATGTTGATTCACCTAAAACTAACCCCCTATTGTAATCTTGAATCGCTCCTGAAAAAATTTCAGATGATGATGCTGTAAAAGAATTATTAAGAACAAGAAGAGGTCCATCGTAATGAATAACCTTATCATAATCTTTTTCTATATCAACTCCTCCTGAAGATGATTTTACCTGTACAACTGGACCAGAATCAATAAATAAGCCTGTTAGATCAATTGCCTCCTGAAGAGATCCACCTCCATTATTTCTAAGATCTATTAATATTCCGTCTATATTTTTCTGAGATAAAGAATCTAAACATCTTTTTACATCTCTAGTTACACTTTTATAATCTTCAATTCCCCTTTGTGCATCTTCAAAATTCATATAAAAGCTAGGAATAGTAATAACTCCAAAATTAAAAATTTTATTATGGTTTTTTATTGGTATAATATCAAATTCAGCATCTTCGTCAACTACATTAACTTTATCTCTAACCAATTGAATTGTATCTGGAGCATCATCAAAAGAAGCATCTCTATCTAGTACTAATAATTTTACAACACTTCCTTTAGGCCCTTTAATTTTCTTAACTACATCATTCAATCTCCAACCAACAATATCCTCATATTCCTCATTTTCCCCTTGAGCTACTCCTAATATTTTATCATCTTTTTTTAAAGCCTTACTTTTAAAAGCTGGTCCACCTGGAATAACTTCATATATTACAGTATGATCAACATCTTGTATTAATCTAGCTCCAATACCTTCAAAAGATTTACTCATATTTATATTAAATTTTTCAGCATTTGAAGGTGAAAAATAATCCGTATGCGGATCATATAACTGAGTATAAGAATTAATAAAAATCTCAAAAACATCTTCAGAATTAAACTGATTAATTGTTTTTTCAAACCTTTTATATCTTTTATCTAAAACTTCTTTAATATCATTCCAATCTTTACCTAACACTTTAAGATTCAGTGCATAATTTTTAATTTTCTTTCTCCAATAATCATCCATTTCGAACCTTGATTTCATCCATGGTAATTCTTTTCTGTTAAAGTAAAACTCTTCATCAATAGAAAAATCTGGTTCAGATTCTAAAAAATCAAAGCTGTAAATAATCCTATCTTTTGCTCTTTCTCTGTATACAGCAAATATTTCATACATAGGTTCAAGATTTCCATTTATAATATAATTATCTATATTAAAACGAATGTTATTAAAGTATTTAATATCAGATGAATAAAAATATTCTCTGTTTGGATCCAAACTTTCAACATATTTATCTAAAATATTAGATGATAAAGAATCATCAAAAGCCATTTTTTTATAATGATATTTAGAAAGTAGTCTTGAAACTAATAAAGCTTGATCTCTATGTTTTTGCTCAGGGTAAATTAAAGAATCATATTCTACAGATTTTAAATTATCATTAAAGCTGAATTGATAATTAAATAAATATATCAAAGGAAAAATATAAAATAATAGTTTCATAATCTATAAATGATTTAATCCATTTTGTGGTACTTTACCAGTAATAGGTCTAAAAAAATCTATGAAAAACCCCATATCTTTATTAATATCACCTGTTACATAAAATAATTTACTTATCAATATCAACTTCTTTTTAAAATCTAATCCAATTATCAAAACTGGAATTTTTGCTTTTAAAGCTATATAATAAAAACCTGTTTTCAATTTATCAACTTTTTTACGAGTGCCCTCAGGAGCAATAGTAACAAAAAATTCATCTTTTGAATTATATATTTCTACGATAGAATCAACAAGATTGTTTTTTTTACTTCTATCTACAGGATAACCACCAAAAGTCGTAAAAAAAAATTTATATAATGGATTTTTAAACAATTCAGCTTTACCTAAGAATTTAATTCTACTACTCATATTTAGAACTGACCTTCCAATTATACACATGATAAAGTCATAAGAAGAAGTATGAGGCCCCAGTATGGCAATTATTTTTTTATCATCAGGAATGGAACCTTTAAATTTCCAACCTAATACATTATAAAAGATAATTTTACTTAACCAATTAATCATTTGTTACCCCCATTGATGAAAACTTATTTATTCTCTCATTTATTCTTTTTTCAGAACTAATTTTTTCCAATGCAATCAATTCTTCAGCGATTTTTTTCTTTAGTATTTTAGCTGCTTTATTTGGGTCGTTATGAGCACCACCTAATGGTTCTTTAATAATACCATCAATAATTTTTTGCTTCAATAGATCTTTTGATGTTAACTTAAGTGCATCGGCTGCCTTTTCTTTATAGTCCCAACTTCTCCATAATATTGAAGAGCATGATTCTGGAGATATCACGGAGTACCAGGTAAATTCCATCATAAAAATTTTATCACCAACACCTATTCCTAAAGCACCACCTGAAGCACCCTCTCCAATTATTATACATATAACTGGAACTTTTAAAGTTATCATTTCTTTTATATTTCTAGCTATTGCTTCTGCCTGACCTCTTTCCTCTGCTTCAATACCAGGGTAAGCTCCCGGAGTATCTATTAAACAAACGATTGGTTTATTAAATTTTTCTGCCATCTTCATTAATCTCAAAGCTTTCCTATATCCTTCTGGGTTTGCCATTCCAAAATTTCTAAATTGACGTTCCTTTGTATTCCTACCTTTTTGATGACCAATAAACATTACTGTTTTTCCATCAACTTTAGCAAAACCACCAACCATAGCTTTATCATCTTTTGAAAGCCTATCACCGTGTATTTCAATAAATTCATCAGTCATTTTATAGATATAATCTAGAAAATAAGGACGATTAGGATGTCTTGACAACTGAACTTTTTGCCAACGAGTTAATTTTGAAAAAATATCCTTTTTAAGATCATTTATTTTTTTTTCTATACTCAGAGCTTCTTCATCAAGATTTTTTCCACTTTTAGAAGCTAACTCTTTAATCTGAGTTAACTTTTCTTCAAGTTTAAGTATAGGCTTTTCAAAATCAAGTGACATAATTATATATTTTAATAGTCGGTAAATTTAAAAAAGAAAATTTTATGTTTTTTTAATATATGAATTAAATATTTAATATTTTTCTTTCATAAATATATATGAAAAGATACTTTTGCCTATTAATATAACCGGGGTGGTAGTTCAGCTGGTTAGAATGCCTGCCTGTCACGCAGGAGGTCG
>JBELBJ010000042.1:0-10270 GCA_042095375.1 Marinoscillum sp.
AAGGGTGTGAATCATTGCAAATTAGGGGATGTATTTCAGATTGTTTTATCTAAAAGATTTTATCAGAAATTCAAAGGAGATGAGTTTCAAGTTTATAGAGCATTAAGATCAATTAATCCTTCTCCATATCTTTTTTATTTTGATTATGGTAGCTTTAAAATTTTTGGAAGTTCTCCTGAAGCTCAGATTATTATAAAAGAAGATAAGGCTACTATTTATCCTATCGCTGGAACCTTTAAGAGAACAGGTGATGAAGAACTAGATAAAAAAGAAGCTAAAAAATTAATAGACGATGTGAAAGAAAACTCAGAACATGTGATGCTTGTAGATTTGGCAAGAAATGATTTAAGTAAAATATCAAATAATGTTATTGTTGAAAGATTCAAAGACATTCAGTTTTATTCACATGTAATTCATCTTGTGTCAAAAGTAACTGGTAAAGTCCCATCTAATAAAAAAATAGAACTTATCTCAGGTACTTTTCCTGCTGGAACCTTATCTGGGGCTCCTAAACATAAAGCGATGCAGCTTATTGATAATTATGAAAAATCAAATAGAGAATTTTATGGTGGTGCAATAGGTTTTATGGGATTTAATGGAGATTTTAATCATGCTATAATAATTAGATCATTCTTAAGTAAAAATAGAACGTTATATTATCAAGCTGGTGCAGGAATTGTTGTTAAGTCAGATAGAGAAAAAGAAAATAGTGAAGTTTATAACAAAATTGAAGCTCTAAGAGGAGCTATTAAAATTGCTGAAAATATATGAGAATTTTAGTTTTAGATAATTATGATAGCTTCACTTATAATATTGTACATATTTTAAGAAAGATTGCTAGTATTGATATTTCAGTTATTAAAAATGATAATATTAAAATGAATGAAATTAAAACCTATGACAAAATTATATTATCACCTGGACCATCGCTTCCTAAAGATGCAGGTAAAATGAAAGAATTAATTTTAAAATATTATAAAACGAAACCTATACTTGGAATTTGTCTTGGCCATCAAGCAATTGCTGAAAATTTTGGTGCAAAATTATTTAATATGAAAGAACCTTATCATGGAGTTCAATCTAAAATTTTTTTAAAAGATGATTATATATTTCATGGTATTAAATCAGAAATAAAAGGATGTAGGTATCATTCATGGTCAGTTTCTAATAAAAATTTACCTGAAGAATTAAATATAATTGCTAAAGATGAGAAAGGGGTTATTATGGGAGTTTCTCATAAAAAGTTTGATATAAAAGGAATACAATTTCATCCTGAATCAATTCAAACAAAAGATGGTTTTAAAATGGTTCATAATTTTATAAATAATTAATATGAAAAATTTACTAAAAGATTTATATAATCATAAAATTATGAATAAAGATGAAGCTAAAAATGCTTTGATTATATTAACTAACGGAACTGCAAATAGTTCTCAAATATCTTCATTTTTAACTGTTTTTTTAATGAGAGATATCACTTCAGAGGAGTTAGATGGTTTTAGAGAGGCAATGATTGAATTATCTATAAATATTAAGATTGATGGTAGTGAATTGATTGATTTATGTGGAACAGGAGGTGATGGAAAAGATACATTTAACATTTCAACTGTATCTTCATTTGTTGTAGCTGGTGCAGGTATAAAAGTAGCTAAACATGGGAATTATGGAGTATCTTCTTCATGTGGTTCTTCAAATATTATATCACATTTAGGTCATAAATTCTCAAATGATGTTGATACATTGAGATATAGTCTTAAAAAATCAAATATTTGTTTTCTGCATGCACCATTATTTCATCCATCATTAAAAAATATTTCTCCAATAAGAGGTGAATTAGGAGTTAAAACATTTTTTAATATGTTGGGACCTATGGTTAATCCAATACAACCTAAAAATCAATTAGTTGGAGTTTTTAATTCCAATATTTTTAGATTGTATTCACATATTTATAGTAAATCTGATAAAAATTATTGTATAGTTCATAGTATAGATGGATATGATGAGATTTCTTTAACTAGTCCATTTAAATTATTTTCAAATCAACATGATATTATGTTAGAGCCAAAAGATTTAAATTTTGAGAATCTTGAACCATCAAGATTGAATGGAGGAAAAAATATTGATGAATCTTTAAAAATTTTTTTAAATGTTTTAAAAAATAAGGGTACAAAAGAACAAATTGATTCTGTTTTAGCGAATTCAGGATTAGCAATCTATTGCGCAAATAAACTTTCTTCAATAAATGAAGGAGTAGAATTAGCAAGGGAATCTTTAGAATCAGGTAAGGCATATGATTGTTTAAAACTATTTATAGAAAATTAATGAGTACTTTAAAAAAAATAATTAATAATAAGGTAAAAGAGGTTGATTATTTAAAACAAAATAATTCTGTAAAAAATTTAGAAAAATCAATCTTTTTTTCAAAAAAAACCTTTTCACTAAAGCATTCATTAAAAGAAAAATCTGGTATAATTTCTGAATTTAAAAGAAAATCACCATCAATATCAGATATTAATCTTAATGCGGAAGTATTACAAGTAACCAAAGGTTATGAGCTTGCAAATTCTAGTGCAATTTCTATTTTGACAGATAATTTATTTTTTGGTGGTGAAAACCTTGATTTAGTTTCAGTTAGAAATCAAATAAATATTCCAATTTTAAGAAAAGATTTTATTATTGATGAATATCAGATAATCGAATCAAAATCATTAGGTGCCGATGTCATATTATTGATTGCATCATGTTTATCAAAAAAGAAGATAAAATATTTATCAAACTTTGCTAAATCTATCAATTTAGAAGTTATTTTAGAAGTTCATTCAAAAGATGAATTATCTAATTTATGTGATACTATTGATGTAATTGGGGTTAATAATAGAAACCTAAAAAAATTTAAAACAGACATTAATATCTCAGTTAATTTAGCAACCCTAATCCCTAATTCTTTCATGAAAATTTCAGAAAGCGGTATATCAAGCCATAATGAAATAAAAATATTAAAAAAATATGGTTATGATGGCTTTTTAATTGGTGAAAGTTTTATGAAAGAGAAAGATCCTGTTTCAGCTTGTGAAAATTTTATTAGTAAAATATGATTAAAGATTATAAAGTAAAAGTTTGTGGTATAACTGAAGAAAAAAATTATTTTGATTTATCTAAATATCCTATTGATTATTTTGGATTTATTTTCTATAAAAAATCACCAAGATATATATTAAATAATCCTGATCATTTTTTCATTAAAAATATTAAGAATAAGGTTGCTGTCTTTGTTAATGAAGATATTGATACTGTAATTAGAATTTTAGAAAAATATAATTTTTCATATATTCAGCTTCACGGAGATGAAAATTTTGACTATTGTATGAAATTAAAGAAAAAAGGAATTAAAATCATTAAGTCTTATCTATTAAATAAAGATGATGGAATAATAGATAAGAATTTAATTAATTCATTATCTGATTTATTTCTTTTTGATTATAAGAGTAGAAAATATGGAGGTTCAGGAAAAAGTTTTGATTGGAATTTACTAAATAACATTAAAATTAATAAACCATTTTTTTTAAGTGGAGGTTTATCACTTAATAATATTAATAATATTAATAATATTAATAATAAAAAATTTCTATATGGACTTGATTTAAATAGTAATTTTGAAGATTCTCCAGGTATAAAAGATATTAGTTTAATTGATCAATTTTTTAATTTAGATTTATGAAATATAACGTTGATAATAATGGTTTTTATGGAGATTTTGGAGGTTCTTATATCCCAGAAATGTTATTTTCTAATATAGATGAGCTTAGAAAAAATTATCTAAATATTGTTAATAAAGATTCTTTTGAAAAAGAGTTTAATTATTATCTAAATAAATATGTTGGAAGACCAACCCCATTATATTATGCTAATAGATTATCTGAAAAATATGGAGCTAAAATTTACTTAAAAAGAGAAGATCTGTGTCATACTGGTGCTCATAAAATTAATAATACAATTGGTCAAATTCTTTTAGCAAAAGAATTAAAGAAAAAAAAAATAATTGCTGAAACAGGAGCAGGCCAGCATGGCGTAGCTACCGCAACAGTTTGTGCATTGATGGGGATGGATTGTGTTATATATATGGGTGAAGTTGATATCAAAAGACAAAAGCCAAATGTTGAAAGAATGAGAATTTTAGGTGCAGATGTTAGACCAGCTGTTTCCGGAAGTAAAACTTTAAAAGATGCTACTAATGAAGCTATGAGACATTGGATAAATAATCCTGATGATACTCATTATATTATTGGTTCAGTTGTCGGCCCTCATCCATACCCTGATATGGTTGCAAGGTTTCAATCAGTAATATCTAAAGAGTTAATCTATCAATTAAAAAAGGTTGAGAATAGAAATTATCCTGATTTTATTATTGCGTGTGTAGGAGGAGGAAGTAATGCTGCTGGAATTTTCTACCATTATCTTGAAAACTCTAAAGTTAATCTAATTGGAGTTGAAGCGGCAGGTTTAGGAGTTTCTACTAATAAGTCTGCAGCAACTACTAAACTTGGTAAAAAAGGGGTTCTTCATGGTAGTAAAACATTATTAATGCAAGATAAGAATGGGCAAGTAACTGAGCCATATTCTATTTCTGCTGGATTAGATTATCCTGGAATTGGACCATTGCATGCTCACCTTTTTAATTCAAAAAGATGTAAATATTTAAGTGTTGAGGATGATGAAGCTATGAATGCAGGAATTGAACTTAGTAGATTAGAAGGAATTATTCCTGCAATAGAAACTGCTCATGCATTTTCTATTTTTGATAAACTTAATATTAAAGGTAAAATTGTTGTTGTTAATTTGTCAGGTAGGGGAGATAAGGATCTAGAAACATATATAAAATGGGGAAAATATTAAAATGAATAGGATCAAAAATCTTTTTAAAGAAAAAAAAAATAATATTTTAAGTATTTATTTTACAGCTGGATTTCCCTCTTTAAATGATACTATAGAAATTCTTAAAACTTTAGATGAAACTAATGTTGATTTAATAGAGATAGGTATGCCATTTTCAGATCCTATAGCTGATGGACCTATTATACAAAATTCTTCAAATGTTGCTATTAATAATGGAATGAATCTAAATGTTTTATTTGATCAATTATCAGATATAAGAAATATTACCGATATACCAATTGTTTTAATGGGTTATATAAACCCCGTTTATCAATTTGGTTATAAGAAATTTATTCAAAAATTAGTAAAATGTGATATTGATGGGGTCATCTTACCAGATTTACCATTGGAGGATTACAGAACTGAATTTCAATCTTCTTTTAACAAATATAATTTATCTTTTATTTCTTTGATAAGTCCTAACACATCTCTTAAAAGAATAAATCAAATAGATATGAATTCGAAGGGTTTTATTTATGTTGTATCATCTTCATCAATAACTGGTAATAATAAAGATTTTAATTCAAGTCAAATAGAGTACTTTAAAAAAATCAAAAAGCTAAATTTGTATAATCCAACCATTATAGGATTTGGAATTTTTAATCATAAAACTTTCAAATCAGCTTGTAAATATTCAAATGGGGCAATAATCGGATCAGATTTTATTAAATCATTAAATAAAAATAATTTAAGAAAATCAATTAAAAATTATATTAATTCAATAAGATAAGATTTATAATTCCTTTACTTTTATATTAAAGGTTAAATTTTCCCAATTAAAAATAATATTATCATCAACAATTGAAAAAGTCATATTTTCGATGAAATTTTCTGACTTTGACGGTTTTACATCAAACCTTAAAGCATCTTGTTCAGATTCATAATCGTATGACCCCCATTGTTTTGAAACACTATTGAAAATTACTGTCCAGTTATCCTTTCTGGGTATAGTAAATAACGAATATTCTCCTTTTGGTAAATTATTATTGTTTAATAATATATCTTTATTAACACTGAATATAGTAGCTTCATTAGCACCTGTTCTCCAAATTTTATCATATGGAACTAATTCACCCCAAACTATCCTATCTCTAACTCTTGGAGAGTTATATTTAATGACTATTTCAGAATTACCTACTTTACTTTGTATTAATACAGGAGGAGATGGTTTTTGATTTGAACCACAAGAAAATAAAATTAATATGAATGCAAATAAATAATGTATATAAGATTTCATAATTTTAAAACGGTAATTTTTCATTAAGGTTTTCTTCTTCTTCAGAATTATTAACATTATGATCTAATTCTTGATTATAATTTTCATTTTCAAATTCTATTTTCCATGCTTGTAAAGAATTAAAATAATTAATCTTCCCTTCTTTGTTTGTCCATTTTCGTCCTTTGATATTTAAATAAACCTTTATTTGTTCTCCAATATTAATTTTATCTATCAAATCACATTTATCTTGAATGAGTTCAATTTTAATAAACTCTGGGTATTCAGGATTTTCAATATATTCTAATACAAATTCTCTTTTTTTAAATGTCTCAGTTATCTGGACAGTTTCAAATTTTTCTATTAATTTTCCTTCAATATTTATCATATGTCAAATAAAAAAAAAATATTTATTATTTTATCAATTATTTATATAATTTTTTTAATATTTATAATTTTAGATTTTTCTAGAAGATCAACTTTTCCTTGGAAAAAAAAACCTATAACTGTAATTGAGAAATTTAATTTAAAAAAGACCATTAATTTCAATATTAATTTTATCAACAACAAACTCTAAATCTTCTCTGTTTTTTATAAAATCTAATTCTGTAACATCTATAATTAAAATTTTATTTAGAGTATAATTTCTAATCCATTTTTCATAAGATAAGTGTAAATTTTTTAAGTATTGTATTTGAATTGATTTTTCAAAAACTCTATCTCTTTTTTCAATGTTATTAACTAATTTCCCAATATTATTATTTCTTAAATAAATTATTAAATTTGGAGGTTTAACATATCTAATGATAGAATTAAATAATTTTAGATAGTTATTATATTCTCTTTTTTTTAAAAAACCAGATTCATAAAGATTTTTTGTAAATATAACTTCATCTTCATATATCGTTCTGTCTTGAATAACAGGTTTTTTACTCTTTAAAATTTTTTGATTTTGTTCAAATCTATTATTCAAAAAATAAATTTGTAAATGAAAAGACCATTTTTCCATATCTTCATAGAAATCTGATAAATATGGGTTTTTTTTTACTGATTCTAGTTCTAATTTCCAGTTGTAATTTTTTGATAAAATTTTAGCTAATGATGTTTTTCCTACACCAATATTCCCTGCTAATGCGATATGTCTAAGTTTTTTTTTCAATTTAAAATATAAAATTACAACTAATATTTAAACTTCTACCTGGAGCGCTTATTCCTGAAGAATAAGTTCTGTAATGAAGATTTAAAATATTTTCAATTGAAACGGTAATATTTAATAATGAATTAAAATTTATATTAGTATTTAAATTGTGTGTTAGCCATCTTAAACTTCCACTGGAAGTATATAAATAAAGTTTATTCAATTCACTAGGGGAAAGGCTATTTAATTCTTTTTTTCCATTATAATTTATAAAATAACTAATTCTAAATTTATTTTTATTAAATGAAATTGAGCTTTTACCAAAAATAGGAGAAATATGTCTTAATGGTTCATTATTAATCAAATCTTTACCATCATTATAATTTAATGTAGAAGTTAAGTTTATGTATTTATTTAAACTAATATTCATTGAAACATTATATCCCCATACATATGCTTTTCCTGTATTTAAAATTGCTTGGACTCGACTCATTTCTCCATCATATACAATTGAATCTTTTCCATTAAATTGATAGTTTCCTCTGACCATTGCATTATTTAATTTTGAATAATATATTGATGCTTCTATTTTATGTTTACTATTAATTATTTTTCTAAAGTTTATTTCATTGTTAATTGAATATTCTGGTTTTAAGTTTATGTTTGGAACAATAATATTTCCAGGTTCTGAATCAAAAACTTTACCTATATCATCTAAATTGGGTGCTCTAAATCCTGTAGAAATTAGGTAATTAAATTGATGATTATTATTTGGTAAAAATATAAAACCAATATTTCCATTTATTGCTTTAAATGTTGATTTTATACTTGTATAAGGAAAACTATAAAATTCTTTATTACTAAATTTTGAATTTAAAAAAATAGAAGAGAATCTAGTTCCAGCATTTAATTTAATTTTTTTACTTACATTTTTCTTATAAGAAATGTATGAAGCAAAAGAATTATATTGTGATCCACCATCTGGATATCTTGTTGATGAACCAGTTAAAGAATTGTCATTCAAATTTTTTATAAATGCACTTGAATTAATTTTATTAAATAATAATTCAAATCCATAATATATTTCATTTTTATCATCAAATTTTTTATCAAAATCTAGATTAACAGTATAAATATTTAACTTTTCAGTTCTTGATCTTAATAAATTACTTTGATATTTTCTATCAATCCTACTTTCATTTATTATTTGGTTTGAAATATTTATTGCTAATGCATCATAAAGTTTGTTTACATTGAAAAATGTTAATTTAAGTTTATTCATTAAAAATTTTTGTGGACCATAATACCATTCACTATATCTTGGAGAAAAAAAATCACTATACTGTATTAGCCTATCGTACCTAGGTATATTTGATGAGTTTGAGTAATATATATTGTATGAAATTAAGTGGTTTTTTAATAATTTAAATTTAAATTTCTGAATTAAATTTATCTGGGAATATCCGCTATATTTTTGGATATTATAATTTTTATTTGTTACAATTAAATCAGAATTACCAACTTCAACAAATTCTAAACGCTTACCATAGTCAGGATATTCTTTTGTTCTCTTATTCCCAGTTTTTAGATCATCAAAATTTTTTAAAGAAATGCTTGAAAATGAAGAAAAATTTTTATTTGCAAATGTCAAATTTAAATTGAAATGTTTTGAGTTTGATGCACTATAATATTTGATCAAACTATTACCATTAAAAATCAAATTTTTTTCAGTTGAAAACTTTATATTTTTTGTATGAAAATCCATTACACCACCTATGGCATCACTTCCATAAATAACAGACGCTGGACCAAATAAAACTTCTGCTCCTTCTAAAACATTAGGGTCAATTGAAATTATATTGTGCAAGTTGCCACTTCTATATATAGCATTATTCAATCTTATACCATCAAGAACAATTAATATTCTATTTGCTGAAAACCCTCTTATCATTGGACTTCCACCACCTAATTGACTTTTTTGTACAAATATTTGACCTGTTTTTTCTAGTAATTCAGCAGAGGTCCCTGGATTTAAATATTTTATATCATTTTCTGATAAATCTAAAATTTGACTAGATATATCACTTTTACTTTGTTCCCATTTATTTGCTGAAATAACAATTTCATCTATTTTAAATATTTTTTCATTTAACTTAATTATATAATTATTTTCTATAATTTCTTTTAATTTAAGATTCGTTTTTTCATAAGATGGATGTTGAATTACAATAATTTCATTACCATTGAATATTTCTAAATTTGCTTCTCCATTTTTGTCAGTAATAATTCCTTTTTTTTTTAAATTATCAAAAATTGAAACAAATGGAATTGGGTTGTTGGAATCATCAATTATTTTGATTTTTTGAGAAAAGGACTGGCTATATACAAAAAACAAAATTAAGATAATCCAATATTTTTTCATCTTTATTTTTTATTATTTCCACGCTAATGCTGCTGCACCTAAAATTGCTGCATCTTTTTCTTCAAGTCCTGATTCTAAAATTTTGACCTTTTTTTTATAAAATGGTAATAGATTTTTTTCAAAATGAAAAATTGTTGGTTTTAAAATCCATTTACCTGAATTAGCTAGTCCACCAGTTAAAATAATAGCTTCGGGTTGTGAGAAACTTACAAAGTTTGCTAATGATTTACCAAGTATTCTTCCAGTATACTCGTATGCTTTTATAGCTATGGGATCATTATTTTCAGCAGCTTTTGTAATATCCTCACCATGTAAATTATTAAAGGGGACTTCTCTAAAAATACTATTATCGGTATATTTTGCTAACATATACATTATTGTTCTCTTTAGTCCAGTTGCAGAAGCATATGATTCTAATCCACCTTTAATTCCTAATCCTGTTAATCTACCATCATTATTAATAGAAAAATGACCAAGTTCGCCTGCAAAGCCATCAAATCCTTGAATAAGTTTCCCATTTGATACAATTCCACTTCCAAGACCTGTTCCTAAAGTAATTACA
>JBELBJ010000043.1:0-7492 GCA_042095375.1 Marinoscillum sp.
AGCATTACCATAAAGTGTCATTTTTTGATTCTTGAGATCAAAAAAAATAGAATCTTTTGATTTATAATTTACAGTTGTTTCAATATCGCTTTTTTGTTTTATAGAATCAATTTTATTGGTTAATGAATCAATAATGATAACTGATGTATCATTTTTGATTAAATCAATACTATTTTGACAAAAAAGTTCAAAAAATGGGATAAAAATTAATAATATAATTAATATTTGATTCAAAATATATTTATAATTTCCAGTTTTTATAAAAAATTGAGACATTTATACAAATTTATCTTCATTTATTTTATTTGATGAGTTAGAAATGAAAAAAAATATTATTTTAGTTAATGTAATTTTACTTATTTTTTTAACGTTTAATTATCTAAATGGTTCTTCTAAATATAGGTTTGATGTTATAGTGATTGATGCCGGCCATGGAGGAAAGGATCCAGGTGCGGTTGGAAAAATATCATATGAAAAAAATATTGCATTAAAGATTTCATTACATTTAGGTAGAATAATTAATGAAAATCTCCCTGATGTCAAAGTTATTTACACTAGAAAAGATGATTCATATCCTACTTTAAATAAAAGAGCTCAAATTGCTAATTCTAAAAATGCTGATTTATTTATTTCTATTCATTGCGATTCTTTTACTAAACCCTCAGTCAGAGGTACTTCAACGTTTATCATGGGTTTAAGTAAATCAAATGCAAATTTTAATGTTGCAAAAAGAGAAAATTCTGTAATTGAGCTTGAAGAAAATTATGAGGAAGTTTATAAAGACTATGATCCTAATTCTACAGAATCAATAATGTTGCTTAACTTAACACAAAAATCAAAAATTGAAAATAGCGCACTTTTAGCTGGTTTAGTTCAAGAACAATTTTCAAATCGTGTTGGATTGCATGATAGGGGAGTAAAGCAAGCTCCTTTTCTCGTTTTATGGATGACTACAATGCCAAGTGTTCTCATAGAAACTGGTTTTATTTCTAATAGAGAAGAAGAAAAAAAATTAAATAACAATACTCATCAAGTTTACATTGCTTCTGCTATTTTTAGAGCAATAAGAGATTATAAAAATTATGTTGAATCAATTAATTAAATTTGTAAATATGAGTAATGAATTTAAAGTAGGATTGTTAGGGGTTTTAGGATTGTTTACTTTATATCTTGGTTCAAACTTTTTAAAGGGGTATGATTTTTTTTCATCTACAAAAACATATTATGTTATTTATGAAAATGTTGATGGTCTTATTGTCTCAAACCCTGTGATTGTAAATGGATATTCTATAGGAAGGGTAAGTAATATTGACATACTTCAAGAATATAATAATCAAATATTAGTTACACTTGATATAAATAATGATTTAGTTATTGGAGATACATCATTGGCAACACTTAGTAGTAATGATGTTTTAGGAAGTAAAGCAATTATATTATCAATAGGTAATATTGAAAAACCTTTAAAAGAAGGTGATACAATTAGAGCGGAGGTAGATAGAGGGTTAACAGAGCTTATTGAAAGTGCTGGCCCCATAACTGATAATTTAAGTGTAACAATTAGTAGATTAAATGATTTGTTATTGAGTTTACAAGGAAGCGGTGATTTAATTTCTAAAACTTTAAATAATTTTAATAATGTTTTAAATTCAACTAATTCTTTAATTAATAATAATGAATCTAATATAAATTCAACAATAAATAACCTTGAGAATCTTACTGATAATTTAAATACAAAAATTCAAAAAATTGATCCTTTACTTTCTAGTATTCAAAATACTTTTGATGATTTAGATAAAATTCAATTTGAAAAAACATTTAATCAAATTGATAAACTCTTGTCTTCAATGAACAATGTTTTTGATGATATTGAAAGTGGGGAAGGTACATTATCCAAACTCTTGAAAGAAGATTCTCTATATGATAATTTAAATAAAACTGCATATGACTTAGATAAACTATTGAATCATATAAATGAAAACCCTAAACATTTCTTTGCTCCACTTGGAAAAAGTGCTAAAAAAATTAAGAAAAATTTACAAAAGAAGAAAAATTAGTTTGTATATGCTATAATAAAATTTTCAATCTCCTTGATTGATAGTTTAAATTTTTCTCCCTTAATTTTTCCAATTATATTTTTCTTTTTTTCTTTTAAGTTTATATCATCTCTAAAACTAATATTTTGTTTATTTGATGTTTTATATAAAGCTTCTTTGCAGCACCAAAAAATTGTATTTTTCTTTCTTGAAATTCCAACTAATTTTCTTTCATCTTCATCTAAAAATTTTGGGTTAATCTTCAATACTTTCTCTCTGATTTTTTCAATATCAATTCCACATAAATTTTTTGTATTTATTAAAGCAACTGCAAAAGGATATGAATGAGAAATTGAGATTTTTGCATTATTTTTTATTAAAAATGGTTTTCCAGCTTTATTTTTTTTTATACCATAATAATTTAATTTTAAATTTTCACATATTTTTTTAACAACCATTCTAGCAGCAACTTTTTCTTTAAATTTTTTTTCAATAATTCTATTATCAATATTTAAATTTTCATTTTTGTTTAAATGATTTATCTCATTTAAAGATTCATTTATTTTCCAAATTCCAAAAGCTTTATTAGTTGTAATTTTTGATATATTTATTAATGGCATTATAATTATTTAATAATTTTAATATTTCTTATAAAAATTTGTTTAATTTAAAAAAAATCAAAATAATTATATGAAAAATATCTCACCATTTGAAATAAAATCTAAACAATTCAAAAAAAGTTTAATGGGTTTAGATGCTAATGATGTACGATCATACTTGAATCTTTTATCTGTTGAATGGCAAAACTTAACCACTAAATTAAATGGATTAGAGGAAGAATTAATGAATTCAAAAAATGAAATCCAAGAGTTAAGAAAATCTGAAAAAACAGTTATCAAAACTCTTAAAAGAGCAGAAGAGACTGGAGATGAAATAATATCTAATGCTCATAAAAAATCTGAAAATATACTTTCTAAAGGAAATGAAGAACTTAATTCTTTGAAGGATAAATTTAATAAATTAAAGCATCTTAAAAATAATTTAATTTCTGATTTTAAAAAAGTAATAGGTGACGTAGAGAGTCAGATAGATGATCTTTCTAATGATTCTAATTTTAATATGGATGAAACAACTTTTGATAATGTTTCCAATGATTCTCAAATTGAAACATTAGAAATGAATCTAGAACTAGATAATAAAGAGGTAATTAATGAAGAAGAGGAAGAACAAGAAGAAGAGTTAATTAATAAAGAAGAGGAAGAGGTAGTTGATGAGGAATTGGAAGATGAACAAGAAGAGGAAGAACATGATGATGATGTAATTAATGAAGAAGATAAAGAGAGTATAGAAGAAGAGGTAGTTGATGAGGAATTGGAAGATGAACAAGAAGAGGAAGAAAATGATGATGAGGTAATTAATAAAGAAAATGAAGAGAGTAAAGAAGAGGTAGTTGATGAGGAATTGGAAGATGAACAAGATGATAAAGAACTAGTTAATGAAGGAAATGAGAATAATGGAAGTCGAAATGATATAGGAAGTCAAAAATCCTTTTTTGATACTATAGATGAAAAGTAAGTTTATTAAAATTAGTCTTAATGGTTTAGAGTTTTATTCTAAAATAGGTTATCACAAACAAGAACAGATTGATGGTAATTTTTTTTTAGTAAACCTTGATTTAAAAATCAAATATAATAAAATAAATGATGATTTAAATATGACAGTTGACTATGAAAAGGTTTACAATTTGATAAAAAATGTAATGAATAAAAAAATGAAACTAATTGAAACTGCTGCAGAATTTATCAATAAAGAGATACTTTCTAACTTCGATTTAGTATATTCTTCGAAAGTTAAGATATACAAAATAAATCCTAAAATAGATGGAAAAATTAAAAGTTCAAGTGTAAGTCTTATAAATAAAAGATAAAATGAAAAATTCAGAATTTTTAAAGAACTATTTAATTAAAGCAAAAGATATCTTAAAAGACAAAAAAAAGCTTGAGGCTCTCTTAGAAAAAGTCCTAATTAAATTAAATGATTTATCAAAAGATAAAAAATCAATTCAAGAGTTTAGTGAACATATTTCTCTTTTTGTAAGAATTATTGAGTCTTATTCTAGTGGTAAGTATACATATGTTCCATGGAAGTCTATAGCTCTTATTGTTGCTGGTATTTTATATTTTATATATCCTGTTGATCTTATTCCTGATTTCATTCCAATTTCTGGTATTATTGATGATGTAGCTCTTATTGCTTGGATATATAAATCGGTTGATGATGATATTCAAAAATTTTTAGAATGGGAGAAAAGTTTGAAGTCGTAGGGGATCTTTTCAAAAAAAATTTTATGTTTGGAAAATCAACTATTAACCTATTTTAAATGAAAGGTCAGTTATTTAGGGATCTCGTTTCAGATAAAGATGAACCTTTATCTATCTTTGGTACAGTAAATGCTTATTCCTCAGTATTAGCTAAAAATAATGGAGTGAAATCCATTTATCTTTCAGGTAGTGGAGTTGCTGCTTCTTCTTTCGGGTTACCAGACCTTGGTTTTACTAAATTAGGTGATGTTATTGAAGATGCTAGAAGAATTACTTCATCTTGTGATTTGCCATTACTTGTTGATATTGATACTGGGTTTGGTTCAACAAAATCTATACAAAATGCAATTAAATCATTAGAAAAAGAAAATGTTGCTGCTATACATATAGAAGATCAAGTTGATTTAAAAAGATGTGGGCACAGGCCAAACAAAAAGTTAGTTTCGATTGACAAAATGAAAGATAGAATTAAAGCAGCTTTAGATGCTAGAAGTGATCATTCTTTTGTAGTAATGGCTAGATCAGATGCTTTATCAGTTGAAAATGAAGATAAATTGATTGAGAGGATTCAATCATATATTGAAATTGGTGCTGATATGATATTTCCAGAAGCTATAACTTCACTGGTTCAATATAAAAAAATTGCAGATGCATCATCAGTTCCAATCTTAGCAAACATTACAGAATTTGGTAAAACACCTCTCTTTTCAAAAATGGATTTACATAAAAATGGTGTTTCAATGATATTATATCCATTATCAGCTTTTAGAGCAATGAGTAAAGCTGCTGAAAAGATTTATAAAGAATTATTAAATGCAGAATCTCAAAAAAATATTTTAAATGATATGCAGACTAGAGATGAGTTATATAATCATTTATCATATTATAAATATGAAAAAGAAATGGATAATTTATTAAATAATAAAAATGAGTAAAGGACTAAGAGGAATTGAAGCTGGAGAAACTTCAATTTGTACTGTTGGTGAAACCGAAAATGATTTATTATATAGAGGGTATAATGTAATTGATTTAAGCCAAAATTGTGTTTTTGAAGAAGTTTGCTTTTTGCTTTTGAATGGTAAGCTTCCTAATAGTTCAGAATTAAAAGGTTTTACAAAAAATATTTTTTCAAAGAGAACTATTCCTGAATCTTTAATATCTGTCCTTCAAAAAATACCTAAGGAAACCAATCCTATGGATGTTTTACGTACTACTTGTTCTTTTTTAGGAAATATAGAGCCAGAAAAATCATTTGATAATCAAATAAATTGTGCAGAAAGACTACTCGGTATTTTTCCATCAGCTCTTAATTATTGGTATCATTTTTCTCATTCAGGAAAAAAAATTTCAATAGAAAATGATTCTGAATCTATTGCGGGACATTTTCTTTCTACTTTATATGGGAAAAACCCTTCTGAAACTGAAGAAAAAGTAATGAATGTATCTCTTATTTTATACGCTGAACATGAGTTTAATGCTTCAACTTTTTCAGCAAGAGTATGTGCAGCAACATTATCAGATTTCTATTCATGCATTACTGGTGCAATTGGTACACTTAGAGGGCCTTTGCATGGTGGCGCAAATGAAAAAGCAATGGATCTTATTTCACAATTTGATGATGTGGAGCAAGCTGCTAATTCAATTTATCAGATGCTTGATAATAAGGAACTTATAATGGGTTTTGGTCATGCAGTATACAAGAAGCTAGATCCTAGAAATGATATTATCAAGAGTTGGTCAAAAAAACTATCAGTTGGTAAGAGCAATCAAAAACTTTATGATATATCTTGTAGAATTGAAAGTATAATGAAAGAAGAGAAGGGTCTTTTTGCTAATGCTGACTTTTTTCATGCTTCTGCTTATAATTTCATGAAAATTCCAACAAAACTTTTTACTCCAATTTTTGTATGTTCAAGAGTATCAGGGTGGGCAGCTCATATAATAGAACAAAGATCAGATAATAAATTAATAAGACCTGGAGCAAAATATATTGGTAGCGATCCTCTCGATTTTGTCCCAATAAATGAAAGAGATTGATATGAAAAATGAAGTTACAGAAAATTATATTTCCGATTATGATAATGAGATTAAGGAGATAGCTAATTATACTGTAAACTTTTCAAAATTTTCTGATCTATCTAGGGAAACTGCATATCATGTTCTTTTAGACAGTATCGCATGTGGAATCTTAGCTTTAAAAAATGAGTCTTGTAAAAACTTATTAGGACCAGTTTTTGGTGGATCCAATATTGAGAATGGAGCAAGAGTTTTTGGAACAAACTATATATTAGATCCAATAAGGGCTTCATGGAATACAGGCTGTATAATAAGGTGGTTAGATTTTAATGACACATGGTTAGCACAGGAGTGGGGCCACCCTTCAGATAACCTTGGAGCAATTCTTCCGCTTACTGACTTTTTAAGTTTAAAGAGAATTAAAGAGGGTAAAGATCCTATTCAGGTATCTGATTTATTGAAATATACAATTAAAGCTCATGAGATTCAGGGTGTCTTAGCTCTTGATAATAGTTTTAATAAAGTAGGGCTTGATCATGTCTTACTTGTAAGGGTAGCTTCAAGCGCTCTCTCCTCATATCTACTTGGTGGTAATTATGAAGATATATGTAATACTGTTTCCCAAGCTTGGGTAGATGGAAGTAGCCTTAGAACTTATAGGCATGCACCAAATACTGGAAGTAGAAAGTCGTGGGCTGCAGGAGATGCAACATCGAGGGCAGTTTATCTTGCATGGCTTACCACTAGGGGGGAAAGTGGATACAAAGGTGCACTCTCAGCTAAGTCTTGGGGATTTAGTGATGTAAGTTTTAGAAGTAAATCGATTAAAAGAAGTCAAGAGTATGGATCGTATGTAATGGAAAATATTTTATTTAAAATTTCATTTCCTGCTGAATTTCATGCACAGACAGCTGTAGAGGCTGGAATATTTTTACATGAAAAGTATGGAAATAAGCTTGATAAGATTTCAAAGATAGAGGTGGAAACTCAAGAACCTGCAGTAAGAATTATATCTAAGACTGGACCACTACATAATTATGCTGATAGAGATCATTGCCTCCAGTACATGATTGCTATAGCATTGATATATGGGAAAGTTGAAGCTAGACATTACCAAGA
>JBELBJ010000043.1:7592-9391 GCA_042095375.1 Marinoscillum sp.
ACATGATTGCTATAGCATTGATATATGGGAAAGTTGAAGCTAGACATTACCAAGATAAAATTGCAAGTAATCATATGATTGATGCTTTAAGAAAAAAGATGATAATCAGTGAAAACCCAAAATTTTCTAAGGACTACTTGGACCCAAGTAAAAGGTCAATTGCTAACAGTATTACTTTATTTTTTGATGATGGATCTAAGTCAGAAAAAATAAGAGTTGAGTATCCAGTAGGACACAGGAATAGGAGAGATGAGGGAATACCTCTTCTTATCAATAAATTTAAAGATGCAATAAAAAGCTATTACCCTAGTAATCAATCAGATGATATATTGAATTCCTTCTTAGATATGGAGAATTTATCAAATATGTCAGTTAATAAGATGATGGATAAATTAATTATAAAATGAGATTAGTAGTTCAAAGGGTAAGTAAGTCAAATGTTAAAGTTTCAGGAGAGATAATTGGTGAAATTAAGGAGGGTCTCATGATTCTTGTAAGTTTTGTTGATGAGGATAATGACATCGATCTTGAGTGGATGAAAAAAAAAATTATTAATCTCAGAATATTTAATGATGATGAAGGAAAGATGAATAGAAGTGTCCAGGATGTAGATGGAGATATTCTTCTTATCAGTCAGTTTACTCTCCACGGATCAACAAAGAAAGGAAATCGACCTTCTTTCATAAAAGCAGCAAAGCCTGATTTTGCTAATGTTATGTACGTGAAGTTTATCAAAGTTCTTGAGGAGTCTTTGGATAAGGAAATTCAGACAGGAGAGTTTGGCGGTGATATGAAAGTTAGTCTAATCAACGATGGGCCAACTACTATTATAATTGACTCAAAAAACAAGGAGTAAACTATTCAATTGGGGTAAATGTATAATAGCTTAATTTTTTTCATTTAGATTTAATATTTTTAAGATTATATTTCAAATTAAATAAATTTCATATATGAAAATAGAGACTGCTCAAAAAATTGTAGATAATTGGATTAAAGATAAAGGTGTTAGATATTTTAATGAATTAACAAACACAACAATTCTAATGGAAGAGGTTGGGGAACTTGCTAGAATAATGTCAAGAAGATATGGGGAACAATCTTTTAAAAATGGTGAAGAAAACCTTGATATAGCAGATGAAATTGCTGATATTTTTTGGGTTATAATTTGTATATCTAATCAAACAGGTGTGGATTTAACAAAAGCCTTTGAAAAAAATTTAGAAAAAAAGAATACAAGAGATTCAAATAGACATTTGCAAAATAAAAAACTAAAGTAAAATCAATTTTTCTTCTTTTAAATAAGGGATTATTGGTTGTGTATTTTTTTCTGAACAAAATTTGATATCAATTATATTATTATAACTTGATAATCTTTTTGCATGTGATGATTTCATCATAGTTTCCAGAATATTATCTTTTGATGATTCATACAGTTTTTTTGCCATTAAGCCTGAATCTGAATTAATTTGAAAATTTTTTAATTCTGAAATAATACCGCCTGCACAAAGAGTATCTTCAAGATTTACAGATCCCTTCCACCCTGAACATAATAATAACACATCGCTATTTTCTTTATTTATATAATCAATTATACTACTTAAATTAAGAAATGAACCAATTAGAGATATCTTAGAACTTTTAGTTTTGAGAATAGCTTTAGTCCCATTACTTGTAGCAAGAGCTACTTTTTTTCCATTAAACTCTTTAGAATTGATTTTTGTAGGGGAATTTCCGAAATCGAAACCATCTACTTTTTTTCCTAATCTTTCAGCCATAATAATATATCCATGGTTTTTAAG
>JBELBJ010000044.1:0-9302 GCA_042095375.1 Marinoscillum sp.
ACTTTAAATGAACCAGTCTTTTGAAAAGATTCAAGCTTTAGATATAAATTAAAATTTAATAATTTAGAAAAAAAAAAAGACTTTATTATTGGAGTATGATTTAACTTATTATGAATATTATTTTTTGCTATTAAAACATTTTTAATATCAAAAAAACTCATTTCATATTTATTTTTAACAAATTTAAATGGTTTTTTAAAACATCAACTTTATTCGAAGCATCTAAAATTTGTTTATCATAATCTTTTTTTAGATTATTGGCATTTTCAGAAATCTTTAAAAAGTCCACATTAACTTTCAAATTCTTAACTTCACTTTCAATTTTATTTATTTGATTTTTTAAAACTTTTTCTTTCTTACGAAGTTTATCCACATATGGTGGATTTTTTAAAATATCTTTCAACTCCATATTAAAATTAAAAGAAGATAAATCATCTTTAGACATTGATTTAATTGATTTATCAACAGATTTAATTGATTTATCAAAATTATCATTGATTTCTTTAATTTTATCTTTAGCTACGGAACCAATCTTATTAAACTGATTTTGAAGTTTTAATAAATCCTTAGAAGAAAAGTTATCATCCTTTGATAATTCTAATATTTTAATGCAAACATCAGATTTTAATTCATAATTTGAATTATACTCATTAATTAAATCTTTATCTTCAAATCTCTTTCTCTCAAAAAAATAATCACAAGAAGTTTTAAATTTCTTATAAATTTTATCTTTCATTTTAATTGGAACTTTACCAATTTCTTTCCAATTCTTTTGAATTAGTTGAATTTCATTTGTTGTATCTTTCCAATTATTACTTTCTTTTAAGATTTCAACTTTTTCAATCAATTTAAGTTTTAATTCCAAATTATTATTGTAGGAGGACTCAATTTCCTTAAAATAATTAGATTTTTGATTAAAAAAGGTTTTGAAAATCAACCAAAATTCTTTGTTAATAATTTTCGAATCCTTTTTTGGAACACCACCAATTTTTTCCCATTCATCTTTCAAACTTAATACTTCAGAAGTTTTAACTTTCCATTCACTTATATTATTAATTTTTATATTATTAAATGGAGTGATTTTTTTTAATATTTCTTTCTTTTTTTCTAAATTATTTTCAAGTGTTTTTTTAATATCAACAAAAAATTCTTTTTTATTTTTATAAATTTCATCAGAGGCTTTTTTTAATCTATTCCAAATCTTTTCTTTATCCCTTACTGGAACAGGTCCAGTTTCTTTAAACTTAGTGTGAATCTGATTTAATTTTGAGATTGTGTCTTTTAAATTACTTGATTTTAACAATTTTTCAGCTTGGTTACAAAGATCATTCTTAATCTCTAAATTTTTCTTTGAGTCTAAGTCTTTCAACTCAAAATAAATACTTCTATTATTATAAAAAATATCTAAAAGAGCATTATAACTGCTCCATAAGGATTTTTCCTTTTTAGAATCAATAAAACCAACACTCTTCCATTCTTCTTGAAGCTTCTTAACTGAATTATGGATAGATGAATCATTATCATTACTATTTAATAGATTTCTTAAAGTTTTAATTACACCTCTCTTTATTTTTAACTTTTCGGAAATTGACAAGATTGGGGTAGTTACATTATTAGAATTAGATTCATTTTTAGCATTAATATTTTTAGAATCAATATCTGATTTTTTAGAATCAATATCTGATTTTTTAGAATCAATATCTGATTTTAATTTTTTTTCTAAAATATTAGTGTTTTTATTTTTCATAAGTTTAGCAAAAATACAAAATTAATTTAATCTTGGGTCAATTGGATAATTAGAAAACATCTTATGTGTTTTACTACTTTTTTGTAAAACATCTTTCCAAATATTTTTAAAATCATTAGAAAAAATAATATTTAAATCAAATTTAGGAATAACAATCCATGAATTTTCATTTACTTCTTCTTGCAATTGACCTTTATCCCAACCTGAATACCCAAAAAATAATTTAAACTGATCTTTTTTGATTTCTTTATTTTCTATCAAATTATTCAAATAATTAATGTTTCTACTAAAAAATAAATCACTATTAATTTTAATACTTTTATTACTTGTAATATTTTTTTTATGTAAAAAGAAAATATCTTTATCAACAGGGCCTCCTAAAAATACTTTTTCATTTAGTAAAATCTTTGTGGTAAAAGTTTTTAAATTTTGATTTGAAATTTTATTAATTTGTAAACCTACTGTTCCGTTTTTATTATGATCACATATTAAAATAACTGACCTACTAAAATATGAATCAATTAACAAAGGCTGAGCTACTAACAAATAACCTTTTTGTAAATTAATTCCAGAATTAAAATTAAAGAAATTTATATTCATATAAAAAAGAAATAAATTTATATAAAAAATAACAAAATGATAGAAAATTTACATTCAATGAGAATCGATTATTCTGGTAAAAATTTAAAAATAAAAAACTTTAAAAAAAATCCTATTAATCAATTTAATTTATGGTTTCAAGAAGCTGTTAAATTCAAAACAAAGGAACCTAATGCTATGATTTTATCTACAATCAAAAAAGATAATAAGCCTACCTCAAGGACAGTATTATTAAAAGAAGTAGACAATAAAGGATTTATTTTTTTTACAAATTATAATAGTAATAAAGGAAAAGAAATAAAAAATAATAAAAATGTATCATTAAATTTTTTATGGAAGGATATAGAAAGACAAATAATAATTGAGGGTGTTACAAAAAAAATAAGCGAAGTATCATCTATAAATTACTTTAATAAAAGACCTAGAGATTCTCAAATTTCAGCATGGGTTTCAGATCAAAGTAAAAAATTAAAAAATAAAATAGTTTTAGAAAATCAATATAAAAAAATTATTAAAAAATTTGAAAAAATGGACACAATACCAAAACCAACTTATTGGGGTGGATATATTGTTATACCTAATAAAATAGAATTTTGGCAAGGAAAAAAATCAAGATTACATGATAGGATATGTTACAAATTGATAAATAAAAATTGGAAAAAATTTAGATTATCTCCCTAAGATATTAAATAAATTTTTTATTCTAATTTTTTTACTACTTTTAAAACCTTCCCCATAATCAACACCAATTGAGTGTCCAAATTCAATTGACCTAGATTCAATAAAATTCATAAAATGTTTAGATGATATATAAGATTCTGGCTCTTTTGATTTTAAATCATAAAATTGACTCTTAAAACAATGTATTACTTTCATTTTTTGTTTAAAATGTTTAGAAATATCAACTATAAAATCTGGTTCAATATATTTATCTTGAATTGAAAATAATATAATTTCTGGTCTCCAACATTTCTGATGCAATGTGTTAAATTTTGTTTCATACCTTCGTAATCCAGATACAAAACATGATTCATAAACAAGATTTGAAGCTTTCTCATGATCAGGGTGTCTATCATTTATTGAATTTGTAATGACTATATCAGGTTTATACTGTCTAATTTTTTGAATAATTTTTAATTTATTTTTATTTGATATTTTGAATAAACTATCTTTAAAATTAAGGTTTTCTCTAAATTGAACTTGCATTAATTTAGCTGAATTATTCGCTTCTTTAATTCTTATTTTTTCATTACCTCTAGTACCTAATTCACCTTTGGTTAAATCAATCATTCCAACTTTCAAACCCATTTTTATAGAGGAAATAATTGTTCCCGAACAAGATAACTCAGCGTCATCTGGATGAGCCATAATAACTAAAATATCTAATTTCATGATAAATTATTCTCAGATAAAAATTTTTCAGCTTCTAATGCTCCCATACATCCTGTACCAGCAGCAGTTACTGCTTGTCTATATATCTTATCCTGAGCATCACCAGTTGCAAAAATACCTTTTATATTAGTTTGAGTTGTACCAGGCTTAGTTAAAATGTAACCATTTTCATCTAAATCAAGATAATCTTTAAATATATCAGTATTAGGTTTATGACCTATTGCAATAAATAATCCTGAAATATTTAATTTAGATTTGGTACTCTTCAGATTATTTAAAATTTCAATAGACTCAACTTTGTCGTTACCTAAAACATCCTTAACCTCACTATTCCATATTATCTCAATGTTTTTATTATCAAAAACTCTTTTTTGCATAATTTTTGAAGCTCTCAATTCATTTCTTCTAACAATAAGAAAAACTTTTTTTGTTATTTTTGATAAATAAAGAGATTCTTCAGCTGCAGTATCTCCACCTCCAACAACAGCAACTATTTGATCTTTAAAGAAAAAACCATCACAAACAGCACATGCAGAAACACCATTACCATTAAATTTCTTTTCAGATTCTAATCCAAGCCATTTTGCTGATGCACCAGTAGAAATAATTACTGAATTTACAATTAAAACTTTATCATTATCATCAATAATTTCAAATGGATATTTGGATAAATTCACAGATTTAATAAAACCTCCTCTTATTATAGTTCCAAATCTTTCAGCCTGATTTTGAAAATCTATCATCATTTCAGGCCCTTGAATACCATTGGGATAACCAGGATAATTTTCTACATCAGATGTTATAGTTAATTGACCTCCAGGTTCTTTTCCTTGATAAAGAATCGGATTTAAACCAGCTCTAGAAGCATAAATAGCAGCTGTATAACCTGCAGGCCCTGAACCAATAATTAACAAATCTATAATATCACTTTTCATAATATTTAAATGTAATATTAATTATTTTTCAGGCTTTGGAATCAAAACTTTTCTAGAAAGTCTAAATTTTCCGGTTTTTTTATCAATTTCTGTTAGTTTAACTTTTATTTCTTCTCCTTCTTCAAGAACACCTTCCATACTTTCTAATCTTTCCCATGTAATTTCAGAAATATGTAATAGACCATCTTTTCCAGGCATAAATTCAACAAAAGCACCAAAAGGCATAATGTTTTTAACTTTTCCAACATATTCTTCACCAACTTCTGGTAATGCAACAATAGCTTTAACCTTTTCAATAGCAGCATCCATATTTTCTTGATTAGCGGCAAAAATATTTACAACTCCAGCATCATCAACCTCTTCAACTAAAACTGTTGCTCCAGAATCTTTTTGAATTTGTTGAATGATTTTACCTCCAGGACCAATTACAGCTCCAATCATATCTTTTGCTATAGACATTTTGAAAGATCTTGGTGTATGAGGTTTAAAATCTTTTTTAGACTCTTTAATTGTTTTTGTCATTTCATTTAAAATATGAAGTCTACCTTCTTTTGCTTGATTAAGAGCCTCAGCTAATACGTCATAAGATAAACCATCAATTTTAATATCCATTTGACAAGCAGTTATCCCATCCTTGGTGCCAGTAACTTTGAAATCCATATCTCCAAGATGATCTTCATCACCTAATATATCTGATAAAATAGCATAATTACCAGATTTTGAATCTGAAATCATTCCCATTGCAATACCAGAAACTGGTTTTTTTATTTTAATTCCCGCATCCATTAAAGCTAAACTTCCAGCACAAACAGTTGCCATAGAAGAAGATCCATTAGATTCTAAAATATCAGAAACAATTCTTATAGTATAAGGATTATCTTCATCAGAAGGTAACATGTTTTTTAAAGCTCTTAATGCTAAATTACCATGCCCAATTTCTCTTCTTCCAGCACCTCTATTTGGTCTTACTTCTCCAGTAGAAAATCCTGGAAAATTATAATGTAAAATAAATTTATTAAAACCAGAATTCATAGCCCCATCTATCATCTGTTCATCTAGCTTCGTTCCTAAAGTAACAGAAGTTAATGATTGTGTTTCTCCTCTTGTGAATATTGATGATCCATGAGCATTTGGTAAGTAATCAATTTCAGACCATATTGGTCTAATCTCATTTAACTTTCTTCCATCTAAACGTATTTTTTTATCTAATACAGCCTTTCTAATAGCATTTTTTTCGACATCATGAAAATAAACATTAAAAAGAAATTCATTAAAATCATCTCCTATTTCAATTTCTTCTAAATATTTTTCTCTTATTTTAGAAAACTCTTCAGCTCTTTTTTTCTTATCAGCTATACCCTTACAAGCAATTTTGTATATTTTGTCAAAAGTTTTAGAAGTAATATCTTTTAATAAACCTTCGTCCGTATCCTCATGAGAATATTCTCTTTTATCACTAACCCCAACCAACTTTGAAAGTTTTAACTGCAAATCACACATTTTCTTAATTGCTTCATGAGCAACTTTCAAAGCTTCAATAATTTCATTTTCAGAAACTTCACTTGATTCACCTTCAACCATACATATGTTTTCAGTTGTAGCTCCCACCATTAAATTAAGTGAAGACATATCAATTTGTTCAGGAGTGGGATTTATAATGTAATCATTATCACACTTAACAACTCTAACTTCAGCAATAGGTCCATTAAAAGGAATATCAGATACTGTTAGAGCAGCAGAAGCAGCAAAAGCAGCTAATGAATCTGGTAATGCATCAGCATCAGCACTTATTAGTGATAACATAACTTGAGTATCAGCATGATAATCACTCGGAAATAAAGGTCTTAATACTCTATCGACTAACCTACATATAAGAACTTCATGATCTGAAAGTCTACCTTCTCTTTTTAAAAACCCTCCAGGAATTTTTCCAGCAGAAGCAAATTTTTCTTGATAATCTACTGAAAGAGGCAAAAAATTCATATTTTCTTTTGCTTCTTCTTTAGCTACAACTGTTGCTAAAATCATAGTTTTTCCCATAGAAAGTACTACAGAACCGTCAGCTTGTTTTGCAAGCTTTCCTGTTTCAATTTTAATTTCTCTACCATCAGATAATTTGGTAGAAACTGATTTTATATTATTTTTCATATTTATATATTATTAATAAAAAGGATGCTAATTCAGAAGAATAAAAATATTATTTTCTAATCTTCAATTCAGATATAATTGATCTGTATCTCTCAATATGTTTAGAGGAAAGATAATTTAACAATTTCCTTCTTTTACCAACCAACTTAATTAAACCCAATCGAGATGAGTGATCATTTTTATTTGTTCTCAAATGGTTAGTTAAATGATTAATTCGGTGAGTAAATAAAGCAATTTGTGACTCAGCAGATCCTGTATCATTTTTTACCTTTAACCGACCATGATTTTTAAACAAATCTTCTTTATTTTTTTTTGTTAAATACATGCTTAGCCAAAGTGTTTGTTTTATAATTAATTCTCGCAAAATTAGTTAATAATTATATTTATCAAAATTTTTATGAATTAATTATATGCTCTTAAATTTTTTAAAAAAATTTTTACAATATGTTATATAAAAATCAAAATCAATTAATTTAGAGTCTTTACTTGATTTATATAAAAAGAAAAAACCAACAGGAAAAAGAATAATGTTTGATACCCAGGCTGCATATTCTGGTAATAAAATCCCTTCTCTTGCCCATTTTAAACTTAAAATATTTAGAAAATAATAAATCAAATAAAAAAATATTGAAATTATTACAGGAACTCCCAATCCTCCTTTTTTAATTAATGATCCAAGAGGAGCTCCAATTAAAAACATAGTAAAACATGCAAAGGCTTGAGCGTATTTCCTATATAATTCAATTGAATTTTTATTTATTTCAAAATTTTGAGATTTTATTTTAACAGAATTAATACTCAAATTAGTTTTTAGACTTCTTGCATTATCTAAAGATTTTGAAAAAATTAAGCTAGAATCAATATCTAAAAAAGTACTATCAGTATTAAAATAAAAATTATTTATATTCTGTATTGAATCATTGGAATAATAATCCAAAATTAAATCTTCTTCCCTAAGTTCACCTCTCACTAATTTAATTCTATCCGATAAAATAAATTTGTTTTTCATATGAAATTTATAAAATGGGGTTGAATTCTTAAGAAGTATATATTTTTGTTTGTCTTTTAAATATTTCAATGAATCAATTGTTCTATTCAATTGGCTTATATTTTTCATTCTATAGTCACCAGAAAACAATTCTTCTTTTGTTCTATTTAAATTAAAGGATGACATATCAAAAACCATTTTCATTTTTTTAAATTTGGTTCTATGAAATTGATTCACCCTTCTAGATATAAAATTATTAGATCTTGGGATTTCAGTATATGAGGCACCATTAAATAATTCGAATGCTAAATATCTATCATCCGAAAAAGGATACATAAGACATGAATCAGCTAAAATCACTCTATTGTTTCCAGGAAAAGATATATGATCATATATTATAATATTTTTTAATATTTTATCATTTATTTTTTGATCAATTTTTATACTATAACCAGGAATACCATCATAGAATTGGCCTTCTTTTAAATCCATAGAGGGTTTCTTTCTTTTGATATCATACAAAAGACTTAATGCCTTTAAATTAGCCTTTGGAATAATATAATTATTTGAATAAAAGGCAAAAAAAGAAATTATAATTGAAACAAAAAATAATGGAATTAGAGTCCTAATAAGAGATATACCTGAACTTTTTATAGCTGTTAATTCATTCTGTTCTCCTAAATTCCCAAAAGTCATTAGTGATGATAAAAGTAATGCTAAAGGAAATGCTTCAGGTGTTATCCTAATTGAAAAATAAAACATAAATTCAATAAAAACTCCAAAACCTAAATCTTTACCTAAAATATCATCAAAATATTTTAACATAAATTGTAACAAGAGAATGAATACTACTAAGAAAAAAGTTAAAATAAAGGGAGCAAAAAAAGACTTTAAAATAAGTTTATCTAATTTTCTCATAATAATAAAATTAGACTATTAAAATTAAGCTCCAATTATTTCTTTGAGGTTTGATAATAAATTTTCCCATATTTGATGTGACTCATCTAAATCATCTGTTTCTGTATATTCTGTAACCTTTATAAATACAGATTGAGTTAATTCGTTAATTTCTAATCTAAACTCCATAAAATCTTTATCATCCGCATTCTCATCTTCATGCACGAATGTAAATTTTACATATTGATTATTTTTTAATGAATCTATTTTTGCAACTCTTTCCTCACCATCTAAAATAAAGATTAAAGTTTTATTGAAACTATCTATATTAACATCATCTGCAAACCACTGAGATAATCCAGAAGCAGTACTTAAATAAGGAAATAACATTGCTTTAGAGGCATTAATTTCAAATTCACCAACAAACTTTTGTTTTGCCATTATATAATATTTATAGTATTCTCAATGTACAAAAAAAATCACAAAATTCAAGAATAAAAAGATTTTCTTTTTAAACAATAATATAGCTAAATTTGTTGGCTTTTAGCGAGGTAGCTCAGGTGGTTAGAGCGTCGGATTCATAACCCGGAGGTCG
>JBELBJ010000045.1:0-8978 GCA_042095375.1 Marinoscillum sp.
ACGAAGCTAAATTCCCAATTACCTTCTTTAAGTCCACCTATAATTATAAAACTAGATGAAAGTGTTGTATCTGAGACAGAAATATTGATTAAAACACTATCATTTCTAATTATTTTATTTGGATCATCATTATAAAATTTCCATGTACCTGATTGAGGCCACACATCTTTATCTGTACTATTCACTGTAGAATAATTTCCTCCAATCTTAGTTGAACCATAAATAATGAATTCAAGACCAGAAAAAGATTCTTCAACATTCCCATCTTTAACAGCTGAAGATAAATCTTTAAGTTTCCATGTTCCATCCAGAAGAACAGCTTGAATATCTAAAGGATCAACAATTTGAGAATCGGGATCTATACTTTTACAAGATAAAAAAACAGAAACTATAAAAACCAATATATGGAAATGCCTCATCAAGCAAAATTAATCAATTATAATTTTAAATTAGATAGATTGATTTTTAAAAAAAAAAGCTAATAAATATTTATTAGCTTTTTTTTTTAAAATATTTAGGTTTTAAAACCAGAGTTTATAACTTATATTGGCAGTTCTACCCCATCCTGGAAACCCTTCTTTTAGAGCCCTTCCATCTCTAGTAAATGGAGTTTGACCAACACCATCAGTACCATAATTCATACCACCAACAATCCAACCATTTTCAGCTGATGTATCAGTTCCTCTAGCCCAATGAAAGTTATTAAACAAATTATAAACTTGAACTTGTAAATAAGAATCTAAACCAAATAATTTGAAAGAAGCACCTAACCTAGCATCAGTTATACCATTTGAATTCATTCTATAAACTTGTTCACCTGCTACAGATGGATCATCTCTATCAAATACATCATAATCAGCATACAATTTATCATTAAATAACCATTGTGCTCCAAAATCAAATACATCACTAATTTGCCACTTCATCAATGCACCAAACTGATTCATTGGATGATTTCCAACATATAATCCATCAGCATAAACATCAACTGTTGTAATTGACTGATCTAAATCAGATCTCAATTCAGCTGTAACATTATTTTTCCATTTATAATCACCAATCGTTACCATTGCTCCCAAAGTTAAGTCTCTTCCAGCTTTAGCTTGAAACTCTAATTCCAAACCTTTATGAAGAGCATTTTGACCACTAACAGCAGCTCTAGTTTGACCTCCGCCTGGAGCTGGAATTCTGCCAGAAAGTAGTGATTTATCAATCCACTCAGTAACATAGTAATTTGCTTTTAGCTTTACATTTCGAGAAATAAAAGCATAACCAATTTCCATAGAATTTGCTTTTTCATTTTTAAGTGGATCAACAACTACATTTTGATAATTTGTGAAAACAAAATTAAAAAATGGTGGTCTAGAGAATGTTCCTAAGTTTAAGTATACATTACTCTTTGGAGACATATTATAATTTATACCACCCTTTGCAGTATAACCAATTATATTAACACCTTCTGATTCAATTGCAGTACCTCCATTTGAAACACCAACATAATTATATCTATCAATTCTCTTATATGTAGTGCTTGAAACTGTTGATGATAAAAAAGCAGATATTTTATCATCATTATATTCTATTTGACCAAATAATCCAGCATAAGTATTTGTACCATCATTATCATATGCAATTCTATTAGCATCAGGAGTTTTTACAAACCATAATGCAGTTGAATTTGGGTCAACATTTCTAGTTTGACTTCTCCCTGCATCACCATCTACCGCATACTTAAAACTTTCTACCCAATCGTTTCCACCCATTAAATCTCTTACCTCTCTAAAATGCTCGCCTTTATAAGTTCTAGCATCTAAACCAAAGCTTAATGCCCAATTTTGGTCAATATTATGATTCAGATTAGCTAAGATACCATACCAACTATGATTATTAACTGAATTTCTAAGGATTGTTTTAGATGAAACCCCTGCATTTCCAGCAGCAATCTTATCCCATGGAATAAGGCCATCTATATCTCTTTTGTTTGCACCCTCAAAATATATACCATCATAACTTCCAAGAGGTCCTGATCCACCTCCTTTACCATAAGAAGCATAAATAGATGTGTTTAAAGTGGTTTTATCTGATAAAGTCAAATAATCATTAAGTGCAATATGAGGTTTATGATAATAATTATTTCTCATATTCCAGACTTGTCTTTCTCCATCTTTAGTATAATATCCCCAGTCCTTGTTATGTTTAACTCCATATCTCCAATTATCTTCAGGAGTTAAATATTGATCTCTTTGTCCGTGTTTTTGAGGAGATCCAACTGCTGTAAATACCATCGAATGCTTTGAACTAAATTCCTTTGCAACAGAAAGAAAATAAGTATTGGCGTGAACATAAGTTCCATCAACATAACCGTCACCATCTGTTCTTGAATACAAAACAGATACAGCCCAATCTCTATTCAATCTACCAGTATTATAAGCAAATGTTTCCTTAAATTGACCATAATTTGAATATTGTTGTAAGTAAGATCCGCCTCTTTTAGCATCTGTTGATTTTGTAATTATATTAATAGTTCCACCAATTGAGTTAATTGCTAATTTTGAAGCCCCTAGCCCTCTTTGAACCTGCATAGCAGCAGTAACATCACCAAGTCCTGACCAATTTGACCAGTATACTCTACCATTTTCCATATCATTTACAGGTATTCCATTTATTAAAACTGCAATATTTTCTTGAGCAAACCCCCTAATATATACTCTTCCATCACCTACACCCCCACCTTCTTTTGTAGCATAAACACCAGGAGTCATTTTCATTAATTCAGGCAATTCTTGAGTTCCAGCATAATCATTAATATATTCCGTAGAAACATTTGATATAGTTGTTGGAGTCTTTCTATCAATACCATATGATGATGTAACTTCTATCTCAGAAAGAGCAATATCTGAAGATTCTAATAAAGCTTCAACATCAATTTTTTCACTCTCAATTAAATCATTAGTAATAGGGATTTCCAAATCAATATATCCAAGATAAGTTACTTCTAATATAGGATTTGATGATAACTCAGCTTTAGAAACATTAAACTGAAAAGATCCATCTAACCCTGTAGATGCACCAATAGTTGTACCCTTAACAACAACATTAGCTCCAATTAAAGCCTGCTCGTTGTTAGAATCAACTACTATACCACTCACAACTACTTGTGCATATAACACAGTAGTAAATAACATGAGTGCAGATGTTATAAATAGTGAAAATAATTTTTTCATATTTCAGATAATTTAAGTTTAGTTGTATAATACAAATCTAAATAAATTTCTCAATAAATATCTATCCTTAGAATTAAATTAGGATAAATTATTATTAAATTTAAAAAATGAAAAATAAGCTATTCAAATCAGATAAAAACATTATTCTCAAAAAAACTCAGTATAAATTGAGAAATAAATTGCTCAAAAACTTCATTATAAATACAATTAAAGAATATCAAATAAAAAATAATTCTCTAGGAATAATTGATAATGCAATAGAATCTATGGAAAATTATAAAGTTAGGAATGAAAAAGAATTTTATTTTTTTTATAACAAAATAGCAGCGATTTATAGATATAAATATGACAACAATCAATTAAGTTTCATTTGGGATGGGAGAAGTCATTCTGAATTTTATGAAGAAAAATGGATATCTTATTTCAAAAAAGAGATAAAATATTTTCTAAAAAACTCTTCATTCATAAAAATAATTTTAAAATTAACTGCACTTAATTACCAAACAAATAAATTCCAAAATCTTCATTATAAGTTATCGTCATTTATAAAGCAAAGATTTGAAATTCAAGTTTTTAAGAGAAAAGGTATAGATTTGAAATGTATCTAAAAATTATTTTTTACACTTAATTTGAAAAAAACCTTAGTATTTATAATATTTTTGATTGTACAAAATATAAGTTTTGCACAATCCAATGATTTTTTGTTAAAAAGATCGCAACAATTAATTATTGATGAAAATTATTCAGAAGCTGATTCAATTTTAAAAGAAATTATTAATACTATAGATACTATTCCATCTGAATTAACATTCTTATTTGGCAAAAACTCTTTTCATCTTAATAAATTTAAACAATCTATTAATTGGTTAAATAAATATATAGAATTAAAAGGAATGCTTGGAGTTTTTTCAGAAGAGGCAATAAAATACCTAGAATTAGCAAATACAAAAAATATTATTTCAAAAAAAGAAGATACTAAAAATGTTATAATTGAGCTATTTTCTTACAGATATATTGAATGTCCAAATAAATTTAAATTATGTCCAATATGTAAAGGTAGTAGTGTAATGATTACAGAAACTAATATTGGAAAAATTTATAAAACCTGCCCTTTTTCTGATGAAAAAGGATTTTTAACCTGCAATCAATATAATGATTTTCTAAGAGGAAAACTTCTACCAAAAAAAAATGTAAATTAAATAATGGATTGCATTAATATTCCACAAAGCCAGGCTCCGTAAGTTCCTACTGCATAGCCCAATACTGCTAACAAAACACCAACTGCAGCTAAAGAAGGATGAAAAGCTGAAGCAACTACAGGCGCAGATGCAGCTCCCCCAACATTAGCCTGACTTCCTACTGCAACAAAAAAGAAAGGTGCTTTTATCAAAATAGCAACGATAATCAATAAAAGAATATGAATACTAATCCATATTAATCCGATTATAAAAAGCCCGGGGTTATCAAAAATGGTAAATAAATTCATTTGTAACCCAATAGTAGCTACTAAAATATAAATGAAAATACTTCCAATTTTAGAAGCACCAGCACCTTCTAAATTTCTTAGTTTTGAAAAAGAAAGAATAACACCAAAAGTAGTTGACATTACAATTAGCCAAAAGAAGCTAGAGGTTAGACTATATTTCTGCAGATTAGCAAAATTGGTTAATATGAAAGGTGCTATACTATCTGCAATAAGATGACAAATTCCTGTTACACCAAAACCTATTGAAAGGATATAAATTAATTCAGTTAAATTGGGAATTCTTGCAATACTCAAATTATACTTTTCTATTTTCTTTTTTACTTTCTCTACTGAATCACTATTTGCATTTAAAAATTTATCGATTGAAACAGCTCTAGCTGCACCTATCAAAAGAACAGCAAGCAAAGCATTACCGACTAAAACATCTACTGTTACCATTTTTGAAAATAAGTCTCCATCTACATTAAAAACCTCTTTCATGGCTGTTTGATTAGCACCCCCTCCTATCCAACTTCCTGCAATAGTACTCATACCTCTAGCCAGTTCTTCTGGACTTATAGCTACTAATGAAGGAAAAAAATTTATTACTAATAAAATTGCAATTGGACCTCCAATAATTATACCTATAGTCCCAGTAAAGAACATAATTAATGCTTTTGAGCCAAGTTTACCTATTTCTTTTAAATCAACACTTAATGTAAGTAAAACTAATGATGTTGGAAGCAGGTATCTGGAAGCAACAAAATATAAATTTGATTTTTCAGGAGAAACTACACCAGTAGTATTTAATAATGAAGGAATAAAATAACACATCAAAATTACAGGAAAAAAAGTATAAAATTTTTTCCAAAATGAAGACTTTAAATTAGAGGTATAAAATATTAATCCAAGAATAATTAACAAAATACCAAATAGAGCAGCATCATTCTCAATAATAATGGATGAGTTATTCATATTAAAATTTTTCTTTCAATATAGCACAAAGTTCTGACAATATCATAGCTGTAGCTCCCCAGACGATATAACCATTTAAAAAATAATAGGGACAATCAACTAAAATTCCTGATGATAATTTCATTTTTTTTTTTAAAATACTTGATTCATCAAGAATTTGATTAAGACTAACCTCTATCAATTTATCTACTTCAAAAGAGTTTAATTTAAATTTTGGAGTTTTATCATAAAAAGCGATATATGGAGATACTTTATAGTTACTTGCTGGTATGTAAATTTGAGTTAGCTTACCTAAAATTTTATTTTTTTTTATTTTTAATCCAATTTCTTCATTAGATTCTCTAATTGCTGTATTTGTCAAATTAATATCTTCCTCTTCAAATCTTCCTCCGGGAAAAGAAATTTGACTTGAATGATTTTTTAATTTATTTGACCTCTTAATCAAAGGGAAAAAAAAATTATTATTTTTTCTAAAAAAAATTATTAAAATACTTCCAATTTTATGATCCGTTTTAATAGATTTTAAATATCCATCTTTTAAAGGAATAGGTGACATTTTATTCTGTTCAATTATTCCAGGCAATTTCATTTTCAATCTTGCTCTTAAATAATTTTCCAACATCATAATGATATAGTTAATATATTCTAGTTTTTAACATAAAAAGTGTAAAATTAATTCAAAATATTTGACCTCATAAATTTGTTTTAAAAGAAAATAAAATGAATTTTTACTTAGTCAAAGT
Source organism: Marinoscillum sp. (assembly GCA_042095375.1). Taxonomy (GTDB): domain Bacteria; phylum Bacteroidota; class Bacteroidia; order Cytophagales; family MED-G16. The sequence goes on from JBELBJ010000045.1 coordinate 6,408, forward strand.
AACTAAATTATTTTATTGGCCATTCTATAGGAATGGTTTTTTTTATGGAAACAAATAAATTCAGCAAAATTATCACACAAGATGATTCACTCCCTGCAGCTCAAGCAATGTTATATGGAATTGGGTTGAATGAAAAAGATATGGAAAAAGCTCAAGTTGGTATTGCTAGTACTGGTTTTGAAGGAAATCCTTGTAATATGCATCTGAATATTTTAGCTCATCAAATAAAAAAAAGCGTTTTAAAATCTGATTTGGTCGGTTTGATTTTTAATACAATTGGAGTTAGTGATGGAATTACAAATGGAACGCCAGGAATGAGATATTCTTTAATTTCTAGAGAAATAATTGCCGATTCTATTGAAACTGTTGTAAAAGCTCAATATTATGATGCTCTTGTGACAGTTGTTGGGTGTGATAAAAATATGCCAGGAGCAATGATTGCAATTGGGAGAATTAATAGGCCATCTATTTTAGTTTATGGAGGTACTATAAAATCAGGTAATTGGAAAGGGAAGAAACTTAATATTGTCTCAGCTTTTGAGGCATATGGGGAAAAATTAAACAATAAAATTGATGAGAAAGAGTATAAAGCAATAATTAAAAATAGTATTCCAGGTGCAGGTGCATGTGGAGGAATGTATACTGCAAATACAATGTCTTGTGCAATTGAAGCAATGGGTATGAGTTTACCATTTAGTTCTTCTAATCCAGCAGATAATAAAAATAAAAGTAAAGAACTAAAAGATATAGGTAATGCAATAAAAAATTTGTTGATTAAAAATATAAAACCAAAAGACATAATGACAAAAAACGCATTTTTAAATGCAATTTCAATCACAATGGTACTTGGAGGATCTACAAATGCTGTTTTACATATAATTGCTATTGCTAAATCTGTTGGTGTCAATATTAGTTTAAATGATTTTCAAAAGATTAGTGATATAACACCATTTATTGCAAACCTCAAACCAAGTGGTGATTATTTGATGGAAGATTTATATAAAATTGGAGGCACACCCGGGATAATGAAAATAATGTTAAATGAAGGTTATTTGCATGGTGATTGTATTACAGTAACTGGAAAAACTATAAGAGAAAATTTAGAAAATGTTCCTTTTCCAAAAAGCAATAAAATTCTTAAAAGCTTTAAAGATCCTATAAAAACTTGTGGGCATATTCAGATATTATATGGAAACCTTGCCAAAGATGGTGCTGTTGCTAAGATTACTGGTAAAGAAGGAGAAATCTTTACTGGAAAAGCTAGAGTTTATGATAATGAATTCGAAGCAATTAATGGAATTAAAAATGAGGTTAAAAAAGGAGATATTATTGTTATAAGATACTCTGGACCTAAAGGAGCACCTGGGATGCCTGAAATGTTAAAACCAACTTCTGCTTTAATTGGTTCTGGTCTTGGAAATGATGTTGCCTTAATTACTGACGGAAGGTTTTCTGGTGGATCTCATGGATTTGTTGTTGGACATATATCACCAGAGGCTTATGAAGGAGGATTAATAGCTATTTTAAAAAATGGAGATAAAATAAAAATTGATTCAATAAATAATAAAATTCATGTTGATTTAGATGAAAAAGAAATTAATAAAAGATTTAAAAGTTGGAAAATTCCTAATAAAATTAATTATACTGGAGTTTTAAAAAAATATATAAAGTCAGTATCTTCAGCATCTGAAGGGTGTGTGACAGATTAAAAAATTTAGTTTATGAATATTTCAGGATCAGAAGCGGTTATTAAAAGTCTATTAGAAGAAAATATCAATACAATTTTTGGATATCCTGGAGGAGCAATTATGCCAATTTATGATGCGCTATATAGTTACCTTGATAAAATAAATCATATATTAACTAGACATGAACAAGGTGCTATTCATGCAGCACAAGGTTATGCAAGAGTATCAGGAAAAACAGGTGTTTGTTTTGCTACATCTGGACCTGGTGCAACAAATTTAATTACCGGATTAAATGATGCTTTAATTGATTCTACACCCATTGTTTGTGTCACAGGTCAAGTTCCTTCAAATTTATTAGGAACAGATGCCTTTCAGGAATCTGATGTAATAGGAATATCAATGCCAGTTACAAAATGGAATTATCAAGTTACAAATTCATCAGAAATTGCTGAAATCCTTTCTAGAGCATTTTATATAGCTAGGTCAGGTAGACCTGGACCTGTATTAATAGATATTACAAAAGATGCTCAATTTTCAAAAATGAAATTTAGATATAAAAAATGTGAAAAAATAAGAAGTTATCATCCGTATCCAGTTTTGAAATCAGAGGAAATAAATGATGCAGCTAAAATTATTAATCAAGCTAAAAAACCTCTAATTCTTGTTGGTCAAGGAGTTCTACTCTCTAAAGCTGAAAATGAGTTAATTAAGTTTTCAGAAATAACAGGAATTCCATTAGCATCTACATTACTTGGATTATCTGCAGTAAGCTGTGATCACAAAAACTATGTCGGATATTTAGGAATGCATGGAAATTATGGCCCAAACGTAAAGACAAATGAAGCAGATTTAATCATCGCTATTGGAATGAGGTTTGATGATA
>JBELBJ010000046.1:0-8847 GCA_042095375.1 Marinoscillum sp.
GCTGTAGCTTTTAGAATAACTGGATAACCAATTCTTTCCCCCAATTTTTTACCTTCAGCTATTGACTTAACTAAATCTTTTGAACCAGGAACAGTAGGAATTCCTGCTTTTTCCATTGTTTTTTTTGCAGTTATTTTATCTCCCATTCTTTCTATCATATGATGAGTTGGTCCTATAAACTTTATTTTACTTTCAGAACAGATTTTAGAAAACTCAGAATTTTCTGCTAAAAAACCATAACCTGGATGTATAGCTTCAGAATTTGTTATTTCTGCTGCAGCAATTATTTTTGGAATATTTAGATAAGAATCTTTAGAATTTGGTGGGCCAATGCATACAGCCTCATCTGCAAACTTAACATGTAAACTTTCTTTATCAATTGTTGAATATACAGCTACAGTATTTATTCCCATTTCTTTGCAGCTTCTAATTATTCTGAGGGCTATTTCGCCTCTATTTGCAATTAATATTTTATTTATCATTTTAATCTTATGAGACTATTTAGGATCTATAACAAATAAATCTTGATCATACTCAACAGGAGAGGCATCATCTATAAGAATTTTTATCACTTTTCCTGATACTTCAGATTCAATTTCATTAAATAATTTCATTGCTTCAATCACACAAAGAGTTTGTCCTTCTGAAATAAGATCACCTTCTTTAATAAATGGATCGCTTTTTGGATTAGAAGCTCTATAAAAAGTGCCAATCATTGGAGACTTTATAACTAAATGATTGTTTAACTCATCACTCTCTTTAACTTTATCTAAGGCTTGTTCAGATTTTGGAATATCATTAGTAGCTACAATTTTTTCTTCAATTACTTTTTTAGATTTAGGGATGCTCTTTAATTTATTTTTTTTAACTCTTATTTTGTAGTTTTCAGTTTCGATACTGACATCATCGAGATCAGACTTTTTTATAAAATTAATTAAATCTTCAATTTCTTTATTTTTCATTAAATGTAAATTTACAATAAAATTATTTTACTCTTTCAATATATTTTTTCTGTTTAATATCAATTTTTATTCTATCGTTTTCATTTATAAAAAGAGGTACTTGGATTTCAATATTATTTTCTATTATAGCAGTTTTTGTAGCATTAGTAGCGGTATCTCCTTTTATGCCTGGTTCTGATGAAATTATTTTTGTTTCTATATGAGAAGGTAATTCACAATTTATAATTTCATTTTTTTCAGTATAAATTGATATTTCAACATTTTTTCCTTCAATTAGAAATTCAGGAAAATCAATTTGATTTTTATTCAAAGTTATTTGTTCAAAAGAAGTATTATCCATAAAAAAGTATTCATCTGAATTTTTGTATAAAAATTGATGGCTTCTTTTTTCAACTCTTGCTGTTGTAATTTTATGACCTGATGGAAAGGTATTATCTAGAATTTTTCCTGTTTTAACATTTTTAAGCTTTGTCCTGACAAATGCAGGTCCTTTTCCAGGTTTTACATGTTGAAATTCAACAACAAAATAAAGGTTTCCATTTAATTCTATACATGTACCATTTTTTATATCGGATGTATTTGCCATAGTGTTAAGAATTATAAGACCATTTTAAGTATACAGAACCCCAAGTAAATCCACCACCAAAAGCAGATAAAATTAAATTATCTCCTTTTTTAAGTTTTTTTTCAAAATCCCATAAACATAATGGTATAGTTCCAGCGGTTGTATTACCATATTTTTCAATATTCATTAAAACCTTATCATTACCTATTCCCATTTTTTTTGCTGTAGCATCAATTATTCTTTTATTTGCTTGGTGGGGTACAAGATAGGCTATATCATTTGATTCAAGATTATTTTTAACCATAATTTCTTCTGAAACATTTGCCATGTTTGTTACAGCAAATTTAAATACTCTTTTACCCTCTTGATAAATAAAGTGATCCTTATTCTTGATAGTTTCTAAAGATGAAGGATATTTACTTCCTCCGCCCTTGATACAAAGATAGGAAGCTCCTGAGCCATCACTTTTTAATATATGATCAATAATGCCGTTTTCATCTAAAGATGGTTCAAGTAAAACTGCACCTCCACCATCTCCAAACAATACACAATTATTTCTATCTTCAAAATCAACAATTGAAGACATTTTATCAGCCCCAACTACAACTACCTTTTTATGAGTTCCCGATTCTATAAATTGAGATCCAGTAACAAGAGAATATAAAAATCCAGAACATGCAGCTGAAATATCAAAACTATATGCATTTTTTGCTCCAATATTATCTGAGATAATATTAGCTGTTGAAGGAAAAAACATATCTGGAGTAACAGTAGCACATATTAATAAATCAATGTCCTCTGGATTAGTATTAGTTTTTTCCAATAAACCCTTTACACATTTAGTACCAATAATTGAAGTTCCTTTTCCATCCCCTTTTAGTATTCTTCTTTCTTTAATTCCTGTCCTTGATATAATCCATTCATCAGAGGTGTCAACTAACTTTTCTAATTCAGCATTTGATAAAACATACTCAGGAACATACCCATGGATTCCTTGAATACAAGATTTTATTATTTTTGAATTCATTATATTACTTTTTACTAAAAAAAATTAAGCTAATACTTCTTTTTCTAGAACAACTTTTCCTTTGTAATATAACTTTCCTTCATACCAATGCGCTCTATGAGGAAGATGTGCCTCTCCAGTTGTAGGACAAATAATTAAATTTTTAGAATTTAGTTTAATATGAGTTCTTCTTTTGTTTCTTCTAGTTTTAGATATTTTCCTTTTAGGATGTGCCATAATTTATTTTTTATAATTATAATTTTTTTAACTTTTCAAATCTTGGATCTATACTGTTTTTATTTTTTTTCTTAGTTGAAAATACAAAATTATCAATATTATTTTCATTTACTAAACTTGGATGAATTCTTTTTAAAGGAATAGAAAGTAAGAAAAATTCATAAATAAATTTAGAAATATTGATTATATCTGTATTTTGTTTTACAAAAACAATTTCATCATTTATTTCCTCCTCTATTTTTTCAAATTTTATTATAATTTTTTTTTTCTTATTTATCTTAAAAGTAAATTCTTTTAATGATCTATCACAACTTAAAATTACATCTCCAATTATATTAAAATATATTTCAATTAGTCCATCTCTCTTATCTATTTGAATATTACATTCTCCATTTGGATTTTTTAAATCATTTTCTTTATCAAAATAAATAAATAATTCATTAGAAAAGCCATAAGAAAAAATGTCTTTTTCTGAAAGACTTTTTAAGTTTAGATTGTATTGATTTATAAATTTTTTACTCATTTTTTGAGATAATTTTTAAATTTAATAAAATTGCTTTATCCAGAGAGATTTTATTTGCTTGATTTTTGCCAGAAATATCGTAAGCGGTTCCATGATCTGGAGAAGTCCTTATAAATTTTAATCCAGCTGTAAAATTGACTCCATCAGAGAAAGAAATCATTTTAAATGGAATAAGTCCCTGATCATGATATAATGCAAATGTAGCATCATATTTTTTATATAATTTATTTCCAAAATAACTATCACTTGAAAAAGGACCAAATACATTATTATTTTTGTTTAATTCTTTAATAGCGGGTTTAATTATTTTTTTTTCTTCGTTTCCTAACATATCTTCTTCACCTGCATGAGGGTTTAGACCTAAAACTCCAATTTTTGGTTCATCAATTTTAAAATTTTTTTTTAATGAATTGATTAAAATATTAATTTTATTAATCAACTCTAATTTTGACAATTTTTTGGATATAGATTTAAATGGAATATGACCTGTAAAAACACCTATTTTTAGTTTTTTTGATACCATCATCATAATAAAATTATTAGAATTTGATTTTTTAGCGTAATATTCTGAATGACCAGGAAATTTAAACTTTTTAGATTGAATATTTTTTTTGTTAATTGGTAATGTGACTATCCCATCAATTCTTTTATTTATTAAGTCTTTGGTTGATAATTCAAGGGATTTATATGAGTAAACGCCGGCCTCTTTTTTAATTTTTCCGGGATTTATATTAATTTTTTCATCTGTTACTTTAATTAAATTTATTTTATTTGGTTTTATATTGTTTATAGATTCTATTTTTTCATAGAATAACGTTTTGTTTAAAATTTTAGAATAATAATCTATAATTTCAAAGTTACAATATACTAATGGAGTGAAAAGATTAGTTAAATTTTTATTAGATAGAGATTTTATTAGTATTTCTGGACCAATACCATTAATATCACCAATGCTAAATCCAATAATCGGTTTCTTCTTATTTAGTTTTTTCATTAATTTAAAGAATTAACTAAAATCAAGTGAATATAATTAAATCTAAGAAAAAATTTGGTCAACATTTTTTAAAAGATTTAACTATCGCAAAAATTATTGTTCAGGAATTTGATTCCAAAACTGAAATACTTGAAATAGGACCTGGAAATGGTGTTTTAACAAACTTTTTAGTTGAACAAAAATTTAATAAGATAGTTGCAATTGATATTGACTATAGGTTAATTGAATATTTAAAAAGTAAAAAAAGATTTCAGAAAATTCATTTAATTAATAATGATATTTTAAAAATTGATTTTTCTAATTTATTTAAAAATCAATTTTCAATTGTTGGAAACTTACCTTATAATATTTCAAGTCAGATTTTATTTAAGATTTTAGAATATAGAGATAGAATTGGAATAGTTGTTATTATGCTGCAAAAAGAAGTAGCTGATAGAATAATTTCTTCTAGTCATTCAAAAAAATATGGTATTTTATCAGTTTTAATTCAGACATTTTTTGAAGTTAGAAAGATTGCTGATGTTGACTCTAATTCATTTAACCCCCCACCTAAAGTTCAATCTTCTGTAATAAAATTAAGTAGAAATGATGTATTAAATATTGGAGTTGAATTTTCTTTTTTCAAGACAGTTGTAAAATCTTCCTTTCAAAGAAGAAGAAAAATGTTGAGAAATGCATTAAAAAATCTAAATTTACAAGATAAATTTCATCATGATATTTTTTCAAAAAGAGCTGAAGAACTATCTTCGGATGACTTTATTTGGCTTTCAAAATACCTAAAAAATTAATTTAATGAAGTTTTCACTCACCAATAAGTTTAAAGAAAGATTTTATGATGCTATTAAGTCAAAAGATGAAAATTTTATATTTAATTCATTAAATGAGATAAGTCCAGCAGATATAACTATTCTTCTTAATGAATTTAATTCAAGTGACTCAAAATATGTTTTAGATATAATTGATTTATCAATTTCATCAAAAATAATAAGTGAATTAGATCAGGATACAAGAATCAGTTTTTTAAAAGTTTTTTCTGCAGAAGAAATTGCTAGATATATTGAAAAAATGGATTCTGATGATGGTGCAGATATTCTATCAGAATTAGATTTAGAATTTAGAAACTCAATAATTAGATATATAAAAGACAAAGAAAAATCATTAAATCTTAAGGATCTAATTAGATATAATGACAATGTTGCTGGTGGATTGATGGCTAAGGAATTGGTAAGGTGTAATTTAAATTGGAATACTATTCAATGTATAAATCAAATTAGAAAACAAGCAGAAGAAGTTTCTAAGTTATATAGTGTTTATGTGACAGATAACTATGGGAAATTAATAGGAAAAGTTTCACTTAAAAAAATAATTATTTCAAAGGATAAAACTAAAATTAAGGAAATATATGATGACTATGTTATTTCGGTAAATACTTCTACTAAAGCTGAAGAAGTTGTAATTATTATGCAAAAATATGATTTAGATGCATTACCTGTAGTTAATAAAAGAGGAAAATTAGTTGGAAGAATAACCATAGATGATGTTGTTGATTATATAACAGAATCAGCTGATGAAGAAAGACAAATTATGTCTGGTATTTCATCTGATGTTGAAGAGGACGATTCAATTTGGAAATTATCTAATGCCAGATTACCATGGTTAGTTATTGGTATTTTTGGAGGATTTTTTGGTGCATTTTTTCTAGAATCATTTCAAAATAATTTCGTAGATAATTATAAGTTTTTTATCTCTTTGTCTTTTTTCATACCACTAATTATGGCAACAGGAGGTAATGTAGGAATTCAATCGTCATCTTTGGTTATTCAATCTCTATCAAATCCAAATGTATTTCAAGATTCAGTTTTGATTCGTTTATTTAAAGTATCAATAATTGCAGTTATCAATGGTATTGTTTTAGCTTCAATTGTTTATTTGGGTATTAGTTTTTTAATTCCAGATAATAATAAAATTTCATTTATTGTTTCAATTTCATTATTTACGGTTGTTATAATTTCTTCATTAATGGGAACTCTAACTCCCATAATACTTGATAAATTAGGATTTAATCCAGCATTAGCTTCCGGACCATTTATAACTACTTCAATTGATATATTAGGTTTAGCAATATATTTCATGGTAGCAATTTTTCTAAATAATTATTAATTACTTTAACTATCTTTGTTCATATTGATTAAAAAAATATTTTATTATGTTGGATGTATCTTATTTTACTGAGGAAGGATTATCTAAATTAAAAAATGAACTTCATTTGCTTAAAACAACTGGTAGGAAAAAAATTGCTCAGCAAATTGCTGATGCCAGGGACAAGGGTGATTTAAGTGAAAATGCAGAATACGACGCTGCAAAAGAAGCACAAGGATTACATGAACTCAAAATTTCAAAATTAGAATCTGCACTAAGTAATGCAAAAGTTATAGACAAAAAAAATATAGATGCTTCTAAGGTATCCATTTTATCTATGGTTGAAATAAAAAATCTGCAAAATAGTATGAAATTCACATATCAAATTGTTGCCGAAGAGGAGTCAGATTTAAAATTAGGAAAGTTGTCTGTCAAATCCCCTATCGGTAGCAGTTTACTAGGTAAAAAAAAAGGTGATAAAGTATCAATAAATACTCCATCAGGAAATATTAAATTTGAAATATTAAAGATTTCGCTTTAGATATGAGTTCCATTTTTTCTAAAATTATTAATAGAGAGATTCCATCTTATATTATAGCTGAAAATGAAAGTTTTTTAGCATTCCTGGATATTTTTCCTTTAACTAAAGGTCACACTTTGGTTATTCCTAAATTAGAAATTGATTATTATTTTGACATTCAAGATGAATTATTTAATGAGATGAATATTTTTTCTAAAAAAGTAGCGATTGGAATTGAAAAAGTAATCCCATGTAAAAGAATTGGAGTTTCAGTAGTTGGTTTAGAAGTTCCTCATGCGCATATTCATTTAATACCAATTAATTCTATTTCTGATATGAATTTTTCGAATCCAAAATTAGAATTAAGTAAAAATGAGTTTTTATCTATTGCAGAAGAAATTAAGAAAGAAGTTAGTTTATAATTCTTGCTTTATTTTTTGATACAAATTTTTTCCAAGAAGATGATTCTTTACTTTTTAAGTTTGTTTGAAAGTGGTGACATAATGCAGCTCCAAGAGCATCAGTAGCATCAAATTTATTTTTTGATTCGTGTTCAAATTTGAGAAAGTTCATGAGAAACTTTGCAAGTTGTTCTTTAGATGCATTTCCATTTCCTGTAATAGATTTTTTAATTTTTTTTGGTGCATATTCAAATATTGGTACATCTTTTTGAAGTCCTGCTGCCATTGCAACTCCTTGTGCTCTTCCAAGTTTTAACATTGATTGAACATTTTTCCCAAAAAATGGTGATTCAATAGCCATCTCGTCTGGTTTATAATCACTAATTAATTCAGTAACTCTAGTAAAAATTTTTTTTAACTTCATTTCATGATTTGGCTCTTTTGATAAGGTAATTATTCCATATTGAAGTAGTTTGATCTCAGATTTAATACATTTAATTAATCCAAATCCCATAATGTTAGTTCCTGGATCAATTCCTAATATAACTTTATCAATCATATTGTAATTTAATTAAAATTCAAAATTTTTCATTTTGCTCATTTAAAACTCTTTTAATAATTCTTAAATTTGATCTTATAATAATAATTTAAATGAACTTTATTGATACGCATGCTCATATATATTTTAATCAATATGAAAAAGATATTGATTCTGTAATAAATAATTCATTAAAAAATCAAGTGAATAAAATTTTAATGCCTAATATAAATGCATCTTCAATTAATAAATTATATCAAATTTCGGATTTATATAAAAATATTTGTTATCCAATGGTAGGTCTTCATCCCTGTTATGTTGATGGGGACTATGAAAATGAACTTAAAAAAATTAAAATTTATTTAAATAAAATTAAAATAATAGCTATAGGTGAGATTGGGATAGATTTGTATAGAGAAAAAAAATTCTTTAAACAACAATTAGATGCATTTGAAATTCAATGTTATTGGGCTTTGGAAAATAAGTTGCCTGTTGTAATCCATACTAGAAATTCATTAAAAGAAACAATTAATATTGTTAGTAAACCACATTTTAAAGATTTAAATGGAATTTTTCATTGTTTTGATAGTGATTATGAAGATGCTATGAAATTGATAGATTTAGGTTTTCTACTTGGTATAGGCGGAATATTAACTTTTAAAAATTCTAATTTGCGTGAAACTATAGCCAAAATTGGAATAGAAAAATTAGTTTTAGAAACAGATAGTCCTTATTTATCTCCAGAACCTTATAGAGGAAAAAGGAATGAACCTGCGAATATTTTATATATAGCAGAAAAGTTAGAAAAGATTACATCAATTCCATTAACAAAAATTTCCCAAATCACAACAAAAAATGCGATTGAATTGTTTGATTTGTAACATAATAATTTTAGTATAATATTTACTATGAAGAGAGGTGGCCGAGTGGTCGAAGGCGCGCGCTTGGAAAGCGTGTATACG
>JBELBJ010000047.1:0-8272 GCA_042095375.1 Marinoscillum sp.
GAAAATCTTTATCTAAAAATGGGACCCTACACTCTACACCCCAGGCTGCCATTGATTTATTAGCCCTTAAACAATCATATAAATGTAACTTATTCAATTTTCTTACTGTTTCTTCATGAAATTCTTTAGCATTTGGTGCCTTATGAAAATAAAGATATCCTCCAAAAATTTCATCTGCTCCTTCACCTGATAATACCATCTTTATTCCCATTGATTTGATGATTCTTGCTAATAAATACATTGGAGTAGAAGCTCTGATAGTTGTAACATCATAGGTTTCAAGAAAATAAATCACATCCCTTATTGCATCGAAACCTTCTTGAATAGTAAAAGTTTGTTCATGGTGAACAGTTCCAATATAATTGGCAGCCTCTCTGGATGCTTCTAGGTCAGGAGAATTTTCAAGACCAATTGCAAAAGAATGTATTTGTGGCCACCAAGCATCTTTCTTACCATCAGATTCTATTCTCTTCTGAGAAAACTTTTTCACAAGCGCAGCAATAATTGATGAATCTAATCCTCCTGAAAGAAGAACGCCAAAAGGAACATCTGACATTAACTGATTTTTTACAGATTTCTCAAGAGCTTGCTTTAAAGAACTGATAGAAGTTTTATTTTCAGAAATCTTATTATAATCCATCCAGTCTTTTTTATAGTATTTGATGTATTTTTTACTTTTACTTGAATAATAATGTCCGGGAGGAAACTCTTCTATTTTTTTACAATATTTAACAAGAGATTTCATCTCAGATGCAACATTTAAATTGTTATATTCATCCCAACCAATATATAACGGAATCACTCCAATAGGATCTCTAGCTATTAAATACTCATTTTTTTTCGCATCATACAGAGCAAATGCAAAAATGCCATTCAAGTCATTTAAAAAATCAACACCTTTATTTTTATATAGTGACAGAATAACTTCACAATCAGAATTAGTTAGATAATTGTATTTTATATTTTTATTTTTTCTGATTTTTTTATGATTATAAATTTCACCGTTTACTGAAAGGATTAAATCTTCACTTTCAGATTTTATAGGTTGTTTCCCGGAATTTATATCTACAATACATAATCTCTCATGAGCTAAGATAGCATTAGGAGAAGTAAAAATACCAGACCAATCAGGACCTCTATGTCTTACTAACTTAATCATTTCTAAAGATCTTTTTCTCATCAGATCATTAGGAGAATCATTAATATCAAATAAAGCAAATATTCCACACATAACTTAGATATAAAAAAAACCTCTCATTTTGAGAGGTCAATGTGAGTCGCCTGGGCCTCGAACCCAGGACCCCATCCTTAAAAGGGATGTGCTCTACCAACTGAGCTAGCGACTCAATAAATTTATATTACGCGCAAAAGTAGAAAGATGTTAATCAAATTACAATAATGTAAAATAATAATTTAAAAATTATTAATTTTTAAGTATGAAACGATTGATTATACTTTCTGTTCTTCTTTTTAATTTGTATTCTTCTTACTCTCAGCAGAAAGAATCACCATTGGTAAATTCTTTTCATGAACATATTAAGTTAAAAAATGAAAGTAATATACATTTAGATTGGATTAGCCTAGGGCCAGTTTTAAATTCTGCAAGAGTAGAATCAATTCAAGTTGATGAAAAAAATCCAGGGACAATGTATGTAGCATTTGGATCTGGTAATTTATGGAAAACTGTAAATAATGGAATAACCTGGAAGCCAATATTTGAAAATCAACCATCACTTGGAATCGGAGATATAGCCCTAGCTCCATCAAATTCAGATATTATATATGTTGGAACAGGAGAAAGTTTGAAAAAAGCTAGAAACTTTACAATGCCAGGAACTGGGATGTATAGATCTACTAATGCGGGTGACACATGGGAACATATTGGATTAGAAGATTCTTGGCATATAGGGGAAATAAGTGTTCATCCTACAAATCCAGATATAGTATTAGTAAGCGTTTTAGGGCATTTTTGGTCAAAAAATGTAAATAGAGGTATTTATAAAACTGAAGATGGTGGAAAATCATGGAAACATGTCCTATACATTGATGAGAATACAGGATCCAATGATATCGTTATATCTAACTCTAATCCAAAAGTAATCTATGCTTCTATGTGGGAAAATAACCCAGGAATAAGTGGACTAAATAGTGGTATTTATAAAAGTTTAGATGGCGGTGATAATTGGGAAAAATTAATTAATGGATTACCCTATGGTAAAAAGATGGGTAGAATAGGATTAGCAGTTTCATACTCAAATCCAAATAAAGTGTATGCTTTAATAGATAATTTGTCAAAAAATAGAAGTGAAGCTGCAGAAGTATATAAAACTATTGATGGAGGAAAATTATGGGAAAGAACACACGAAGATGAATTAATGATATTTCCAGGAATTGGTTGGTATTTTGCAGATATTTATGTTAATCCGAAAGATGATGAGGAAATTTATTCTTTAGGTGTAAGAATAGCAAAAAGTATGGATGGTGGTAAAACTTTTAATAATCTTTATGGAACTGTGAAAAGAATTAATCCAAGTGATGCAAAGTTTCTTCATCTTGACCATTGTGAATTATGGATTAATCCAAAAAATCCAAAACACATTGCTTTAGGCAATGATGGAGGATTATTTGTGAGTTATGATAAAGGAGAAAGTTGGATGCACTATAACAACATACCTGCCGGTGAATTTTATGATATAACAATTAGTAATGAAGAACCATATCTTATTTATGGTGGAACACAAGACGATGCAACAGTTTATGGACCAGCAAAAGAATGGAATAATAAATATTCTGATAAATGGAAATACCTTTGGATTGATGCTTGGGATGGAGGTGATGGGTGTGTTACTGAGGTAGACCCAATAGATCCTAGCATTGTTTACTTCAGCATGCAAAATGGTGCAATTAGGAGAAAAAATATGAAAACCGGAAAATCTATTTCTATAAAGCCTAAACTACCAAAAGAAAATTCAAATACATTAAATTATAATTTCATCACACCTTATTTTATCTCTCCTCATAACAATAAAACCCTATATCATGGGGGAAATTTTGTAATGAAAACAATTGATCAAGGAAATTCGTGGAGTTCAATTAGTCCAGACCTTAGCAAATCAAAAACTTTAGAAAAAAATTCATTTTCTGCTGGAGCTATAGCTGAGTCATCACTCCAAAAAGGATTATTATATTATGGTTCTGATAAAGGCAGTTTTTGGGTTACTGAAAATGATGGTCAAAGTTGGAAGGAAAATTCAAAAAATATTAAAGACAATTATATTAGAAGCATTTATCCTTCAAAATTTTCCAAATCAAGAGTTTATATGGCTATGAGCGGGATAAATTACGATGATTTAGGAAATTATATCTACATATCAGAAAATTATGGAAAAGATTGGAAAAGTATAAGGTCAAACCTCCCAAATGAACCTGCTAATATTATTATCGAAGATTTAAAATACGAAAATGTATTGTATGCTGGACTATACAGAGGTGTTTATATTTCTTTTGACAGAGGAAATTCTTGGTCAATACTTGGGAAAAACCTTCCTATAGTAAGCATTTCAGATTTAATAATTGATGAAAAATCTGGGGATTTAATTGCTGCTACTCATGGAAGAGGAATCTATAAACTAAATCTAAATCCAATTCATTATTCAATAAAAAAAGGAGTATCAGTTGAAAAAAATATTTTATTTCCTATAAGTGATATAAATAGACCTTTAATAAATGACACACACAAAGAACCAATTTCAAGTAGTGCAGAAAAGCTATCTATTTCATTTTTTATTAACAAGAATGAAAAAGTATTAACCGAGGTTTATAACGATAAAAATGATTTAATTTGGAGATATAAATTTGATGCAAAAAAAGGATTCAATGAATTTAGATGGGATATTATTTATGAAAAAACAAAAAGTAATTTACCTTACTTTATTCATTACAACAAATATCTTCCAGCAGGAAAGTATAAATTAAATCTTAAATTATCCGATGAAAATTTTGAAGAATCGTTCAATGTATATGAATACAATAATTAAGACGAAAGTTTTAATATTTTTTTTAATATTCTTTACCATAAACATTTTTGCTAATGAAAAATACCTTTTAAATAAGGGAGATTCATTATTTAAATTAAAAAAATATGTAGACGCTAAAAAATTATATGAAAATTTATTTTATGAAAAAAATTATTTTTCAGATGCTATGTTATTAAAATTATCATTCATAGAAGAAGGTATAGGAAATTATGATAAGGCGTTAATTTATTTATCAAAACATTATAATCAAACGCATAACAAAGAAACATCAGCTAAAATAAAATCTATTGCAAAAAAAAATGACCTAATTGGTTTTGAGCAAAATGACTTATCATTAATTCTTAATTTTTATAATAAAAATATTTATTTGATATATTCACTTATAGTTATTTTTCTTGTATTATATCTGATTTTTGGGAAAAAGGAATCTATAAATAGTCTCACAATATTTATTATAATTTCAGTACTTATTTTGATTATAATGAACACAAATCTTACAAAAAAAGAAGGGATAATATCTAAAGATAATGCATATATTATGAATGGGCCATCATCTGGATCAGATGTTTATTCAATAATTAATAAGGGAAATAAATTAAAAATATCTAATAATACCTCTATATGGTATGAGGTAATCTTTGAAAACAAAAAAAAATATATTAGAAAAAAAAATATTTCTTTAATTGATTAATTTTTTTTTAATAATGATTCTTTCTCATTAAGAATCTCTTTGTATGCCAATCTATCTGATAATTTTGGAAACCAGTTTTTAATTAAATGAGCTAATTTCCCCTTAAAAGTAAAAATCATATTTCTCTTTTTCTTTGAGTAACCAATAAAAATTTTTCTTGCCAAAAATTCAGGATCCATCATTTTTTTACTATCTCTTGATGAAGGACCTTCCTTACGACCATCACTTTTTAATGTATTTAATCGAAAATTACTTTTCACATATCCAGGAGAAATTACCATTACATTTATTTCTTTATTTAATAATTCTAATCTTAGAGAATCAAAAAATCCTTGCATGGCATGTTTGGATGCTACATATGCTGATCGAGTAGGTGTAGCTATGAAACCATTTAGAGAGGATATAGCAATGATAGTACCTTTTGTTTTTTCTAAATACGGTAAGGAAAATTTAGAACCATATATTGCACCAAAAAAATTGATATTAAAAAGCTTTTTGAAAATTTTGAGATCAACATTTTCAAATAAAGATCTTATTGAAATACCAGCGTTACAAATTAACACATCAATTCTTCCAAAAGACTTTATAGCAAAATCAACCATTTTTTTATTATCATTTTCTTTTGAAACATCATGAATAAGGCTTTTATGTTCAATATTATATTTATTTAGATTATTAGATACAATCTTAATTCTATCATCACTGGTTCCTGTAATTAATAATCTAAAACCCTCTTTACCAAACTGATAAGCAAGTGCTTCACCTATTCCTGAAGAAGCCCCAGTTATAATTGCAACTTTTTTTTCCATAATTCTTTCAAATATAAATTATAAACTGATAATATATATTATTTAGTATTTTTGTAGTCAAAATTAACTAAAAATGGATAAGTCAGAAATTTATAATCACCTTGGAGAGGATCGTGAGGATTATTTTAATGCAGGTGCTCCTCCAATAATTGCAACTAGTAATTTTCTATTCAATTCTGTAGAAGAAATTCGAAATGCACTTAGTTACAAAAATGGAATACCATTTTATACAAGAGGTGTCAATCCAACGACTAAAATACTTGAAAAAAAAATTGCAGCTCTAGAAAAAACTGAAAGTGCTCTAGCATTTTCTAGTGGGATGAGTGCAATAAGTGCTGCTATATTTTCTCAATTGAAATCAGGTGATAATATTATTTCTATAAATAAACCCTACATCGGAACAAATAAACTTATGAAAGAAATTTTACCTAATTTCAATATTTCAACGACATTTATTAAGGGAAATAAAATTAAAGACTTTGAAGATGCATTTAAAAAAAATACCAAACTTATTTATTTAGAAAGCCCAAATTCTTGGACTTTTGAAATGCAAGATCTTGAAAAGATAGCAGATTTCGCAAAAAAAAATAAATTAATCACAATAATTGATAATAGCTATGCCTCACCAATAAATTGTAATCCACATGTTTGGGGTATTGATATTGTAGTTCACTCAGCAACAAAATATATTAGTGGACATGGTGATGTAATGGGAGGTGTAGTTTGTAGTACAAAAAAAATAATTGATCAAATTTTTGGCCATCAATATAAAGTTAATGGAGGAATAATATCACCATTTAACTCTTGGCTTTTCATAAGAGGGCTTAGAACTTTAGAAATGAGGATGAAATTTATAGCTGAAAATACTCCAAAAGTTGTTAGTTATCTTGAAAAACATCCAAAAATAAATAAGGTAATTTATCCACATGGAAAAGACTTTAAACAAAAAGATCTGGTCGATAAATATTTAAAAAAACCTTGTGGTCAATTTTCAATACAACTTAAAACTTCAGATAAAGATGAAATTGAAAGTTTTTGCAATAAACTAAAATATTTTAAAATGGCATGTTCATGGGGTGGTCATGAATCTTTAATATTTCCTGAAATCGCAAATTTTGGAAATGAATATTTTGATGAATCGGAGGCATTACCATTAAATTTTGTAAGATTTTATGTTGGATTGGAAGATTCTAAATTTTTAATAAAAGATATAGAAAAAGCACTTAGTTAAGTTTCTCAACTATTTTACCATCTTTTAAAACTATATCTATCTTTTGAAGTATTGAAATATTTCTTAAAACATCACCTTTAACTGCAATTATATCAGCTTTTTTTCCAGGAGTTATTGTACCAACTTTTTCAGATACACCCATCCAAAGAGAAGGCCAATACGTGGCTGCCCTAATAGCATACATTGGATCAATCCCAAATTCATTTACCCAAATTTCAAGTTCATTCCAAGTAGATTGACTATGAAAAGTTAATGGCACACCGCTATCGGTACCAATCATTAAAACTACTCCTGCATCTAATAACTGATTGATTTTTCTTTTTAGAGTAGGTTTTCTGGAAGGAGTCAATTGATAATATGGAAGTCTATCTGGATGTTTGAAAGAATTTCTAATATCTTGAATTATAGAATCAGGTAATCCTAAATGCCAAGAATCATTATCTAAAATTTCCATATTATCTCTAATGTATTCATAATTATACAGCGGTGATACTGTTGGAGTCCAAAAAAGAGGACCTAAATTCATTTGAGCAGTTCTTTCTCTAATCATACTCATCACATCTTCAGGATATCCTGGTGCGCTAGATAATCCTGTATGCTCAAAACAATCAACGCCAACTTTTAAGCCTCTTCTTATTTCTTCAGGCCTATGTCCATGTGCAACAACTTTTAGTCCATGTTTATGTGATTCTTTAACAACAGCGTACAACTCATCCATTGTCATCTGATCTTGATCGATTAGTTTAATAAAATCAACACCAGCATTAACAAGTTTTTTTACTTTCCTTTTTGCATCTTCAACACCATTTATACCCCATCTATACAATTCAGTGTTTGGATAAGGTTTATGTTGAAGAAAAGGGCCAGAAACATATAGATTTGGTCCAGGAATAATGTTTTTATTAATTTTTTCTCTAATAGATATTATATCATTTAATGGAGCACCACAATCCCTTGCACTAGTTACTCCAGCTAACAAAAGTTGATGAGCAGAAGATGGCATAATTACATCTTCGAAAATTATAGGATATACATCATGCCAGTGAGAATAATCAGTATGACCATTTATATCTAAATGAACATGCATATCCCATAAACCTGGTAAAACCGACATTCCCTCTGTTGAAATTATCTCGGCTTCTTGAGGAATTTTAATATTACCTATTGAACCAACTTCTTTTATGATATCATCCTGAATAATAATAACACTATTTTTTATTGTATGAGACCCATATCCGTCTATTAAGGTACCACCCATCAATACTTTAATATTATCCTTTGAATATGATAAAAAACTAATATGAATAAAAAAAAGTAAAACTAATATTCGCATATAAAAAGTTTAATATATTAAAGATACATTTCCTTTATAATTATGCCTACTATTAGTTTTACTATATTTTATATAATAATAATAGGTTCCAGATTCTAAACCACTACCATCCCATTCAAAATTTCTATCATAAGATCTAAATACTTCTAATCCATTTCTATCATAAAATGC
>JBELBJ010000048.1:0-8194 GCA_042095375.1 Marinoscillum sp.
ATTATTTTTTAATGATACTAAAGTAATCAAAGCTCGAATTAAGATTAAAAAAAAAACAGGCGCAAAAATAGAATTGTTATTAATCAATAAAGTAAATGATTCTTTTTCCTCAAAATATGAAAAAAAATATAAAAATAATTTAGCCTATAAATGTTTAATTGGAAATAGTAAAAAATGGAAATTAAATTCTATACTTTTTTTAAGTTCAAAAACATTTAAATTAAGACTTATAAAAGTAGATTATAATAAAGTATTATTTTCTTGGGATCAAAAAATCATTTGGAATGATTTAATAGGAGAGATTGGAAAAATGCCAATTCCTCCATACCTAAATAGAAATAGTCAAAAAGTTGATAATGAGGTTTATCAAACTATCTATTCTAAAAAAGAAGGAGCAATTGCATCTCCAACAGCTGGTCTCCATTTTACTAAAAAAATATTCAAAGAAATTAATAAAAAGAAAATAAAAGTTGATTATTTAACTCTTCATGTTGGATTAGGAACATTTAAAACCATTGAATCTAAAAATATTTATGATCATAAAATGCATGTTGAAGAAGTTTTTTTTACTAAAAAAAATTTAGAAAATATTTTAGAATATAATTCTATTACAGCCGTAGGAACTACCTCTATTAGAATATTAGAATCAATATATTGGTTTGGAGTTCAATTATTTAAAAATAATAATATTAAGGAATTTAATATAAAAAGTTTTGAACCTTATGAAAAACACAAATTTCTTCCAACAAAAAAAGAAAGTATTCTTAAAGTAATTGAGTATATGAATAAAAATAATATTAATTCGATTGAAGGTCAAACAAGTATTTTTATTTTTCCAGGATATAAATTTATGATATGTAACCAATTAATAACAAATTTCCATTTACCAAAATCTACATTAATTTTGTTGATTGCTTCATTTATTGGAAATTGTTGGAAAAAAGTTTACAAATTTGCAAAAAAAAATAATTATAGATTTTTTAGTTATGGAGACTCATCATTATTATTTAAAAAAGATTAAAACATACAAAAAATGAAAACTAGAATTTTATTTTTTATAATACTTATTTTATTTGCATGTCAGAAAAACAACACCATAACATTAGATGAAATAAAAATTCTATTAGATGAAAGGGATTACGAGATAGCAATAAAAAAATTAAATAGCTTCATTAAAATAAATAAAAATGAAAGTGATGCTTACAATTTATTAGGAATCTGTTTTCTCGAAATTAATGAATTTGATAAAGCAGAAATAAATTTTTCAAATGCTTTGAGATTAGAAAAAAATTATAAATTTTTCTACAATCGAGGAAACGTTAGAAGAGAAATGAATAAACTTACTCTTGCACTGGAAGATTTCAATGAAGCTATTTCAATTGAAGAAAAAGAAGGTGATCTTTATAATAATAGAGGAAATCTATATTATCGAATGAAAAACTATACCTTGGCAATAAATGATTTCAAAAAATTTTCAGAACTTCAGCCAGAAAATGAAAAAGCATACTTAAATATTGCAAAATCTCAATTTTTAGTTGATGATTTTCAAAGCGCTATAAATAATCTAAAGATAGCTGTTAAGATAAATTCAGAGTTTTCAGAAGGATTTTTTTGGTTAGGATTGGCTCATTTTCAAATCAACTTAAGAAAAGAAGGGTGTTTAATATTAAAAAAAGCAAATGAACTTGGACATCCTCATGCAAAAGATGCAATAAATATAAATTGTTAAAATAGTTATGATAAGAGTTGGGAAAAGTATAAACGAATCAATAAATAATTTAAAAAATGGAAAAATTGTAGTTATTCCAACTGAAACAGTTTACGGTTTAGGTGTAAATGCATTAGATGAAAAAGCAGTAGATAAAGTTTATAAATTAAAAAAAAGACCATATTATGATCCTTTAATTTGTCATACAGATTCTATTCATAAAGTGAAAAATTTTGTCAAAACATTTCCTAGAAAAGCTGAAATTCTCGCAAAAAATTTTTGGCCAGGTCCACTAACAATCTTATTAGAGAAAAAAAAAATTATTCCTGATATAACAACTTCAAAACTTAAAAGAGTTGGATTTAGAATACCAAATAATAAATTAACTTTAAGCATATTAGAAAAAATAAATTTTCCAGTTGCCGCACCAAGTGCGAATCCATTTGGGTATATATCTCCTACTTTACCAAAACATATATTAAGTATGTTCAAAAATGATATCTCATATATTCTTGATGATGGTGGGTGTGATGTAGGTATAGAATCAACAATTGTTGGTTTTGAAAATAAAAAAACTTTAGTATATAGGGTGGGTGGAATTACAATTGAAAAACTTGAGAAAGTGATTGGAAAAGTAGAAATATTTAAAAAAAATATAACTTTTCCTGAAAGTTCTGGAATGTTAAAAAATCATTACTCACCAAAAAAAGATTTGATTATTGGTGAAATTCGAACGTTGATAAAAAAATATAAAAATAATAAAATTGGTATCTTATCATATAATAAATATTATGAAGGCGTAAATTTCAAAAATCAAATAATACTTTCAAAAAATCTTGATTTGGAAGAAGCATCAAGAAACCTATACAAATCTCTACATTCACTTGATAATATGAATATTGATCTGATTTTGACTTCACTACTTCCTAATAATGGTATTGGGGAAAGTATCAATGATAGAATAATTAAAGCATCTAAGAAAAATGAACTTTAAAAGAATAGATGAAATTAATTTTAGTGGTAAAAAAGCTTTAGTAAGAGTTGATTATAATGTTCCTTTAGATTCTAATTTAAAAGTAGTAGATGAAAGTAGAATTTTATCCTCTTTACCAACTATTAATAAAATTTTAGAGGATGGCGGATCATGTATTCTTATCAGTCATATGGGTAGACCAAGTGGAATAAATAGTCCTAAATTGTCATTAAAAAATATTATATCTTCTCTTGAAAAATTAATTAATAAAAAAATTTTATTTTGCGATGATTGTGTTTCTGAAAATACTTTTGAAAAATGTAAAAGTCTCAAAAATGGAGAAATTATTCTTGTAGAAAATCTAAGGTTTTATAAAGAAGAAGAATTAGGTAATATTGAATTTGCAAAAAAATTATCACTTTTAGGTGATATTTATGTAAATGATGCTTTTGGCACATCTCATAGGATTCATTCTTCAAACTCAATAGTATCTAATTTTTTCAATCTAAAATGTATAGGATATTTAATTGAAAATGAAATCAAAAATATTAACAATATATTATATAAAAAATCAAAACCATTTACTGCAATTTTAGGTGGTTCAAAAGTTTCTGATAAAATTTCTCTTATAGAAAAATTAATGGATTATGTTGATAGTATAATTATTGGAGGTGCTATGAGTAATACATTTATTAAAGCTAAAAATGGAAAAATTGGAAATTCAATATATGAATCAGATAAAATAGAATTGGTTAAAAAACTTTTAGATAAAAGTATTAAAATGAATACTAAAATTTATTTGCCAATTGATTTTTTAGTTTCAAAATCCATTAAAATTAGTTCTCAAACTAAAGTGTTTAATTCTGGAAAAATAAAAAATGAATGGATAAATGTTGATATTGGACCAAAATCAATTAAAAAATTTGATGAAATTATAATGAATTCAAAAAAATTATTATGGAATGGGCCAATGGGGGTTTATGAAATTAATGAATATTCAATTGGAACAAATAATATTGCAAAATCGATATATAATTCAACAAAAAATGGCTCAATCAGTTTAATAGGAGGTGGTGATTCCGTAGCGGTTGTAACTAAACAAAATTTGAAAAAAAATATTTCCTTTATTTCTACTGGAGGTGGAGCTTTACTTAGCTACCTTACTAATGAAAAATTAGAGTCTATTAAAAACATTAATAAATTATCATTAAAATATTAATTCTTATGATTTTTTAAAAAAAATTATAAATTTGTAGCTAATTCTGTATCATAAAACTTTAATAATCGTAAATATTTATTTAATTGTTATATAGAAAATGTTAAAAAAATTATTATTATTATTTTGTTTACTTATTGGTTTTAATGCTTTTTCGCAGGAAAAGATTGAATTTGACTTCTCGCCTTCAGCTTTAGATGAAGCTCGTTTAGAAGAAGAAGCTTTTATTAAAAACCATTATTTAGGATTAAAAATTGCTAGAAAGGTTAAATTAGTTGATCTAGCTTACAAGTGGATTGATCCTCCTACTCCAACAAGAATTTCAGCAGTTGTTAAAATTGAAAAGCAACCAATTTATTTTGCTCTCAAAAAACTTATAACTCCAAAGTTTTATAAAAATAAAATTAAAAATGATGGTATATCTAAAGAAGACGCTGTTAATGAACTATCTAATATATTGGATATTGCACTTATGATAAGATATCAAGAAACTGAAAAATTAGAAAAACTTTTAAGATCCGCTAACGCAGAAGGAGTCTTAGATATATTTAATAATCAAATCAATATTAAATCTTATTAAGTTATCTCGGTATTATTCGATACATTATTATTCCAATTAAAATAAATACCAAATTTGGGATCCATATTGCAAATAGTGGATTTAGTGAACCATTTTCTGCAAATGCTCTAGACATTACAAAAAATATAATAAAAGAAAAAGCAAAAAGAAATCCAAGAGTAATCAAAATTCCAGTTCCCTGTCTTGATTTTCTTGAAGAAACTATAACGCCAATCAAAATAAGAATTAAGATAGTAAATGGTTGCGTATATCTAATATACTTTTCTATTTCATATAATACTACAGAATCCGATCCTCTTAGTTTTAGCAAATCAATATATTTATTTAACTCTGTTAATGTTAATGTCTCATTAAGTTTATAATTGTTATCAAAATCACTTGGATTAATTAATAATGCTGTATCAAGCTGTAATCCTGAAGTAATTTCTTCATTTCCATCACCATTAAGTATTCTTAACTGCCAGGATTTTATTTCCCATATTTTATCTTCAGAGTCCCATACTAATTGCCTACCTATTAATCTCTCCTTTAGTAAATTATTTGTAAATTTTTCAATTGAAACGTTATTACCAACCTCTAGATTATTATCATATCTTTCTAAATATAAATACGTTTCATCCGAAATTTTAAAATGGACATTATTTTTTGAAAAATAATAAGGATTTTTTATATATGATACTTCGAAATTTACTCTACTTTTATTAGCCTTGGGTAATATCCAACCATTTAATAAAAAACTCATTATAGCAATTATTATACCTCCATATAAATAT
Source organism: Marinoscillum sp. (assembly GCA_042095375.1). Classification (GTDB taxonomy): domain Bacteria; phylum Bacteroidota; class Bacteroidia; order Cytophagales; family MED-G16. Next base: position 5,251 of record JBELBJ010000048.1, read on the forward strand.
GGAAGCATTATTCTTTTTAAACTAAAACCTGATGAAAGAAGAGCGATAATTTCAGATCTAATTGACAAATTAGCAGTAACATAAACAGTTGCTACAAAAGCTGTTATCGGTGTGATCAAACTTGCTATAAAGGGTATAAAAGAAAAATAATAGTTTCTTATTTCTTCAAAACTAAGATTATGTTTTATAAACTTATCATTTTTCTCTGCATAATCAATTACAGTAATTACAAAACATAAAATTATGAGAACATAAAAAAATGTATATAAAAATTGCTTTAATATGTACCAATCAATTTTTTTCAATTTATAATCTTTGTGTTATTTTTTTAACCATTTTATTTTTCCATGATGTAAAAGTTCCATCAATAATTTTTTTTCTAGATTCACATATCAACCAATTATAGAACTTTAGGTTGTGCATTGATGCTACTTGAGACCCTAACATTTCTCTATTAATAATTAAATGTCTTAAGTAAGCTTTTGAATAATCATTACTAAAATGTCCATTTAATTTATCATCAATTGGTGTAAAATCTGTTTTCCATTTGGTGTTTTTTATATTTATAATTCCATTTGAAGTAAATAACATTCCATTTCGCCCATTTCTTGTAGGAATTACACAATCAAACATATCACACCCCAACGATATACACTCAAGAATGTTTTCAGGGGTGCCTACTCCCATTAAATATCTAGGTTTATCTTTAGGTAGAATTTGGCAAACTAAATCTGTAAAGTAATACATTTTTTCTTTTGGCTCCCCTACTGATAAACCACCAATAGCATTTCCAGGTAAATTACAATTAGAAATATATTCAGCAGATTTTTTTCTTAAATCGTCAAAAAAAGCGCCTTGTACAATTGGAAATAGAAATTGTTTATGGCCATATGAATCTTGAATTTTATTATGTTGAATTATAGATCTATCTAACCAAGAATGGGTTAGTTTTAAAGATTCTTTTGCATATGAATAATTACTTTTATATGAAACACATTCATCAAGAACCATATTTATATCAGAACCAATAATATTTTGAATATCTATAATATTTTCAGGAGTAAATTCATGTATAGAACCATCTATATGAGATTTAAATTTAACTCCATTATCAGAAATATCTCGTTTTGATGATAAAGAATAAATTTGATACCCACCAGAATCAGTTAAAATAGGTCTATCCCAGTTAATATAATTATGTATTCCTTTTGAGGATTTAATAATATCTGTTCCAGGTCTCAAATAAAGATGATATGTATTTGATAAAATAATTTCAGAACCAATGTCTAGTTTTAAATCTTTTTGATTTACTGCCTTAACAGTTCCTAAAGTACCAACTGGCATAAAAACTGGAGTTTGAATCAATCCTCTAGTTGTTTTAATTTGTCCTACTCTAGCATTACATTTGCTAGATTGATGTAATAACTTAAAAAATTTCATTAAATTTTAATTATTGTTCAATATTAAATTCTTAAATGGACTATAAAAAAAAATTCTCTAAAAAAGCACTTAATGATTTTAAATTGATTGATTTAGCTATCAATAAAAATGATCAAAAGGCTTATTCAGAAATAATGAAAAGTTATAAGAATTCAATATATTTTACAATTTTAAAAATGATTAAAAATAGAGATGATGCTGAGGACTTAACAATTGAAGCATTTTCTAAAGCATTCAAAAACCTTCATAAATTCAAAAAAGAATTTACTTTTTCAACCTGGTTATTTAGAATAGCAACAAATAACACTATAGATTTTATTAGAAAAAAAAAGTTATTAACTACTAGTATTCACACATCATTAAAAGATGAGGCAGGTCAAAATATCGAATTAGATATCAAAGATTCAAACCTTAATCCAAATGAAATTACTATTAAAAATGAAAAAATAATAATAGTTAGACAATTAGTAAACAAATTACCTGAAAAATATCAAAACCTAGTTAAATTAAGATATTTTGAAGAATTATCGTACAAAGAAATTGCAATAAAAACTAATTCACCTTTAGGTACCATTAAAGCTCAGCTTTTCAGAGCTAGAGATCTTTTATTTGAAATTATGAAAAATAAAAAATCTCAAATTTAATTTAAATTGAACTCCTCAGAATTAATTTTCAAATACTTTAAAAAATTAAATGACGACCAAATAAAAAAATTTGAACAGTTAGAAGATTTATTTAAGTTTTGGAATAAGAAAGTTAATTTAATATCAAGAAAGGATATTAATAATTTTTATCTTAAGCATGTTCTTCATTCTCTAAGTATATATAAATTATCAATTATAAATCATTATGATAAAACCATAATGGATTTAGGAACTGGAGGTGGTCTTCCTGGGATTCCTCTAGCAATTTTATATCCGAAAAACAAATTTTATTTAATTGATTCTAAATCAAAAAAAATAAAAATAATTAATGAAATTATAAAGGAAATCAATATAGAAAATGCAATCACAATTAATAAAAGAATAGAAGATGTAGATATAAAAATAGATTATACCATATGTAGAGCATTTGGTAGATTGAATAAAATATTTACTTTAACAAAAAAAAATATAATTAAAAAAAAGGATAATGGATTAATTTGTTTTAAAGGTGGAGATTTAAAAGAAGAACTTGAAGAATTAGATAAAAAACATGTTATCTACAAACTTAAAAACTATTTTGAAGAAAGTTTTTTTGAATCTAAAAAAATTATATTCATACCTATGCATTAAAGAGAATAGTTTTTCTATTTTTATATAAATAATTTTTTTTTAATGTACTTAACATTTGATACTGAAACTACTGGACTTCCTAAAAATTATTCAGCCCCTATTTCTGAAACTGATAATTGGCCAAGAATGGTTCAAATTGCATGGCAAACAAATGACAAATCAGGTAATCTTATTTCATCAGAATCATATATAATTAAACCGAAGAATTTCACAATTCCATTCAATGCAGA
>JBELBJ010000049.1:0-7481 GCA_042095375.1 Marinoscillum sp.
AATTTTATGTTAATTACAGTGTAATATTAATTATATTATAATTTAATTCTAAGTATTTAGATACTAACCTAGTATTAAATGTTATATAATTTATATTATGTTAAATAAGAAACTTCATGCATCTATTAATTTATATACATATAGTATTAATCAATACAGATATTGATCAAAAAAAGTTAGTATCTAATGTTTTAGATAATTTACATAATTATGCAAGCCAAGCAAATGGTAAATTATATTTTGATCTTTTTCATGATGATGCTATATTTTTTGGAACTGATGCTAAAGAAAGATGGAATAAAAAAGATTTCCAAGATTATGCTGAAGAAAGATTTAGTAATGGTGATGGATGGACATATTATATTATATCTAGAAACATCTATTTTGATGAGGATAAAAATACTGCTTGGTTTGATGAAGAATTAAATAATGAAAAATATGGTGTTTTCAGAGGTACTGGTGTATTAACAAAACAAAATAATAAATGGAGAATTAATCAATATAATTTACTATTACCTATTCCAAATGAACTACTAATACAATATTCTAAGGAAATAAAAGAATTTTTAGATAATGATTAAAATATTAAGATGGGGACTCAGACTTCATTCTATTTTTCATTTTGCTGAATTTATATCAGCTATTTATGAATCCGCTTATATAACTGCTTCAATTGCTTTTACAGCTACATTAGTTGAAATACTTGCTAGTATTTACTTACCAAAAGACCATATTCATTTTAAACCATTATTATCAGATGTACATGAAAAATGTGATGATAAAAAGAAAGAAAACAGATAAAAAAATATTTAATAACTATTCCTCATTTTTAAGAATAATCTGATAAATATTTTCTGCATTTTCATAATCTTTAACCTTAATGTATGCGTTTCTTAGAACTTCTAAATATTCCATATTCGAAGAATCTCTTTCAACTGAAATACTTAAAATTGATATTAAGCTTTCATAATCTTCCGCTATAGAAAATATTGGATATAAACTATTTATATCGTTTTCAGAAATATCATCTCCTTTCATATTTTTATAACCTTTAGCATAAATAACGGCATCAGATAATCTTGAGTTTCCTTCATTTTTTAGTCTATCAGATTCAGATTTATATTTCCCTTTTAAAGCAAGAAAATCTAAATTTCTTTCCATATCAAAATATGGTTTAGCAAGAGCTTTATATGCATCAATCATATAAAGTATAGCTCTTTCATTATTTGGTTCAATTTCAAGAACACTTTTATAAGAATCAATAGAAATAGCATAAATTTTATCTAAGCTATCCAGTTTTGCTTTTTCTTCCATGGATTTATTTGAATCAATTGCTAATCCAAGATTATAATATAATACTGCTTTATTAAATAACAAACTAACATTTTGAGGATCAGATTGTAATTGTAAATCAATTTTAGATCTTGCCTCTGCAACTTTATTTAATTTCATTGCTATATTAATTTCTACAGATGGATAATAATTATCATCAGGGAAAATTCCTCTAGCTTTTGTTATTAAACCTAAGGTTTTAACATAATCGTTACAATCATTAATTAACTCGCAATTATTAAATCTTATATTAACGGATTGCTGGTATACCCTATTTGTATTTTCTGTATTCAAATTATTTAACTTTAAAAGTCTATCATAATAAACTATTGCCACATCATATTTCTTCAATTGTTCTGCAACGTAACCACCATATAAAAGCCCTAAAGTATCATTTGGGTTAATTTTTAAAGAATTTTGAAATTCATCTAAAGCCTTTGAAAAATTAGGATTTTCTGAACCTTGAAGAGCATAAACAGCTTGATTAACAAAATAACTAGATAGATTTTGAATGCCAATATTAGTATTCTGAATCATAGTTATGTCATTTGTTTTTGCATCATCACTTCCAACTTTATCATATGCTTCTATTGATTTTTCAACTGCTAATGAGTCAATATCTAAATAACCTTTAGCTATGGCAGCATATACATTACCTCTTACAAACCATGTTCTAGCCTTTGAAATATTTTTTTCAATTGTAATTGCCATATCAATTTCTCCTTTTGCGATAATTAAAAGATCTCTTTTTTCTTCATCAGTTCCTTTTAATTCAACCTTATTTAGAGAACTTTCAGCTTTACTCATACTCCCTTTATATTGGCTAAATACATTACTGTATGATATTAGGATGATTATTATAATATAAATAGACTTCATAATTCTGGTATTATAATTTTAAATATAGAATATTTATTCTTCATTTTCATCATCAATAATTTCAATTTTAGCTACAGATGAAATTTTATCATCATCGTTAAGTTTTATTAACCTTACTCCTTGTGTAGCTCTTCCCATTACTCTAATATTTTGATCATTAATAGAAATTCTAATTGTAATTCCTGATTGGTTTATGATCATTAGCTCATCATTTGTTTTAACTTCTTTAATAGAGACTAAATTTCCAGTTTTATCTGTTGTTTTTAATGTCATTACTCCTTTCCCTCCTCTTTTGGTTATTCTATAATCATTAATAGAGGAACGTTTCCCGTATCCATTTTCTGAAACTACAAGCAAATCTGAATCTTCTCTTGCTATACAAATTATTCCTATAACATAATCTTTTTCATTTTCTAACCTGACACCTCTTACACCCGAAGCAACTCTGCCCATAGGTCTAACATTTGATTCATGAAACCTTATAGCTTTACCAGATTTTTTAGCAATTACTATATGATTGTCCCCATTTGTTAATTTAACATCTAATAACCTATCATTTTCTTTGATTTTTATAGCATTAATACCGTTTACTCTTGGTCTAGAATATGCTTCTAAAGTTGTTTTTTTAACTGTACCCTTTTTTGTACACATTACAAGATAATTGTTATTTAAATAATCTTTATCTGATAAATTTTTAACATTTATTACTGATCTTACTTTATCTTCTCTTTCTATATTTATTAGATTTTGAATTGCTCTACCTTTAGAAACTTTAGATCCTTCTGGAATTTCCCAAACTTTTTTCCAAAAAACTTTTCCAAATTCAGTAAAAATTAAAAGATAATTGTGAGTAGATGCAATAAATAGATGTTCTGTGAAATCATCATCTTTAGTTATAACTCCTCTAGCCCCTACTCCACCCCTTCCTTGTGTTCTATATTCAGTTAAAGAAGTTCTTTTTATATATCCTTGATGAGAAATCGTAAGAACCATGTCCTCATCAGGAATCATATCTTCAACGGTAAATTCTGCTGCTGAATGTTCAATTTCTGATCTTCTTTTATCGCCATACCTATCTTTTATTTCAGAAAGTTCATCTTTAATAATGTTCATTCTGATATCTTTTTGAGATAGTATCTCTTTTAATTTTTTTATTAGCTTATCAATTTCTTCATTTTCTTTATTTATTTTATCCCTTTCAAGACCTGTTAACTTTTGAAGTCTCATTTCTAAAATAGCCTTTGATTGAATTTCTGATAATTTAAATTTTTTAATTAAAGATTTTTTTGCTTCATCTGGACTATTTGATTTCTTAATTAAATCAATAACTGCATCAATATTATCAAGTGCTATAATATATCCTTTAAGAATATGGGATCGTCTTTCTGCTTCTTTTAGTTCATATTTTGTTCTTTTTACAACTATATCATGTCTATGATCAACAAAATATTTAACTAATTCTTTAAGATTAAGGATTTTAGGTATTCCGTTAACTAGAGCAACATTATTTACTCCAAATGAAGACTGAAGTTGTGTGAGTTTAAATAAATTATTAAGAACAACATTAGGAATTGCATCTCTTTTTAAGTCATATACAATTCTTAAACCTTCCCTGTCTGATTCATCTCTAATATCACTTATACCTTCTAATTTTTTATCATTTATCAAATGAGCAGTTTTTTCAATCATATTAGCCTTATTTACCATATATGGGATTTCAGTAACAATTATTTGATCTTTTTCTTTTTCATTTGACTCAATTGTTGCTTTGGCTCTCATAACAATTCTTCCTTTTCCAGTTTCAAAAGCTGACTTAACACCTTGATATCCATAAATTATTCCTCCTGTTGGAAAATCTGGTGCTTTAATATCTTTCATTAATTCCTCTATAGAAATATCATTGTTGTCAATATAATTAAAAATGCCATCAATAACTTCGGAAAGATTGTGTGGAGCCATATTTGTTGCCATTCCAACAGCGATACCACTAGAGCCATTAACTAAAAGATTTGGTATTTTTGATGGAAGAACTGTTGGTTCATTTAATGAATCATCAAAATTTGGTTGAAAATCTACAGTTTCTTTATTTATATCATTAAGTAGTTCGTCAGAAATTCTCTTTAATCTTGCTTCTGTATAACGCATTGCTGCAGGAGAATCACCATCTATAGATCCAAAGTTACCTTGACCATCAACTAGTGTATAACGTAATGACCATGATTGTGCCATTCTTACCATAGTATCATAAATAGATGAATCACCATGAGGGTGATATTTACCCATTACTTCTCCAACAATCCTTGCAGATTTTTTATAAGATTTGTTATAATTCACACCCATGTTTAACATTCCATATAAAACCCTTCTATGTACAGGTTTTAGTCCATCTCTAACATCTGGTAGTGCTCTTGAAACAATTACTGACATTGAATAATCAATGTAAGCACCTTTCATTTCATCTTCAATATTAACAGGAATTATATTTTGATCTTTATCTTCAATCATATCTATAAAAGGAAGCAATTATATCATAAAAAATTGCTTTACAAATATACTTATTTAAGTGCTAAAATATGTTATATAATTCTATTTTAATCTCTTAAACTAGTAATTGCTGAATTGAAGTTTTTATTTTTAATAATATAACTTCCAGACACTAAAATATTTGATCCTAAATCAAAGAGTTTTCTTGAAACTTTATTATCAATTCCCCCATCAATTTCAATTTTAACTTCATAGTTCATATCATCAATAAGTTTTTTTGAATCATTGATCTTTTCAAATGTTGAATTCAAAAAATTTTGTCCACCCTTTCCGGGTTGAACTGACATCAAAAGTAAAATGTCTATGTATTCAAAAAGCTTTGAAACTTCAGTAATTTTAGTCGAAGGATTTATAGCTAAACCAGCCTTACAACCAAGGTTTTTAATTGAAATTAAATCATTATGAACATTATCATTTTCTTCATAATGAACTGATATTATTTCAGCATTATTTTTTGCACATTTTGTAATATAATCTTTTGGGTTTTTTACCATTAGGTGATAATCAAGTTTTTTTGTTGAATACAATTTTATTTTTTTAATTGTTTCGTCATCAAAAGCTATATTAGGAACAAACTTACCATCCATAATATCAACATGGATATAATCACAACTAGAATTATTTATTTTAGTTATTTCATTTTGAATATCATTAAAATTACAATCAAGTATAGAAACTGATATTTCAGTTTTTATCATATTAATTTAATTTTTGGTTAAAGCTACTATGAATCCAACCACCTCCAATTATATCATCTTTTTCATAAAATACTGCGGCCTGACCAGGAGATATAGCATTAACACCATTTCCAAAAAAAACTTTCATAGTATCATCTACTTGTTCTATAATTGATGGACTTCCTATATCATTATATCTAATTTTGGTATCTGCTTCTATTTTATTTTTAATTTTTTGATATTTTATCATATTTAATTTTTTTACGTACATTCCATCTCTTTTTAATTCATCAAATGTTCCAAGTACTACATCATTTGTTTTATGTTTTATTTCGGTCACATAAACTGGATATCCTAAAGCAATGCCTAATCCTTTTCTTTGACCGACTGTATAAAATGGATATCCATTATGTTTTCCAATAATTTCACCATTTTCATTTAAAAAATTACCCTCCCCCACTTTTTCATCAATATTTTGAATCCTATTTCTCAAAAAATTTCTATAATCATCATCTGGAACAAAACATATTTCATAAGATTCTGACTTATCAACTAAATTTTTATATCCATTTTTTATCGCTATTTTTTTTATTTCTTCTTTATTAAGTTCACCAAGAGGAAATATTGTTTGAGAAAGGTTTTTTTGACTTATTCCCCATAATGCATATGACTGATCTTTTTTTTTATCAATTCCTTTAGAAACTATATATCTACCATTTTCATCTCTAACTTTGGCATAGTGCCCTGTAGCAATGTAATTACAATCTAAATTTTTAGCTCTTTTTAATAGAGCTTCCCACTTTATATGAGTGTTACATAGAACGCAAGGATTTGGTGTTCTTCCATTCATATATTCATCTGTAAAATAATCTATAACATAATCTCCAAACTCATCCCTTATGTCTAGAATATAATGATTAAAACCCATTTTTACAGCTATACTTCTAGCATCATTAATGGATTCAAGACTGCAGCATCCAGTTTCTTTTTTAGATGTGCCAGAAGACTGATAATCCCATGTCTTCATAGTAATACCAACAACTTCATAACCCATGTCATGCAATAAAAGAGAAGATATAGAACTGTCTATTCCTCCACTCATAGCAAGAAGTATTTTACCGTTTTTACTCAAAATTTTAAAATTCTTTTTTTAATTGAATGTAAAATTAGTTCTTTTTACATGAGAATTATAATTATGTCGTTAAAGTGTTTTGTTAAAGTAGGTTCAGTTAATAACTTAAGTGATGCTAGATATTTTTCAGCAATGAATGTTAATTTAATAGGTTTTAAATTAACGGATAAGAATGAAGACTCGGTAACTTTAGATTCCTTAAATCAAATTAAAAATTGGATTTCAGGGGTTGATATAATTGGAGAATTTGATAATTCAAATATTAATTACATTAACGATATTATTAAAAATTTTTCATTTGATTATATTCAGGTAAACTATCCTTATTCAATTGAAGATATTGAATTTGATAATCATAAAATAATATTAAATATAAATGAATTTATAAAAATAAATCCTAAAAATATTTTAGATGATTTGTTAGAAAATTATAAAGACGTCTTTTTAATTAATATTGATTTTAAAAATGAAGAAAATTTAGCTTTATCAAATAAATTATTTGAAAAAAAATATAAAGTTTTGAATGGCTTTGATCATTCTATTCCCTTTATTAAAACTATGATTAATCAAAAAAAATTTTATGGTATTTCAATAAAAGGAAGTAATGAAATTCGTCCTGGATATAAGGACTACTCAAGTTTTTCGGATGTTTTAGAGTTTTTAAATGAAACTAATTAGCTTTATTAAACTCTAAATAGTTTATTTTTTTATTCATTTTTAAAAACTTTTCTTCATACCTAGTTTTAATATTTTTTTCTTCTGAGTAAAATGAAGATTTATAGTAATCTTTTGATAATAATAAATTTTTATATTTAAAATTATTTTTAAGGGTTGAAATACATAATTCAAATAATTTTATATCGTCTGTTTTTAATATTACTTTTCCATTATTTTTTAAAATTTTAAAATATTTTTTC
>JBELBJ010000050.1:0-4819 GCA_042095375.1 Marinoscillum sp.
AATGCAGGAAATAGAAAGAGGAGATTCTGGCATGAGATCAACAGCTTCAGTACAAAGCTCCTTGGTTATGTTCCCAATTGAAGAATATGGTTCTGAAGAACAAAAAAATAAATTCTTACCAAAACTAGCATCTGGAAAAATGTTAGGTTGTTTTGGATTAACTGAACCTGATCATGGATCAAACCCATCTGGAATGATGACAAAATGTGAAGATAAAGGAGATTACTATTTATTAAATGGCTCTAAAATGTGGATATCAAATTCTCCAGAAGCAGATATAGCAATAGTATGGGCCAAAGATGAGAATGAAAGAATAAAAGGTCTAATAGTAGAAAGGGGTATGCCCGGTTTTACTACTCCTAAAACAGAAGGAAAATGGTCATTAAGAGCAAGTATTACAGGAGAATTAGTTTTTGATAATGTAAAAGTTCCAAAATCAAATGTATTACCAAAAAAAAATGGGTTGGGTGCACCTTTGGGTTGTCTCGATAAAGCTAGATATGGTATATCATGGGGAGCAATAGGAGTTGCAATGGATTGTTATGAAGCTTCAAAAAGATATTCCCTAGAAAGGAAACAGTTTAATAAACCAATAGGATCTTTTCAGTTAATACAAAAAAAACTAGCTGAAATGCTTACAGAAATAACAAAAGCTCAACTATTAAGTTGGAAATTAGGAAAATTAATGAATGAAGGAAAAGCTACTACTGCTCAAATATCTATGGCTAAGAGAAATAATGTGGAAATTGCTTCAAATATAGTAAGAGAAGCTAGACAAATTCATGGAGGAATGGGTATTACAAACGAGTACCCAATGATGAGACATATGATGAATTTGGAATCGGTTTTAACATATGAGGGTACACATGAAATTCATCTACTTATATTAGGTAATGAAATAACTGGGATACCTTCTTTTGAATAAAGATGAAAAAAAAATCCTATTTCATCAAGTCAAAAGATGGGTCAAATTTGATGTATTATAGTTGGCTTCCAAATAAAAAAATAAATGTAGCTATTGGTATAATTCATGGTTTAGGAGAACATTCAAATAGATATGATGATTTTGCAGAATACTTTTGTAAAAAAGGTTTTGGAGTATATTCAATAGACTTGAGAGGTCACGGAAAGTCAGAAGGCAAAAGAGGTCATATAAATAATTTTAAAAAATTAATTGATGATTCAGAAGAAATGTTTATTAACATTAGAAAAGAAAATTTAAATGTTCCAATGGTTATGTTTGGGCATAGTTTGGGTGGATGCATTGCCTTAAATTACTTATGTGAAAATCAAAGTAAAGAAATTGATCTTGCAATCATATCAAGTCCTTGGTTGAGAACAGTTTTAGAACCACCTAAATTTATACTTTATATTCAAAAAATATTAGTTGGTTTATTTCCCAGTCTAACTTTAAATAATAGATTAGACCCCTATGACTTATCTAAAGATACTGATATAGTAAAAAAATATATAGAAGAGCCCTTAGTACATAACAAGATTTCTTTAAAAATGTTTTCAGAGGTAAATAAAGCAATAGATAAAATAGAAAATGAAAGTGAAAAGATTAATATACCAGTTCTATTAGTTCATGGAAAAAAAGACAATATCATCTCTTTTAAAGGAACAGAAAAGGTTTCTAAAAAAATAAATAATTCAAAACTCACCTTATATGAAGGTTTATATCATGAACCTCATAATGATTTAGAGAAAAATGAAATTTTAGCTGATTACACTAGTTTTATTAAAAATAATATTGATTTAAACTGATAAATTTTTTATTACTAATGAAATAATATTATTTTTCTAAAAAATTTCACAAACAACAATAACTATGAAGCATATATTTAATTTATCATTCATTTTAATTTTTTTTATTTCATGTAATCAAAAAAAAGGAAATAACGATCAAGAAATGTTAGCAAAAGACAACAAAGATATTGTATCTCTTGAAAAAATAGATAATGATTGGATTTCACTTTCTGATGGAAAATCATTTGATGGTTGGCATATTTTCAAAAAAGATGGTGTCGATGAAAGTTGGGATATAGAAGATGGAGCCATGGTTTATGTTGGTGGCGCAGATGGTAACTCAACAGGTAATGATTTAATTTCAGATAAAGAATTTTCCAGTTTCTTATTGTCTATGGATTGGAAAATATCTAAAGGTGGTAATAGTGGAGTTTTTTATGGGGTAAGCGAAGAAAGTGATTTTAATCAGCCTTATTTTACCGCTCCAGAAATTCAAGTTATTGACAATGATAATTACGATTGGTCTCCTGGTGCAGATGGAAAAAGTAATACTCATGTAGCTGGAGCTTTATATGATTTAGTTGGTCCTTCAGCAGATGTTGTAAATCCAACAGGAGAATGGAATAATTATACTATCGAAATAAATTATAATACAAATAAAGGTTCAATAACACTAAATGGTACAAATATTGTTAATTATCCATTATATGGTGATGATTGGGACAAAATGATTAAAAACTCAAAGTTTAAAGATTGGAATGAATTTGGGACACATAGAAAAGGTAGGATTGGGCTTCAAGATCACGGTAAAAAAGTTTGGTATAAGAATATAAAAATTAAAGCATTATAATGTTTAAAAAATTAAATCTTTTATTTATTGTCTTATTATTATCAGGATTTCATTCAAAAAAAGAAATCGATAAATGGATAAAAGAAGATATTTCTTATTTAAAAAATCTATACATTGATATTCATAAAAATCCAGAAATTTCTTTGATGGAAAAAGAAACTTCAAAAAAACTAGCTAATGAATTAAATAAAATTGGTTTTGATGTTACTGAAAATTTCGGTGGTTATGGGATTGTAGGTATTTTTGAAAATGGAGATGGCCCAAATATTCTATACCGAACAGATTTAGATGCCCTTCCTATGGAAGAAAAAACGAACCTTCCATATGCTAGTAAGGTAAAAACAACGGATATTTATGGATCAGAAGTTGGCACTATGCATTCTTGTGGACACGATATGCATATGACTGTTTGGACAGGTACTGCTAGAGCTCTAATTGAAAAAAAAGATCAATGGAGTGGAACATTAATTATGATTGGCCAACCTGCTGAGGAAATTGGTGCTGGAGCTATGATGATGCTAAATGAAGGGTTATATTCAAAATTTCCTATTCCTGATATCGGCATAGCGCTTCATTCTTCGCCTACAATTCTATCTGGCAAAGTTGGATTTGGAAAAGGTTATATTATGGCTAATACAGAATCTGTAGATATCACTGTTTTTGGAGAAGGTGCACACGGAGCAGCACCACATATGTCCATAGATCCAATAGTTACTGCTTCTTTAATTGTCATGGAGCTTCAAACAATAGTTAGTAGAAATATTAATCCTTTAGATGATGCTGTAATTACAGTTGGATCATTTAAAGGAGGTACAAAACATAATATTATTCCAGATGAAGTTAAGCTTCAATTAACAATTAGAACTTATAAAGATGAAGTAAGAAATTTAATTCATAAAAGAATTAAAGAAATATGCGATGGAATTGGGGCTTCAGTTGGATTAGAAAAATCTAGATGGCCTAAGATTACTATGCCAGATAATTATACTCCAGCAAATTATAATGATCCTGATTTAGTTGATAGATTAATTTTCTCAGCATCAAATTCTATAGGAAATGAAAATGTAGTAATGTCTGAACCACAAATGGTAGGTGAAGATTTTGCTAGATATGGTAAAACAAAAGAAAAAATACCGACAGTTATGTATTGGCTTGGTACAGTTCCAGAAGAAAGAATGAATAGATATAAAAATGGAAATTATTCTTTGCCTGCTTTGCATTCTCCTTATTATTATCCAGAAGTTGAAAAATCGATTGAAACAGGTGTTTTAGTTAATACTAATGCTCTTATTCAGCTATTTAACAATTAGTACTGTTTTTTTCTTATTTCTATCCAAAACATCATTATTCAATTGATCATAAATATTGAAAAAAATGACATTTTTTTGATTAGAATAAACATCAATTAAAATTTCATTATAAATTTCTATTGAATCTATTAATAAATCATTACTAATTTTTGCATTTATTTTAATGCGCTCATTCTCTAAAAAAAAATCTGAAAAAAAAATGTCATTTTTTTTATCATTGATCTTGATTGATGTAACAGTGTTTAAATATTCTTGAATGATTTTACAATTTAATTTTACTTTAGACTGCGTGTCTATTGATACATTTTTTCCTAAATTATTTTTTATTCCATCTTCTAAATCATCTCTAAAAATTTTGAAAACTATTTCAAGATTATTCTCCTTAGAATTTATCTCAATTACACTTATATAAATAGGGTGAATTGAAAAAAGAAAATAAAAAAAAATATAATTTATCATTTTGTTTAAAAATTAAAATTATAACTTTTAAGATTAAATATATATGATTTTAACATCAAGATATTTTTTCTTAGATTTAAAGAATTAAACTCAAGATGACCACAAATAATAACACTCAAAATGATAATAAATTTGATGCCATTGTAATTGGTTCAGGAATGAGTGGTGGTATAGCAGCTAAAGAATTATCTCAATCTGGCTTAAAAACTCTTGTTTTAGAAAGAGGAAGAGATGTCAAGCACATAAAAGATTATCCTACCATGAACAAAGCTCCATGGGAGTTGCCTTATGCCGATCAATTGACTGCTAGAGAAAGAAAACATTATGATAAACAATTAAGAACAGGATACACTGTAAAACAATCAACAAAACATTGGTGGGTAAAAGATACTGATCAACCTTATCATGAAGTTAAAGGAAAATTTGATTGGATAAGAGGTTACCATGTAGG
>JBELBJ010000050.1:4919-7041 GCA_042095375.1 Marinoscillum sp.
AACCTTATCATGAAGTTAAAGGAAAATTTGATTGGATAAGAGGTTACCATGTAGGTGGAAAATCTCTTCTATGGGGAAGACATGTATATAGATGGAGTGATTTAGATTTTGAAGCAAATTTAAAAGAAGGAATAGGAATTGATTGGCCAATAAGATACAAAGATATTGAAAAATGGTATGATTATATTGAAACATATATTGGAATTTGCGGAAGAAAGGAAGGGCTTTCCCAACTACCTGACGGAAAATTTTTACCTCCATTTGAATTGAATTGTGTTGAAAAAGATTTTAGAGAAAATCTTAAAGAAAAATACAATGATAGAATCTTAACTTCTGGCAGGCTTGCTAATATCACAGCAAATGAAAATAATTTTAATGGAAGGGGTAAATGTCAATCAAGAAATTTATGTATAAGAGGATGTCCATTTGGAGGATATTATAGTAGTAATTCTGGAAGTTTACCAGATGCAATGAATTCTGGAAATATGACACTGAGACCTTATTCAATAGTTCATTCAATTATATATGATGAAAAAAAAAGAAAAGCAATTGGAGTATTAGTTAGAGACTCTGAAACACTCGAAGAAATTGAATATTTTTCAAAAATAATTTTTTTATGTGCTTCTACAATTAATTCAACTTCTATTATGTTAAATTCAAAATCGAAAAGATTTCCAAATGGTTTTGGTAATGATTCTGATGAATTAGGACATAATATTATGGACCATCACTTTTTAGTTGGAGCAAGAGCAAAAATTGATGGCTATGAAGATAGATATTATACAAAAGGTAGACCAAGTGGAACATACTTGCCAAGATTTAGAAATGTTGGAAAAAATAAAATGGATTATTTAAGAGGCTTTGGATATCAAGGTGGAGCAAGTAGAGGAAATTGGTCAAGTGCTGGAGAAGCTTATTTAGCTGGAGAAGATCTTATTAAAAAAGCTGTAAAACCAGGACAATGGACAATGAACCTTCTAGGCTTTGGCGAAGTTCTACCTTACCATGAAAATAAAATGTATCTTAATAATTCAGTAGTAGATAAATGGGGTTTACCTACAGTAAATTTTGAAACGGAAATTAAAGAAAATGAAAAATTAATGAGAAAAGATATGGCTGATTCTGCTGCAGAAATGCTTGAAGAATGTGGTTTTAAAGATGTTCAAAAATATGATAATAGATATGCATTAGGTTTAGGTATTCATGAAATGGGTACAGCTAGAATGGGTAAAGATCCAAAAAGTTCTGTTTTAAATAAATGGAACCAGGTACATGCATGTAAAAATGTATTTGTGACGGACGGGTCTTGTATGACATCGTCATCTTGCGTAAATCCATCCATAACCTATATGGCTTTAACTGCTAGAGCTGCAAACTATGCTATAAATGAACTAAAAAAGGGAAACTTATAATATAAAATGAAAAGAAGAGAATTATTAAAAAGTACATCTCTATGGGTTTCAGGTCTACTTTTAACCCCTTCAGCTGTTATATTAAAATCATGTAATCCTCTAAAAAAAGAAGATAAATGGAAATCAGATTTTTTTTCAAATGATAGTGGAAATTTAATATTTGACTTGACTGATACTTTAATTCCAAATACTGAAATTCCAGGAGCCATAGAAGCTAAGGTTCATAAATTTGTTGAATCTTATGTTCGTGATGTATATAAAAAAGATAAAAGAGAATGGTTTGTTAAAGAATTATCAAATTTTAATGATAAGATAAAAGAATATTCTTCTAAATCGTTCTCTAATTTAAACTTGACTCAAAAAATAAACACACTGAATGAGATTCAAAAAAAAGAATCTAATAATGATGAATCATTTTATATAAATTTAAAGAAATTAGTAATCAGAGGTTATTTTAATTCTGAAATAGGCGTTACTCAAGCATTAAACTACAGACCAATTCCCGGAACCTTTAAAGGCTGTATACCTTTAGATGAAGCTGGCGGAAAATTATGGTCATAAATTAATTATTTAATTAAATTATAATGAATAAAACTAATATAACAACACCCCTTGACAATTTTTATAAGTGGGAAAATAAAAAAGGAAATGAAGTTTTTTTAATTCAACCAATAAATGGTAATTATATTACTTACAGCTGGAATGAAGTT
>JBELBJ010000051.1:0-6501 GCA_042095375.1 Marinoscillum sp.
TATATGGGAAGATATTTTTTGATTCAGGGTATGTTTGGGGTTATTCTAATAATAGTAATACTAAATACACAAATAAATTAATATATAGTACTGGATTGGGTTTTGATTTTGTAGGTATAAAAAACTATTCTTTTTCAACGGAATTTTCAAGAAATGCAGAAAATAAATATAATTTCTATATTAATTTTGAAATAGATTTTTAAAATATGAGTACAGTTGGATTTCATACTTTTGGGTGTAAGTTAAACTATTCAGAAACTTCAAGTATTTCTAGAATATTTAAAGAAAATGGGTACAATAAAACCTCAATTTATGAAAACCCTGAAAAAATAATTATAAATACATGTTCAGTAACAGAAAATGCTAATAAAAAGTGTAAGGAATTAATAAAAAAAATAAAAAACCACTCACCTAAATCTAAAATTACAGTTATTGGATGTTATGCTCAATTAAAACCAAATGAAATTTTAAAAATTAATGGTGTTGATAAGGTATTAGGTAATAAAGAAAAATTTGATTTTAAAAACTATATTAATTCGTCAAGTAAAAAAATTCATTCTAATATTAAAGAAAGTATTGATTTTAATTCAACCTTTTCAATTAATGATAGGACAAGATCTTTTTTAAAAGTACAAGATGGATGTAATTATGGATGTTCTTTTTGTACAATTCCTTTGGCAAGAGGAAGAAGTAGGTCAAATACCATAAAAAATAGTTTAAAAAATATAAAAGAAATATCTGACAGAGATATAAATGAAATTGTACTAACTGGAATAAATATTGGTGATTTTGGTATTCAAAACGGTAGAAGAAAAGAAAAATTAATTAATCTGCTTCAAGAAATAGAAAATTTAAAAATTAAAAATAGATTTAGAATATCATCAATAGAACCAAATTTATTAAGTAATGAAATAATTGAGTTTATATTAAATTCAAAAAAATTCCTTCCTCATTTTCATATTCCTTTGCAATCTGGTAACAATAAAATTCTAAAGGCAATGGGACGAAGATACAATAAAGAATTATATGAAGATAGAGTAAAAAAAATCAAAATGATAGAACCAGATGCATGTATTGGAGCAGATGTAATTGTTGGATACCCTGGAGAAACTGAATTTGAGTTTAATAAAACCTATGATTACATTAAAAATTTAAATATCAACTATTTGCATGTATTTCCATACTCAGAAAGAGAAAATACAAGAGCAATAAAATCACAAAATAAAATTTCTACCAATATAAAGAATGAAAGATCTAAAATGTTGAGAATATTATCTGAAAAGAAAAAAAGATTTTTTTATGAAAAAAATTTAAATACTATAAAAAACGTACTTTTTGAAAATGATATAAAAAATGATTTGATGTATGGGTATACAGATAATTATATTAAAGTAAGCTCTAAGTATAATAAAAATCTAATTAATAAAGTAGTGGCTTGTAAATTGAAAAAAATTAATAATAATTCAATTATTGATGTAAAAACTATTAATTAAATAATCATGAAAATAATATGTGTGGGAAGAAACTATGTTAAACATATAAAAGAGTTAAATAATGAGTTTCCTAAGCAGCCTATAATATTTACAAAACCAGATACATCAATTCTTTTGAATAATAAAGACTTTTATTTTCCTGATTTTTCCTCTAATGTTCAATTTGAAGTTGAATTACTAATTAAAATATCAAAAGAGGGTAAAAAAATCCCCGTAAGCTTTGCTAATAGGTATTATAATAAAGTAGGTATTGGAATTGATTTTACCGCAAGAGATATTCAAACAAATGCTAAAAATAAAGGTCTACCTTGGACATTAGCAAAAGGATTCAATCATTCAGCTCCTATATCAGAATTTCTTTCGATAGAAAAATTTAAAGATATTCAAAACATTAATTTTTCGCTAAAAAAAAATAATAAGGTTGTTCAAAAGACAAATTCAAATAAAATGATTTATAAAGTTGATTTTTTAATTAATTATATTTCAAATTTTATCCATTTAAAGACTGGAGATATTATTTTTACAGGAACTCCTGAAGGTGTTGGAGAAATTAAAAAAGGTGATAATTTAAAAGCTTATATTGAAGATGAAAAGCTCCTTGATTTTAATATTAAATAGTTTTATAATTTTTCATTGTTTTTCACAATCAAATAAATCATTTCAATTTCCGCTTAATAAAAATAAGCAAAACTTTTTATCAGGTACCATGGGTGAACTAAGAGGAGATCATTTTCATATGGGTATTGATATTAAAACTAATGGTAAAATCGGAATACCAATTCATGCATCTAAAAGCGGGTATGTTGAAAGAATTAGAATTGGAACTAGCGGTTATGGTAGAGCATTATACATGAATCATAATGATGGAACAAAAACAGTATATGCACATCTTTCAAAATTTAATAATTCTATTGAAAAATTCATTACTAAAGAACAATATAAAATTCAAAGTTTTGAAATAACAAGATACCCTGAAAAAAATAAATTTCAATTTAATAAAGGAGAACTAATTGGATATAGTGGAAATACTGGGTCTTCTAGTGGACCTCATCTTCATTTTGAAATTAGAGATAGTAATGATGATGTTTTAGATCCCCTATCATATAATTTTATTGAAATAAAAGATACAGTTAATCCAACATTTGAAAAAGTTGTATTTAAAACACTTGACATTAATTCGAGAATTAATGGAGGATTTGGTTATTATGAATATAGTCTCATAAAAAGAAAAAATAAATATTATTTAGACGGTAAAGTTTCAATGAAAGGAAATATTGGAATAGCAATATATGGTTATGATAGGTTAGACGTAATGCCAAATAAAAATGGCATTAAAAAAATCGAAATGTTTTTTAATAAAACTAAGCTAGTAAGTAATAATATTGAGAAATTAAGTTATAGTGAGACAAGTAAAATTGTTAAATATATAGATTACAACCTATATAATAAAAAAAGAAAACAATATATAAAATTGTATCAAGATGATGGGAATAAAATACTTGTTCATCGAAATAATAGTCATAATGGTATTATAAATATTAATAATGACTCAACACATTTTTTTCAAATTTATATAACAGATTCATATAATAATTCCAGTGAACTTAATTTTTATTCAAATAATAAAAATGATGAAGTAGATAATTCAAAAAAAATTATTTTTAATAATTCAAATGTTTCAATAATTGATAATGTGTTAGAGCTTACGTTGGGTTTAAATCATAAAGACTATATAGAAATTTTATATGAAAACAATTTAATAAAAAATCAATTTTACGCTTATAAAACTAAAAATAGTAAAGTGTTTCTTTTAGATCTAAAAAAAATACTTCCTCAAAAAATTATTACTGAGGATAAAGAAATAAATACTCAATTTATTTCTTCTATTTATCCAAATTTAGAAAAACAAATAACTCATAAAGATTTTGAATTATTATCTAAAAAAAACACCCTGTTTGACACATTGTATATTAGATTCGAAAAAAAATATGATTCTACAAATAATCTAGAATTATTCTCTTTTTCTAACAAAAATGATATAGCAAATAAATCATTTAATATTAAATTAAAAACTCTCAAAAATTATGATTTAGAAAAATCTCATGTGTATTCTGTAAGCAAAGATGATTATTATTTTATCGGTGGAGATTGGAAAAACAATTTGATAGAATTTAAATCAAAGTTATTATCAGATTTCACAATTCTTACTGATACAATACCGCCTGAGATAAAATCAATAAAAACTACAAAAGATGAACTAAGATTTAAAATAAGAGACGATCTTTCTGGAATTAAAGACTATATTGGTAAAATTAACGGAAATTGGATTTTGTTCAAATATGATTATAAGAGAGATTTGATATTTTCTCAAAAGATTGATAAAGAAAAACCATTTGTAGGTAATTTTGAATTAAAAATTATTGATAAAGCAGGAAATATTAATATGTTGAACTTTAAATTATAAAATTTATGAATTTAAAAATTGGAGATAAAGCACCTGATTTTGAAGGTAAAAATCAAAATAACGAATCGGTAAAATTATCAAGTTTTATTGGAGAAAAAGTAGTATTGTACTTTTATCCAAGAGATAATACGCCAGGTTGCACTGCTCAAGCATGTAATTTAAAAGATAATTTTAATGAACTTTCTAGGAAAGGATATAAAATAATTGGGGTAAGTAGTGATAGTATAAAATCTCATAAGAAATTTGAAGAAAAATATTCACTTCCATTTGATTTAATATCTGATGAAGATAAGGCCATACACAAAAGTTATGGAACATGGATAGAAAAATCTATGTATGGTAGAAAATATATGGGAACAGCGAGATGGACATTTATAATAAATGAAAATGGAATTATTAATAATATTATTGAAAAAGTAAAAACAAAAGAACACACAAATCAAATTTTAGGTGAATAAAAATATTGAAGAATTAAAAAACATTTCTTCTCAAGTGAGAAGAGACATCGTTAGAATGGTCCATCAGATACAATCTGGACATCCTGGTGGGTCTCTTGGATGTACAGATTTCCTGGTATATCTGTTCTTTGATTTAATGAAAAGAAAAGATTCATTTGATATGAATGGATTAAATGAAGATTTGTTTTTTTTATCTAATGGTCATATTTCACCTGTTTTTTATAGTGTACTTGCAAGATCTGGTTACTTCGACATAAAGGAACTTGATAGTTTTAGAAAATTAAACTCTAGACTTCAAGGTCATCCTGCAACTCACGAGGGATTACCTGGTATCAGAATTGCTTCCGGATCACTTGGTCAAGGACTTTCCGTAGCGGTTGGATCTGCTCTAGCAAAAAAGTTAAATAAAGAAGATAATGTTGTTTATGTTCTCATGGGAGATGGAGAATTGCAAGAAGGACAAATTTGGGAAGCGATGATGTATGCAGCACATAATAGAGTAGATAATTTAATTGCCACAATTGACTTTAATGGTCAACAAATTGATGGACCAGTTGATGAAATTAACTCCCTACTAAACCTGAAAGATAAACTTAAATCTTTTGGGTGGAAAGTATATGAATGTGATGGTAATGATTTTGGAAGCCTCTCTTCTACTCTAGGGAAAGCAAGAAAAAATTTATTTAATGGTTTCCCTATAATTAACATTATGAAGACTATAATGGGGAAAGGAGTAGATTTTATGGAAAACTCTCACAAATGGCATGGAATACCACCCAATGATGAACAATTATCTGAAGCATTAGCTCAATTAAAGGAAACCTTAGGAGATTACTAATGGAAAGAAAGGAATACACATATAAAGAAAAAAAAGATACCCGATCAGGGTTTGGTGACGGACTTTATGAAATTGGAAAAAAAAATAAGAATGTAGTTGCTCTATGTGCTGATCTAACTGGATCTTTAAAAATGAATCAGTTTAAGAATGATTTTCCAGAAAGATTTTTTCAAGTCGGAATAGCAGAAGCTAATATGATGGGAATTGCAGCTGGGATGACCATTGGTGGAAAAATTCCTTATACTGGTACTTTTGCTAATTTTTCAACAGGAAGAGTGTATGATCAAATAAGACAATCGATTGCATACTCTGGAAAGAATGTAAAAATTTGTGCATCACATGCTGGAATAACTCTAGGTGAAGATGGTGCAACTCATCAAATTTTAGAAGATATTGGTATGATGAAAATGTTGCCTGGCATGACAGTAATTAACCCATGTGACTATAACCAAACAAAATTAGCTACCATAGCCCTTGGAGATCATGTTGGTCCGGCATATTTAAGATTTGGTAGACCTAAATGGCCAATATTCACTCCTGAAAATACTAAATTCCAGATTGGAAAAGGAATTAAATTTTTGGATGGTAATGATATTTCAATTTTTGCAACAGGACACATGCTATGGCAAGCCCTTGAAGCAGAAAAAATTTTATTTTCTTTAGGGGTTAGCTGCGAGATAATTAATATCCACACAATTAAACCTCTTGACGAAGAAATTATTTTAGAGAGTATCAAAAAGACAAAGTGTGCTATATCATGTGAAGAACATAATATAATCGGAGGTCTTGGAGAAAGTATTTCTAGACTAATATCAGAGAAATATCCAATTCCCTTCAAGGTTATTGGAGTAAATGATTCATTTGGTGAAAGCGGAAAACCTTTAGATTTATTGGAAAAGTATAATCTTAGCCCAGAATCAATTAAAGAAGCGGCTTTAGTGGTTATTGAAAAAAAATGAATAAAGCCATAATTCTATTATCAGGAGGCCAAGATTCAACAACATGTTTGTATTGGGCAAAACAAAAATTTGATTTAGTAGAAGCTATTGGTTTTGATTACGGTCAAAGACATTTAATTGAATTAGAATTCGCAAAAAAGATATGTAATAAAGAAAAAATCTCATTTGATATTATTTCATTGAAAGAGATTTTATCAAACTCAGCTCTTATTAATCCTCAAGAGGATTTAAATAAAAGTCATCCCACAAATGAAAATTTACCAAATTCATTTGTTCCAGGAAGAAATCT
>JBELBJ010000052.1:0-6471 GCA_042095375.1 Marinoscillum sp.
TTTTAATAAAAATTTAATTTGCTGAATTTCAGAGTTTGACAAATTAAAATTTAACCATTTATTAGCCTCTTTTTTTGAAAGTTCTAATAGATTTGATTTATCATCAGTCATTTTAGTACCCCAGTTTATTTCTTACCCTATCTAAAACAGTGCAAGCGATTTTTTTCGCCTTAATTTCTCCTTGTTCTAAAATTTTAAAAATATAATCCTGATTTTTGATTAATTCAAAATATTTTGATCTGGGTTTTTTATATTTTTCTATGATTAAATCAAATAATTCTTTTTTTGCATCTCCATAACCGTAATTTCCTTTTTCATAATTTTCTTTCATTCTTATAGTTTCGGAATCATCGGCAATTAATTTAAATAGATTAAATACATTACAATTATCTGGTATTTTTTTTTCTTCTATTCCTTTACTATCTGTAACTATTGTCATTACTTGTTTTTTTAGAATATTTTCATTTTCAAATATGTCTATTGTATTTTCATATGATTTGCTCATTTTTCTACCATCTATTCCTGGTATCGTCATAACTTTATTATCAATTTTTGATTCAGGTACTACTAATGTTTCACCATATTGATGATTAAATGATTTAGCAATATCTCTAGTAATTTCAAGATGTTGTTTTTGATCTTTCCCTACGGGCACGATATCTGCATCATAAAGTAAAATATCAGATGCCATTAAAATTGGGTATGTAAATAAGCCAGCATTTATACTAGATAAATTATTAGATTTATCCTTGAAAGAGTGTGAATTTGATAACATTGGAAACGGCGTAAAGCAGTTTAAGTGCCAATTTAGCTCACATACCTCCTGAACTTTTGACTGTCTATAAAAATAATTATTCTTATAATCAAACCCCATAGAAATCCAAGCTGCAGCAACTGATATGGTATTTTCTTTTCTTAATTTAGAATCTTTGATATTAATAAGAGAATGAAGGTCTGCAATAAAAAATAAAGATTCATTATCTGAATTTTGAGAAAGCTTAATAGATGGCACAATTGCACCTAGAACATTACCAAGATGTGGTTTTCCAGAACTTTGAATTCCTGTTAAAATTCTTGCCATAATAAAGCACAAAATTATATGAAATAATACTAGGAAAGAAAATATTTTATATTTTTGAAAAAAATTAAATTATATGAAATTAAAATTTATACTACTTTTAAGCATTTTATTTTTAAATTTTTCTGTTGCAAAATCACAAAAAATAACTTTTTTAGAATCTGAACATGATTTTGGTCAGATAGAAGAGAACGGAGGAAATGTTTCACATACTTTTGAATTTATTAATGAGGGAGACTCTCCATTGGTTATTTTATCTGTTAAACCTTCTTGTGGTTGTACTACTCCTGATTGGTCTAAAGACCCTATTAAATCAGGAAGTAAGGGTTATATTGTTGCTGAATATAATCCTAAAGGTAGGCCTGGTGTATTTAGAAAATCACTTGCTGTGGTTTCAAATTCTGAAACAAATTCACAAAAATTAAGTACTAGCACATATATTTATATTAAAGGGAAAGTATCTAAAAAATAAATTTTAAATTATTTTGGTTTAGACTAATTCATTTAATTTTTGTAAATTTCGATTCTATACATTAACCTAACTTTTTATTATGAATAGAATTTTTTTTATAATTCTAATCTGTTTTCTATCCCTTGAAAACCTTTTTGCGCAGGAAACTTTTCCAATAAATGGCGTAGAAGATAATAGAGAAAATTATTATGCATTTTTCAATGCAAACATTGTGGTTGATTATAATACAACTGTAGAGAATGGTACTCTCATTATAAAAAACGGAAAAATAATTTCAGTTGGAAAAGATATAAATATTCCGAATGGAGTTAGAAAATTTGACTTAAATGGTAATTTCATATATCCTTCGTTTATTGATTTGTATTCAGATTATGGAATAGTAAAAAATAAAAGTAATAGATCATCTGGTGGTAGGAAGTCTAGTTATACAAATTCCCAAATGCTTTCAAATAAAGACGGACCATTTTCTTGGAATGAGTCAATAAGACCAGAGTACAATAGTGTAGAAAATATAAAATTTGATCAAAAGAAATCAAATATATTAAGGAAAGAGGGTTTTGGGTCTGTAGTGTCTCACAATATGGATGGGATAATGAGGGGTACAGGTACCTTCATATCTCTTTCTAACGATGTTGAGCAAAACATAATTTTTAGCGAAAAGGCATCAAACCATTTTTCTTTTATGAAGGGTTCTTCAAGACAAAGATATCCAAGTTCTCTTATGGGAGCAGTTGCTTTAATGAAGCAATCTTTTTTTGATGCTGAATGGTATAAAGCTAATTCAGGTAAGTTATCTCAAACAAATCTTTCACTTTCAAGTATAAATGATAATAAGGGATTACCTAAAATAATTGAAGTTAGTGATAAACTTAGAGTACTTTTAGCTCAAAAAGTCGAAAAAGAGGTTGGTGTAAAATTCCTAATTAAAGGACAAGGAGATGAATACCAAAGAATAAATGAGGTTAAAGAGGGAAATTCAAATTTCATCATACCAATAAATTATCCAAAGCCATTTAATGTTGATGATCCATTCAAAAATGAAGATATTTTACTTTCTCAGTTAAAACATTGGGAAATGGCTCCTTCTAATCCATACTTCTTAGAGAAGAATGGTATAAACTTTTCAATTACATCTCATGGTATTAAAAATTTATCTGACTTTAGAAAAAATTTAATAAAATCACATGAAAGGGGAGCATCTAAATCTACTTTATTGAAAGCATTAACATATAATCCTTCAAAGTTCATTAATATGGATCATAAAATAGGAGCTATAAAAGAATCTTTTATAGCAAATTTTTTTATTTCTGATGGAGATATTTTTTCAAAAGAAACAAAAATATTGAGTAATTGGATTCAAGGTAAATGGCATAGAGTTACGGATACTAATATCAATGATTATGTTGGTAATTATTCATTAATTTTTGAGACTAAAGATGATAAAAAAATTGCCAGTCTGATATTAAACGTAAAAGGAAATAAAGACAAACCAAGTGCAAGTATTTTGAGTTCCAGTAAATCAGATTCTATAAGTATAAAAACAAAAATTATTGTTGATGATGAAAATGTTTATATCTCTTTTAATATTCCAAAAGGTAAAAAAGGAATTACATCAGGAGAGTACAAATTATCAGGTTATTTTTCAAATGGTCGTTTTCTAGGAAAGGGAACTCTCAATAATTTTGATTGGATTGATTGGGTTGCTACAAAAAATGATTCCCAATTAATAAATGAAAATATTAATAAAAAACAAACTACAAAAAAAGATATAGGAATAGGTAAAGTTATTTATCCTTTTGTGGAATACGGAACTGAAACTTTAAAAAAACAACAAAAAATACTTATTAAAGGAGCAAAACTGTGGACTCTTGAGGGAAAAGGAGTAATCGAAAAAGGAGATGTTTTAATTGAAAATGGAAAAATTATTGAGGTTGGTGAAGAAATATCTACAAACGAAAAAAACATAAAGATAATTGATGGAAATGGAATGCATTTAACTCCAGGGATTATTGATGAGCATTCTCATATCGCTCTTTTTGGAGTAAATGAAGGTTCGCAGTCTAATACTGCTGAAGTCAGAATAAAGGATGTGGTCAACTCTGAAGATGTAAATATTTATAGACAATTAGCGGGAGGTGTAACTACCTCACAACTTCTTCATGGATCAGCAAATGCAATTGGTGGTCAATCTGCAATTGTTAAGTTTAGATGGGGTTCATCACCTGAAGAAATGATTATAAAAGAAGCAGATGAATACATAAAATTTGCACTTGGTGAAAATGTTAAAAGATCTAGAGCATCATCTAGTACAAGATTCCCAGATACAAGGATGGGTGTAGAACAAGTATTTGTTGATGCTTTTAATAAAGCTAGGATTTATGAAAATAAATGGAAAAAATACAATTCATTAACAAAAAAAGAAAAGCTTAGTGCTATTATACCAAGAAAAGATATTGAATTGGAGGCATTATCTCAGATTTTAAATGGTAAAATGCATATAACATGTCATTCATATGTTCAGTCTGAAATTAACATGTTAATGAAAGTCGCTGAAAAGTTTAATTTTAAAGTTAATACATTTACTCATATTCTTGAAGGATATAAGGTTGCTGATATTATGGCTAGACATGGAGCTGGTGCTGGCTCTTTTTCAGATTGGTGGGCTTATAAAAATGAGGTAAAAGAAGCAATTCCCTATAATGCTGCTCTTATGTTACAAGCGGGTGTTGTTACATCAATTAACTCTGATAGTAGAGAAATGGCAAGAAGATTAAATCAGGAAGCTGGTAAATCTATAAAATATGGTAATATATCTGAGGTTGAGGCTATGAAACTGGTAACACTTAACCCTGCTAAATTATTAAACTTAGATCATAGAATGGGGAGTATTAAAGTAGGAAAAGATGCTGATTTAGTATTATGGAATGAACACCCTTTATCTATATACTCAAAACCATTAAAAACTATTGTTGATGGTAAAATTTATTTTGATATAGAAGAAGATGAAATTTTAAGAGAAGAAATTAAAAGAGAGAGAGCTAGAATAATTTCGAAAATGAAAAATTCTAATACACCAATGGGAGGTAGAAGAAAACCAATTAAGACAGCTCACTTTGAACTTCATTGTGAAGATGAATATGATTATCAATCAACAAGTGAAAATTAATTTTTGATTATGAATAAAATATACTTTTTAATTTTCTTTTTTATATCTCAAATTATATATTCCCAGGTCCCTGAACCAGTAAGTGAACAGGGTAAGGCAATAATATTATATAATGCTGAAATTCATGTTGGTAATGGAACAGTTATTAAAAATGGATATGTATGTTTTGAATCAGGAAAAATTACTCATATAGGTAATTTTGATAATTCAACACTAAGTAATTTTCAAAATCATTTACAGATTGACTTAAATAAAAAACTTGTATATCCGGGTCTTATATTACCTATTTCAAAGGTTGGCCTTGAGGAGGTTTCTGCAATAAGAGCAACTTTGGATCATACTGAGATTGGTGATATTAATTCAAACATTAGAACTCTTACATCTTATAATACTGATTCAGAAATGATACCAACATTTAGATATAATGGGATACTTCTTTCCCAAGTTGCACCTGACGGTGATTTAATTACAGGAAATTCATCTATAATGATGATGGAAGGATGGAATTGGGAAGATGCAGCATATAAGGTTGATAATGGTATACATGTTAAATGGCCAAGAAAAACATATCCACCTAATAGAAGGTCAGGATCAACAGAGTTTAGAGTAAATTCCAATTATAAAAGTACAGTAGATAAGATACATAAATTTCTTATTGACTCAAGGTCATATTATAATAGAAAGGGTAGTATTAATGAAAACAATTTAAAGTTGGAGGCTATGATTGATGTTTTCTCAGGTAAAAAGAAAGTATATATCCATGCAAATTCCAGAGAACAAATAATCGAATCTGTTCAAACCTTTAAAAGACATGGTATAAATGATTTAGTTATTGTTGGAGCTAATGATGCTTATTATACAATTGATTTTATTAAGGAAAATAATTTACCAATATTATTAAATAATATACATAGAACCCCTTCTAGAAACCATGAAGATATTGATTTGCCTTATAAGCTTCCTTATCTTTTATATAAAGAAGGTGTTTTAGTTGGACTGACTGCTTCAGGGTCCCTTCATTCGCAAAGAAATTTACCTTTTTTAGCTGGAACTTCAGTAGCATATGGAGTTCCTAAGGAAGAAGCTTTGAAAATGATATCTTATAATACAGCTAAAATACTTGGAATTGATAATATAACTGGATCTTTAGAGGCTGGTAAGGATGCTAACATAATTGTATCAAAAGGTGATATTCTCGATATGAGGACAAGTCAGGTTGTTCATGCGTTTATAACAGGTAGAGAAATTAATTTAAATGGAAAACAACAAATCCTATATGATAGGTTTAAAAGAAAGTATTCTGAATAATTTATAACTTTCCCTCTATACAAGTAGTATACAAACCACCCCGTACATTATACTTACTGGTTATTCTAATTTTCTTTGTTTTAAGGACCTCTTTCAAATCATTAAAAATTCTTTTTGTAACTTCTTCCTGATAAATACCAACATTTTTAAAACTTATTAGGTAATATTTTAAGGATTTTAGTTCTAGAGCTAACTTTCCTTCAGGGTAATACTCAATTTTAATTTTTGCAACATCTGGAAGTCCACTAAATGGACATACTGCTATAAATTCTTTAGTATATATTTTTATATACTGTTCGATACTATTGAATTTAAATACTTTTAGTTCTTTTTTCTCAATAGAATCTGTTGACTCAAACTGAATCTTTTTTCCTTCGGCAGTCTGACCAATATAAGGGTCTACTATATTTGATTTTAAATCCATTTATTTTTTTTTGCTTTAAGATA
>JBELBJ010000053.1:0-5996 GCA_042095375.1 Marinoscillum sp.
AATTAAACAAGGACTTACTGCAATTAAATGAATTGTTCTTAGTAGTTCATACATGGGTTCCAATAATAGACTTATTTGAAGAGATTACATTATGAACTTTAATAAAATCTTTTGCCATAAAATAAATGTTCGATATTTCAATGGAGTTATCTACTTTCTTGTAAAGATATAATTAAAATCATCAGATAAATTAGAATCAAAAGAATAACCTTCATTATTGAAGTTTTTTAAATTATTAGGATCTTGAATCTCATTGTCTATTATAAATCTTGACATTAAACCTCTTGCTTTTTTTGCATAAATTGCTATTGTTTTGTACGAACCATTTTTAAGTTCCTTAAACTGAGGAGTAACAATTTTATTATGTAGTTTTTTTGTTACTATAGATTTAAAATATTCATCAGAAGCTAAATTTATAACATAATTGTTTTTTTCTTCAAGATCTTGATTTAATAAATCAGTGATGTTATCACCCCAAAATTGATATAAATTCTTTCCTTTTGGATTTTCTAATTTTGTTCCCATTTCTAGTCTGTAAGGAAGAATTTTATCAAATGGTCTAATCAAACCATAAAAACCAGAGATAATCCTTAAGTTATTTTGAAGAAAATCAAACTTATTCTCAGATATAGAGTCAGCATCTAATCCACTATAAACATCACCCTTAAAAGCAAAAATAGCTTGTTTTGAAGAATTAGAAATAGAAGGATCTTCCCAATTTTTAAATCTATTATAGTTTAATTCTGCAATTTTATCACTTACACTCATTAATTCTTTTAAATCGCTTTTTGAAAAATTTATTAAGATTTTATGAAGTTCATTGGTATGATCAATTAATCTACAATTGGTATTAAAATCACAATTAGTGTCTGTGTCAAAGTTTAATGTTTTCGATGGTGAAATAAGTGTTTTCATAAAATATTATTTTAATCTTTTTCCTAAAATTAGTTCATAATTAGGATTTACTGTCATTGGAACTCTTTTTTTAATCATAAAATCAAGTGCTTTTTTTTGATGAACATTTAATACGTTTGACTGACCTGAAAAGTTTATTTGCCAAATTTGATGTATATACTCATTTACTGCAGTAATCTTATCATAATTCCCATTTTCAAGATTATTTTGTTCAGATATATCGTATGTACCATCTAAAATATCATCATCCATTAATTTTCTAAGATAACCTTGCTTAGAAAATTTAAAATCAATATCGATTCTATTAAAAGCTTCTGTTATTGTATGAAATGTTTCTTCCCATGTAGCATCGAAATGTTCAGGTCTCCACAAAGAGGAATTTAATTTATTTATTACAAAACCTGTACCATCATATGTTGGAACATATGGCCAACTATCACTAAAAAAACCCATACCATATACCCTATATTTTCTTTCAGTTTTATTAGTGATTTCATCTACAAAATCTCTATGACCTATAACAAATGCTAAGTTTTCTGAAAGTCCAGTATTTAACTTTAAATATTCTTGATCAATCTTACCATCATTATTTTGATCTAGAAAGCTACCAAACAATTTAATTACCTTATTGAAAACATCTAGCGAAGTATGATTAAACCCATATTCTTTCGTTGGAATCTCATCGCTTGATACAATGTAAAAACCATTTATTTCGTGAACATATGAAGAGTTTTCTATTAAATAATTACACATTTCTGATTCACATACTTCTTTATTTGGTAAGTCAGTACATGACTGATATATGAACATAAATAATATTATAAATATCTTTTTCATTTTAGTTAATTTCAATCAAATTTTCATAAATCAAATCATGAATTTTAGTTCTTACATTCAACTCATAAATTTTTCTATTCTCTCGAGTATCATAAACTCTATTCGAAAGAAATATATAAATCAAATTGTATTTTGGATCAACCCAAAAAAAGGTTCCAGTATAACCAGAATGCCCAAAACTAAGATCTGAAGAATATTTTGAATATGTACATTTATCTATATCGTAAACTGGCTTTGGTTTATCAAACCCCAACCCTCTATAAAATTTTTCATTTTCATTATTATATTGAGTAAATAAATCTATTACATTTTTATTTAGATATTTTTTACCATTAATTAATCCATTATCTAAAAACATTTGATAAACCTTTGAAAGATTTGATGCATTTGAGAAAAGACCAGCATTTGCTGAAATACCATTCATCATAGCAGCTCCCTCATCATGTACAAATCCATGAATTTGAAAATTTCTAAAAAAATCATCATCTTCAGTAGGAACAATTGTTTTCAAATTAATTTTTTTTGTTGGATTAAAAAGAATTGAATCAAGATTCATTGAAGAAAATAGATTTTCAACATATTCATCAAAACTTTGATTGGTCTGAATCTTAACTATCTCAGGTATCAAATAAAAAAATAATCCGGAATATAAAACAGTATCTGAATCTATGAAATATGTATTTTTAATTTGATTATATATTTCTTTTTTATAATTATTAAAAAGATAAAGGTCATTAGTAAGTTTTATGCTATATCTTCTTTTTTGTTTATAAGAAAGTGTCTTTCTTTTAAATTCCCCATCATTTTTTTTTGTAGTACTATGAAATGGTATCCATGGTCTTATTCCTGATATATGCTGTAAATAATCTTTTATCAAAACATCTCCTACTCTTGATTTATTAAAAAATTTAATATAGTTACTTAAGGGTTTATTCAGATCTAGTAAATTATTTTCATATAGTTTCATGAGAGCTATTGCACCGGCTGTAGGTTTAGTTATAGAAGCTAAATCATAAATAGAATTGTTATTTACTTTGATGACACTGTCATATGTGTGATAACCATAATTTTTATTTAAAACTTCTTTCCCATCTTTCAAAACTAGAATTTGTGCACCAGGAAATGCTTTTTCTTTAATTGAATATTCAATAATTGAATCAATTTTATTAATTAATTTCTTTTTTTTAGAATCAAAAGAATTTATTGATAACAAGAATATTAAAATCTTAAACATATTAAATTAATTCAACACCGAGACCTGGTTTATCAAGTGGTTTCATTATGCCATTTTTTAAATTAAAACCACCAGTAACTAAGTCTTCAGCTAAATCTAAACTGCCATCTAAATCTAAATATTTTGTATTAGAAAATGACAAAGCAGTATTTAGAGCTGCAGAAATACTTATGATACTTTCATCATTACACCCCCACATAAGATTAATATTATTTAATAAAGCAATGTTTGCAATCTTTCTTCCTGAAGTTATTCCTCCACACTTCATTAATTTTATATTAAAAATTTTACCGTAATTTTCCTGAGAATACTTTATTGCATCTTCATAGCTCACTAGACTTTCATCAAGAGCAATAATTTCTTTTACTTTTTCAGGTAAATTTAAAAGTTTATGAGTATCATCAACACTTATGGGTTGTTCAATTAATTCAACTCCTTTTGTTTCATTACAAAACTTTATGGTATCATCAATTGACCATCCCTGATTAGCATCAATTCTAATTTTAATTTTACTACCAAACTTCTCATTAATCTTAGTAATTCTTTCAATATCATAATCAATCTTGTCCCCTAACTTAACTTTTATAAACCTGAAACCAGAATCATAATATTCATTAATTTCTTCTATAGTTTCATCAATATCTTTTATACCTACTGTAATAGATGTAGGTAATTCTTGGACTTTTCTACCAAGAAATAAACCTAATGAAATATTTAGAAATTTACAGAATGCATCATAAAGAGCTATATTATATGCTGCTTTTGATCCTGGATCATTAATAAGTTCATTTTCAACTTTATCGAGATTTCCTGTCAAATAAGAAATATTTTTTCCTATTAATTCATTTTTAAAATTAATAGCATTTTTATAAGATTGAGATGTATCTAAACCTACAACATATTTTGATACATTAGATGAACCAAAACCAACCATTCCATTATTTAAAATTATTTTAATAAATATGTTTTGGATTGATGATGTTGTTTTATATGCTATCGTATATGGCCTTTTAAGTTTAATTTTGGCTAATTCTATTTCAATATTATCAATTTTCATATTTCTTTTTTAATTTTAAAATACTTGGTATTAAATCATCAACACCATCTTCAATAGGCAAAACAATAGGTATTTTTAATTCTTTATTTAAATCCTTTTTTGTTTTTATTTTTTCATCATCTGTCATTCCTGAGGTATTTAGTGATATACCAGCAACCTGTTTGCCATACATATTAATTAATTCAACTTCTGACTTTAATGAAGGCATTCTACACCCTACATCTTTCCAACCATCAAAATATTCTCTTTTTGTTGAATGTTGAAGAACTACTGCATCAACATCACATGAAATTAAAAATTCACTACCACATGGACCGGAAGGGTTTCTTAAAGCTGCCTGACCTTCGATAAGTATAAAATCAGGATTTTCAATTTTATAACATTCGAATATAATTTTTTCTAATTCACCTGAAACAAAATCATTATGGGTTGAATCTAAAATAAAACCATATTTCCATCCTTGCATCCAACCAGTTTGTCCAGTATATATCATTTCAGCTTTATAAGAATTTTTCCTTAAATTTTCAACAATTAATTTTGCTGTAGTTCTTTTTCCAAGTCCACAATCGGTTCCCATAACAACTATTTTTGGACATTTAACTTGGTTTATCTTACCACTCCAAAATGATAATAAGCTTCTTTCTCTAGACTTTCTAATATCATGGATTTTAATATTATTAGTCTTTGCAATCTTTGAAAATTCATGATCATCCTCTAAAAAACTATGTAAACCATTAATAATTGATATATTATTTTTTAATGATAATATAATATCTGATCTCATTTTTTCTGGTAAAACTCCTCCTGCTGAAGCAACTCCTATTATACAATAATCTATATTTATATTTAAATTTAAAAAAGATGATAAAGTTTCATAGATAGGTATATTTCTATATTTTCCATCTAATAATTTGCCAGCATCATTATCATAAAATTTATTATCTATAATTCCTAAAATATCAAACCTTGATGAGCCTCTTACAAGCCCATGAGCTGTTTTTGCTGATTTAGTATTATAAACTCCATTTGTTAAAACAATTGCTTTACCTTTAATTTTCATTTTTATTTATTATCAATATTTTTTTATAAAAAATCAACATTATTCAATTAAATATAAATCATTTGAAGGTTATATTTGCAAAAATTACTTTATGAAAAAAAATTTAACTGAGGAAGAAATATATATTTTAAAAAATAAAGGGACTGAGAAACCATTTTCTGGAAAACTTCTTTACAATAAAAAAAAAGGAACTTATAATTGTAAAGGATGTGATGTTGAACTTTTTAGTTCAACATCAAAATATGATTCAGGTTCAGGATGGCCAAGTTTTTGGGAACCAATTAATAAAGATTCTATAATATATAAGAAAGATATTACATTTGGTATGATAAGAACAGAAGTAATTTGTAAGAATTGTGAGGGACACTTAGGACATCTTTTTGATGATGGTCCACAACCAACTGGAAAAAGATATTGTATTAATTCATTGTCATTAAATTTTAATAATTATGAATAAAGTAGTAGTAGGAATAGATATAGGTGGAACTATAACTAAAATTGGATTGATTGATAAAAATGGTAAGTGTATTTCAAAAATTTCTTTTAGAACTAAAGAAAATAATGATTTTGATGATTTTATAAAAAATATAAACGATTCAATAATAAAGTTAAATAATAAAAATTTAGATATTTCGTCTATTGGTATTGGAGCTCCAAATGCAAATTCATTGGAAGGAACTATAGAAACACCTGCCAATTTAAAATGGAAAGGTAAATTAGAAATAATTAAAAAATTAAAAAACTTTTTTAATATACCAATAAAATTATCTAATGATGCAAATTGTGCTGCTATGGGTGAAATGCTTTATGGAAATGCAAAATCATTTAGTGATTTTATTGTAATTACTTTAGGAACAGGTCTTGGAAGTGGAATTGTATCAAATGGGAAACTT
>JBELBJ010000054.1:0-5898 GCA_042095375.1 Marinoscillum sp.
ACTAAATACTTTAACATTTCCTCAGCTAAATCCATATTATCTTTTATATCATAAAAAGCCATTTCTGGTTCAATCATCCAAAATTCAGCTAAGTGTCGAGATGTATTTGAGTTTTCGGCTCTAAATGTTGGACCAAAAGTATAAACTTCAGAAAGTCCCAATGCAACTAATTCAGCATTCAATTGTCCAGAAACAGTTAGATTAACTTCCTTTCCAAAAAAATCATCTTTATAATTATTTTTCATTTTCTTTTCTATATCTAAAGTAGTAACCTTAAACATTTCTCCTGCACCTTCAGCATCAGATGAAGTTAAAATGGGGGTATGAATATTTAAAAATCCTTTACTATTAAAAAAATTATGAATAGCATAAATAATAGCATGTCTAATTCTAAAAATAGCACCAAAAGTGTTTGTTCTAGACCTCAAATGGGATATATCTCTTAAAAATTCAAAAGAATGTTTTTTTGGTTGTAAAGGATATGACTCAGGATCAGCAATACCTAATATATCAATTTTATGTGCATTTAATTCAAATGATTGATCTCTACCTTGACTCTTTACAATATTTCCAATAATAGACACAGAGGTTCCAGTATTAATTTTTTCAATTAAATCAATGTCCACCTCTGACAAATCAATTACAACTTGTAAATTTTTAATTGTTGAACCATCATTAACAGATAGAAAAGCAACATTTTTACTTTGTCTTTTATTTCTAACCCAACCAGAAATTAATATATCATTAGATTTCTTTGAAGCGTCTACAACGTCAATGACTTTATATCTTTTTTCAATACCCATTTTAAAAATAAATGTTAAAGGCAAAAAAACTATATTTTGCTCTTATTTTCAAAGAATCAAGTAATTATAATAAATTTGCTTTAAAAAAATTTTAAAATGCAAAATCTTAGCATCACTCAAAATTTAAATCAAAAGTTATCACCTCAGCAAATTCAGTTTATGAAGTTGCTTCAAGTTTCGTCTTCTAATATAGAGGGTATAATTAAAAAAGAATTAGAAGCAAACCCTACTCTAGAAGAAGAAAGTGATGATTTAACGATAGAAAGTGATAGTAATATTGATGACTTCAAACTAGATCAAGAAAGTTATAAAACAAAGTCTAGTTTCAGTTCAGAAAATAATAATAGTGAAATCCCATTTTCAGTTGGAAGTTCATTAAATGAAAAATTACTAGATCAATTGAGCTATTTAAAACTTAATGAAAAAGAACAAATAATTGCTAAACAAATAATTGGAACAATTGATGAAGATGGATACTTAAGAAGAGATATAGAATCAATTATTGATGATATTGCTTTTGCTGAAAATTTTGAAGCAGAAATCAATGAAATAGAAAATATTCTTAAATTAATTCAAAGTTTTGATCCACCTGGAATAGGAGCCCGAAATTTAAAGGAATGTTTAGTTATACAATTAAATAATATTGAGAAAAAAAATCAAGAGGAAATTGTTGCTTTAAAAATCATTACTGATTTCTATGATGATTTTATTAATAAACATTACGATAAAATAATATCAAAATTATCTAACACCAATAAAGAAAAAGTTAAAAAAGGTATTCAAATTATAAAAAACTTAAATCCAAAACCCGGAGGATCTATGGATGATAGTCAGCACACAGAATACTTAATTCCTGATTTTATTTTAAAAAAAGAAGAAGGTAAGTTTTACGTAAGTTTAACTCAAAATAATTTACCAAAAATAAAAGTTAGTAAAGATTATATCAATATGCTTGATGAGTTGAAGCTAAATAAAAGTGAAAATGAAAATAATAAAAAATCATACGACTTTATAAAACAGAAATTAGAATCAGCAAGATGGTTTATAGACGCTTTGGAACAAAGACAAAATACATTAATCAGTACTATGAATTCAATTATTGAATTACAGTATGAGTTTTTTAATAATTCTGGAGACAATAACTTTATTAAACCAATGATCTTAAAAGATATAGCTAATATAATAAAAATGGATATATCTACAGTAAGTCGTATAGTAAGCTCAAAAGTTATTCAAACTGATTTTGGTGTATATCAACTCAAAGATTTTTTTTCAGAAGGTCATATTACTAAAAATGGAGAAAATATTAGTAATAAAAAAATTAAAAATTTACTAGAAAAACTTATAAATGAAGAAGATAAAAGAGAACCTTTATCTGATGAGAAACTTGAAAAATTATTTAAAGAAAAAGGTTACAATATAGCAAGAAGAACAATTTCTAAATATAGAGAACAATTAAAAATCCCCGTTTCGAGACTAAGAAAAGAAATCTAAAATAAGCTAAATGAAAATCCAGTTTTTAGAAGAATAGGTTTATTTAATATAAATTCTGGATTACTATTAGATTGAAAAAAATCAGATAAAAAATACTTTATAAAAAGATTAAAATTATCGTTACCAAAAGTAACTGATGTAGAGTATCTATACTTAGATAAACCAAAATCATTTTTAGATATGTTCACAATTGATTTATTATTTTTTGTATATTTTAATTTAGTAAATGAATCTAATCTTAATCCTAAATCAATTCCTATTCCAATAAAAAATCTATTAGCACTATTTTCTTTGTCTCCAAAATAATATCTAAACTCTAAAGGAACTTCCAATAAAGAATTAACAAGTTTAGTTTTATCTGAATCAATTGCTAAGCTATCAACGAAATTTATTTGATTATCATCAACATCAAATCTATAATCAATAATTACATTATTTTTAAATGAATAGTTTTCAAATTCAAATCCTAAACCAGTATTAAAAGATAAATTATCAGAAAGAAAAAGAGGTTTGGAATAATTTAAACCAACTGATCGTGAAGATAAAACTTTCATTTTCATTGCTTCATTATTATCAAGTAAAAAATTTAATCCGAGATTCATTTTAATAAAGCCAGGAAAATCTGTATTTATTATTTTTTTATTATTATCTACTTTATTCTCTTCTTGTTGAGAAAATAAACTTGAAAAAGAAAAGAAAAATATAAAAAAGAAAATAACTTTTTTCATGATTAATTATTTGACTGCAAATATAGATTTAATTATATAAAGTCTAATATAATATATATGCTAAATTGATTGTTAACTTTGTATATTATAGCATTATATGGACTCGTAGCTTAACTGGATAGAGCACCTGGTTACGGCCCAGGAGGTTGGGGGTTCGACTCCCTCCGAGTTCACTCTGTTTTGATGATCTAAATTTTTTAATTTAATTATAAACTATTTGCAAAATTATTAATGTGCATCAACGATGATCTATATATTTTTGGAGTCACTTTTATAAAAATCATATCTCCAGCGTGAACAGTTCCGTTAATTGTAATACTTGATGCATCAACTCCAGCAATAAGTAATTTTTTATAATATAAAAGACCTTCATCTCTCAGAGGATCTAATTCGTTGACAGATATAACATGAGGAGGTAATCCAGTTAAATCTTCAGTTGTTGCAAATAATGGCCATGCAAGTGGATTTTTGCTATCAACACCATCATAAGCTGTTGCCATTACAGCCATATCTTTTACATTTAAAAAATAGCCATCGTTTTCTACAAGAGAAGGAAGATTATTAATAGATCTATGATATTCATTAGAAATGTAAGGACATTGAGCATAAACTCCATCAATTTGAAAAAGTTTTTTATCTTTTTTTGCTTTTAATGTAGTAGCCAAAGTAAGATTACCTCCGCCAGATTCACCAGAAACAATAATTTTTGAAACACCTAATTTTTCTTTATTATCAAACATCCATTGTAAGGCACTACTACAATCATTCAAACCAGCAGGAAAAGGATGACTTCCTAATTCTCCAGCAACATTTCGAAACTCAACACCTACAACAACTAGTCCTGTTGATGCTAGATCATCTCTCCATCTAATATAATTAGGATTACTTGCTTTTAATATACTCATACCTCCACCATGTATATGAAGAATTCCAGGAATATTTGATATTTGTTTTTCTGGCTTATGTATATATAATGTTATTTGATTTCCATCAACTCCATCAATAACTTTTGTAAATCTTTCTAGACCCTCAACCTCTGGAAGCTCTGAATACCAAGATTGAAATATTTCTTCGTAAAGTGGCTCAAGAGATGTCATATAATCCACTTTCTCTTTTAGAGTTGCTTCTATTGATATTGGAGGATCAGGAGCTAAAGCATCCAAGCCATATTGAGACATTACTTCTGTTACTGCTGGAATGGCTCTAGAATCATTTTTTAGGCTCATTTCAGGATTGCCTAGTCTTCCAGGCAAGTTGCTTGAGTCCTTTACAGGATCTGAACATGAGATAAAAATAAACAATAATAATAACAGATATGTTTTTTTCATTTTTCTGATTTTAAATTAAAAAATTAAATATTTTTTATAAAGTAAAACATAACCTTTGTATTTTCTAATATTAATTTTAAAAATTTTTATTCTACCAAATTAAAAACAATTCTTTGAAATAGTTCAGAAGAATTGTCTTGAATATTTTGAGTTTGTTTAAAAATCAATCCAATTACATTTTCCTTGGGGTCAGCAAAATATGAAGTATTGTAATAACCTCCCCAGTACAAACTACCCTTACTTCCTCTACCTCCAAACCTTAAATCTTCATCTCTTATTATACCAAAGGCAAGTCCATGTCCAAGAGGAAAAGATTCTGTTTTTAAATTTCCTTTATCATAATTTAGTAGATAAAAATTTTCAATTCCTGGTAACTGATTTTCAAAAATTAATTCATTAGTCTTTTTACTAATAATTTGATTATCATTATATTTTCCTTCATTTAAAAAAACAGTAAGAAATTTATAATAATCACTAATTGTACTTGATAAACCACATCCTCCAGCAAAAAATTTTTTCGCTCCCTCAACTGGATAATTAATATTAAATCTTTTGTCTTCAAACATGACCCATTTTTTATTTTTCTTAGTTAAAACAGGAACAAGTCTATCATATTTATTTTCTGGCAAATAAAAATACGTGTCATTCATCTCCAATGGTTGGAAAATCTCATCATAAAAATATTTATCTAAAGTTTTACCAGATATTATTTCAATTAAATATCCTAGCACATCTAAGCCGACTCCATAAGTATATCTTTCACCTGGATTGTGATGTAAAGGTACCTTAGCAAGATTTCTTATAGTTTCGCCAATTGTAATATCTTGATCACAAAAACATAAAACCCCATATTTCATGAATTTTTCCTTTTCTTTATGATATATAGATTTTATTGAAGGATTACCATCAATAAAATCATAACCAATACCAGAAGTATGAGTTAATAATTGTCTAATTGTTATACTTTTTGAGGCCTGAATCGTCGAATAAGTTGTGTCTTTCTTATTATAAGAATCTAAAATTTGAACATTTTTAAATTCTGGTATATATTTTTCTATTGGGTCATCCAATCCAATTTTTCCTTTCTCCCAAAGCTTAATTACACCTACAGATGTTATAGCTTTAGTCATAGATGCAATTCTAAAAATATCATTAATCTGATATTTATCATTTGTAATAGGATTTTTAATACCAAAAGATTTTTGATAAAGAATATTTTTATTGTCTCCAACTAAAACAACAGCTCCGGGTATTTGATTATCATCTATAAATGAATTAATTAAATTATCAATTTCATTTAATCTATTTGAATTTATATTAGAATTTTGTTCATTTGAGCAAGCAACTATAAAAAAAAATAATAACCATAGTTTGATGAAAAAATTCATGCTACTTTTTTTGATTCAACGATTTCCTTCACAATATCTGGATTAAGTAATGTAGAAGTATCTCCAAAATTATCAAAATCATTTGATGCTATCTTTCTTAGAATTCTTCTCATAATTTTACCAGATCTAGTTTTTGGTAATCCTGGAACAATTAATA
>JBELBJ010000055.1:0-5646 GCA_042095375.1 Marinoscillum sp.
TACCTTGCAAAAGGAGGAACGGCAGCAATAACATAGTCGTCTTGGTAAACAAAATAATTTTTTTCTAAATCTTTCATTAACTTTAAGATGAAATTTTCTTTGTTAAATGCATCAACTTCTTTTTGAATAACGGGTGGAATAAAAGGATAGGCATAAATTTGACCATGAGGATGATGAAGTGTGACACCACATTCTTCACCACGATTTTCAAAAGGCATTACATATTTAATATCCTCTTTTTTAAGTAATTTTAAATAGCGATCTGACCATGTATTAAAAAGAAGTTCTATTCTCTCTAGTGGCATTTGTGCAATGCTATCTAAATGGTTTGGAGAATAAACCACAACTTCACAAGTTCCATTTGAAGGTTTTACTTCTAAACTTTTAATGCTTTTTTGATCTCTATTAGTATTAAAACTTGACCATCTGTTTGGGAAAACTGCAATTTCAAAATTTTTAAAAGGTATTTCTGTTGGATAGTTCAGTTCTATTGCAGGGCAAAAAGGACAATATTCTTTAGGGGGAAAAGATGTTCTAGCTTTTCTTGTTGCTGAATAAGTTACCCATTCTTCCCTAGAAGGGTTCCACCTCATGTGAGGGTTCGGAGGCGGGGTTATGTCGAGTTCTTTAGAAGCTATTTCTTTATGTTCTTTATACCCATATAAAAATAAACTTCTTTTATCATTTCTTTGAAACTCTCTCTTAAAGATTTTTTTCATAAATCTTTTTTTCCCAATTAATTGCACTCTCGATTATAAAATTTAGATTATTATATTTTGGTTTCCAACTAATATTTCTATGAAGTTTTTCAACATTCGAAATTAACTTTTCTGCATCCCCAGGTCTTCTTTTGCTGAATTCAAACTTAATTTTGTTTCCAGTAATTTTATTTGCTTCATTAATTACTTCTAATACTGAATAACCCCTTCCGTAACCACAATTAAATACATTACTAACTTTCTTTTTAATTAAGTATTTAGCTGTTTCTATATGAATATCAGCTAAATCAGTTACATGAATATAATCTCTAATTGCTGTTCCATCGTGAGTATTATAATCATTGCCATATATTGAAATTTTTTCTTTTTT
Source organism: Marinoscillum sp. (assembly GCA_042095375.1). Classification (GTDB taxonomy): domain Bacteria; phylum Bacteroidota; class Bacteroidia; order Cytophagales; family MED-G16. The sequence continues at coordinate 1,090 of JBELBJ010000055.1, forward strand.
CCCTACTGCTACTTCGCTTAAAATTTTTATTAAGTGTGTCGGTTCATCTGAAATTAAACCCGATCTCAGTTCAGGATCAGCTCCTGCAACATTAAAGTAGCGTAATATAATTGAATTAAATTTCTCCTTATTTTTTATAAGAAAATTTTCAGTGTTGACCTTGGATAATCCATATGGATTTAAGGGGCGCAGTATTTCATTTTCTGAAATTGAACCATTTTCTTTTGGGTTGCCATAAGTAGCTGCTGTAGAAGAAAAAATTATATTTTTTAAGTTATTTTTATAGCAGGTTTTAAATAATTTGATTGAGTTTTCTGTATTATTTTCATAATATTTTTTTGGGCTTGATACGGATTCTTCAACTTTAATAAATCCTGCAAAATGCATTAATAGATCAAATTTTTTCGATTGAATAATTTTTTCTACTATAGCTTCCTCATTAACATTGCATTCAAATAACTCGACATTTTTTGGTAAAATTTCTTTATGTCCAGTTGAAAAATCATCAATTATACACACTTGGTGTTTTTGATCTAAAAGTGATAAAACAACGTGGCTTCCTATATAGCCAGCTCCTCCAGTTAATAGTATTTTCATATAAGTAATGTTATATCTTACTTATCAAATTTTTGTATTTTTGATATAAATATAAAATAACATGACTTTTAATACAAATATAGAAGAGAAAATTTCTTCGCTAATAAATGATTTAAATGAAAAAAAATATAATCAAGTAATTCAAAACTCTAAAGAATTATTAAAATATTCATATAACCTTCCAATACTCCATATTTTAATAGGTGTTTCATATTTTTTTAAAAACGAAAATATTAAAGCAATAGAATCTTATGAAGTAGCGATAAAATTACAGCCTGAAAACGAGGAAACGTACAGAAATTTAGGAAAATCACTTATAAAAGTTAATAAATTAACTGAAGCAAAAGAAGTATTTGAGAAATCAATTGATTTAAAATCTAATAATCCAGATGCATATTTTAATCTAGGACTTATAAGTTTGGAGAATGACAATCTGCTTGAAAGTATTAAATATTTTGAAAAATCAATTGAGTATAATAATAGGTTTTATCAAGCTTATTATAATTTAGGTATAGTATTCGACTTAATTGGGAATAATAAAGAATCAGCAAAGAACTATAAAAGAACACTTGAAATTAATATCAACCACATAAAAGCATTAAATAATTTAGCAACCCTATATATTAATTCAAATAAGAATGATGAAGCTTTAGAATTATTAAAAAGGTGCATCCAAATAGATCCCAGCTATGCACAAGCACTTACAAATTTAGGAGTAGTTCTTCAAGATAAAAATAATTTTTCAGAATCATTACTGTTTTATGAAAAAGCAATTAAAACTAATCCAAGTTTTGTAAAAGCTATTGTACAAAAATTATTTATTAAAAGAAAAATATGTGATTGGTCTAATCAATCTGAAGATTTCAAACAATTGACATTAATAAATGAAAGTATCGAAGAAGCAACGCCATGGCAACTTTTACCTTTAGACGATAATCCACATAATGAATATATAAGGGCAAAAAAGTATGCAAAGCAATTTAATATTTTAAGAGAAAAAATAAATATAGTTAATAAAGATAATAAAATTAAAATTGGATATTTTACCTCTGACTTTCATTATCATGCAGGTATGATGAACATGGAAGGTTTATTTAAATATTATGATAAAAGTAAATTTGAGATAATTGGTTTTGATTATGGTTTTAAAAATAATGATGAAACTCACCAACGCATAAAAAAATATTTTGATAAATTTTTTTATGTGCATGATTTAACTGACAATGAAATAGCAAGCCTAGCAATTGAAAATAATATTGATATAGCAATTCATAGAAATGGTTATAGTCAAAACTCTAGAACAAAAATATTTTCATATAACCCTGCAATACTTCAAATAAATTACTTAGGGTATCCTGGAACTACAGGGCTAGAATTCATTGATTATATTATTGCGGATAAAATAGTAATTCCAAAAGAAAATTATAACTTTTTTTCTGAAAAAATTATTTTTATGCCAAACTCATATTATCCAACATTTAATGAAAGAGTAATTTTAAAAAAAGATTTTAATAGATCTGAAATTGGAATTCCAGAGAATGCATTTGTTTTATGTTGTTTTAATAATTCATACAAAATTTCTGAAGAAGAATTTTCTATTTGGATGCAAATAATGAATAAATATAAAAATACATACCTAATTTTATTAATAAGAGAAAACATCACAAGAGAGAATTTATTAACCGCACTAAGAAAATATAATATTGATGAAAAAAGATTAATTTTTTTTGATTACATTAATATTAATGAACATCTTGGGAGACATCATATAGCTGATTTATATTTAGATACCTTTAATGTAAATGGTCATACATCAGCAGTAGACTCATTATTTACTGGTCTACCTGTGATTACAAAAATAGGAAAAAGTTTTTCTGCGAGGGTTTGTGCAAGTTTATTAAATGCTTTTGGAATGCCGGAATTAGTTACGCACAATAATAAAGAATATTTTGAATTAATAAGTAAATTGATTTTAGATAAAGATTTTTATAATAATATTTTAAATAGAACAAAAAAAAATATCAAAACTTCTACCTTATTTGATACAAAAAAATATGTTAAAGATTTTGAAAAATGTTTATTAAAAGCACTTAAATATAAACTGGAGAATAGTGTTGTTAAAAATGTTGAACTTTAGTTTTGTAATTTGTAAACGAAAAAATTAATATATAATTTATATGAGTAGCTTTATTGATTCACACATACATTTATGGGACTTAAAGAATAATTATCCATGGATTAATAATAATGATAACAAAAATTTAAAAAAAAATTATTTAATTAATAATTTAGAAAATGATGCACAAAAATTAAATTTAAAAAAAATTATCCATATTCAAGCAGAGATTGATCCTACTAAAAAAATATTTGAAACAGAATGGCTTCAACAAATATCGGATAAGCACCCCCTTAATTTTCCAAATGGAATAATTGGATATGTAAACCTATTAGATGATATGGCTCAAAGAGATATTGAAAAACATATTCAATATAAAAACTTTAGAGGTATTAGACAAATTTTAAAAAGCAAAGATAGAAAAAATAATCTTTTATTAAATAAAAAATGGATAGAAAATTTTGTATTATTACAAAAATTTAATCTATGCTTTGATTTATTAATTCATTATACACAATTTAAAGAGGCAATTAAATTAATACAAAAATATCCAGATGTTCAATTTATCATCAATCATGCATTATGGCCTGAAGGCTCAGAAAATGATTTTGATTCTTGGAAGGAGAGTATAAATCAATTAAGTCTGTTTGAAAATGTAGCCATTAAAATTTCAGGATTTGGAGAATGGCAAGTAAATTGGACCATTAATTCAATAAAAAACTATATCAAAATTATTATTGAATATTTTGGAACTAAGCGATCTATGTTTGCAAGTAATTTTCCAGTTGATAAATGTTTTTCATCCTCGTCATACTATTCATTCTGGAATGCTTATTTTGAAACCACAGTTAATTTTAATCATAATGAAAAAGAAGATTTATTCGTTAAAAATGCTGAACGAATTTATAGAATATAATTGATTTATTTTTACTTATGATTAAAGGTTTAAAAAATGCGCTTAAAAAACAAAAAAATAATAGTTACAGCAGCAGCTCAAGGCATAGGTAGAGCAACTGCCATTGCTTTTGCTAATGAAGGTGCAGATGTAGTTGCTACAGATATAAATGGAGATATTTTAAAAAGTATTCGAGATGAAAATAATAATATTACTACTCACAAATTGGATGCTACAAATAAAGAAGAAGTAGATAGCTTTTGTGGGAACTTTGAAGAACTTGATATTCTCTTTCACGCAGTTGGTTTTGTTCATCATGGAACCATATTAGATTGTAATACTGAAGAGTTTTATAGATCGATTAATGTTAACATCTATTCAGCATATTTGATGTCTCATTCCTTGTTACCAAGTATGTTAAAAAGAAAAAAAGGAAATATAATTATTGTATCTTCAGCAGCTTCAAATGTTAAAGGCGCTCCTAACAGATTTATATATGGAACAACTAAAGCTGCGTTAAATGGATTTGTGAAATCAATAGCTGCTGACTATGTAAAACAAGGTATTCGTTGTAATGCAATTTTACCAGGTACAGTTGAAACTCCTTCTTGGGAGGGAAGAGTTCAGATGTCTGATGATCCTAAGCAAGCAAGAAAAGACTTCATTGCGAGACAAGCGATGGGACGATTAGCTCAACCAAATGAAATTGCTTCTCTTGCTGTTTATTTAGCTAGTGATGAATCAGATTTTGTAACAGGCACACTTAATTTAATTGATGGAGGATGGACTTTATAATGAAAATATTAAGATATAGAATTGGTAATAATGTAAAACCGGGAATACTAGATGCTGATAACAATGTTCGTGATGCATCAAGTTTAGTTAATGATTGGGATGGTGAAAACATAGTTATCGATAGATTAGATGAAATTAAAAATTATGATTTATC
>JBELBJ010000056.1:0-5393 GCA_042095375.1 Marinoscillum sp.
CATAATACTTATAATGAGCATGTTTAATATGATCTGGGTAAAGAGCAATTCTTAACCCATCAACATCTTTAAACCCATTATTAAATATATTCGCTAGTCTTGTTCTTTTATCAATCCAACTATCTAACTTCCTTAGCTGAAGTCTTCCAATAGCAGATTGAATTTCAGTTAATCTAGCATTTGTTCCATGATCTTCGTGGAGCCATCTAAACCCAGGAGGGTGCTCTTTATTGTATACGGTATCATAGTTTTTACCATGATCCTTAAAAGACCACACCTTCTCCCACAACTGCTTGTTATTTGTTGTTACCATACCACCTTCGCCAGCTGTAGACATGATTTTATCCTGGCAAAAAGACCATGCATTGATATCACCGAAAGAACCTACTGACTGATTGTTATATTTAGCGCCATGTGCTTGAGCACAATCTTCAATAAGGTAAAGATTATGTTTCTTACAAATTTCTTGGATTATATCCATTTCACAGGGCCATCCAGCTATATGAATAGCCATAATTGCTTTTGTATTTGGGGTAATTGCTTGTTCAATTAATGAGACATCCATATTTTGGGAATTTCTATCAATATCAATAAAAATAGGCTTTGCACCTAAATGCATTATGCTAAATGCTGAAGCTACAAACGTTCTAGGGCTCATAATTACTTCATCGCCTTTTGAAATACCTAAAGCATGAGCAGCTAAAATTAAAGCATTCGTTCCATTATCTACTGCTACGGAATGCTCAACTCCAACGTATGATGAAAATTCTTTCTCAAAATCTCTTCCTTCTGTACCTGTCCAATAATTTACCTTACCATTTTCAAGGATTTCTTGAACTTTTTTAATGTCTTCACTATCAAAATATGGCCAACTATTCATTTTTGTCTTCCATAATAATTATCTCATCCTTCTTGCTGGATTACCAAAGAAAGTACCCTCAGTGTCAATATCATTTAAAATAACTGCACCTATACCAATATTTGCATTACTCATAATATTTAAATTTTGTCTTAAAGAAGAGTTTGTTCCTAAAAAAACTTGATTTCCTATTTTGCAATTACCACTAACTCTTGCTCCTGGACATGAAGTAAAAAAATTTCCTATTTTACAATCGTGTCCGATGGAAGAATGAAAATTAATTTGAGCATGACTACCTATGACCACATCTATTGATATAACTGATTCTGCAGAAATAATACTACCTTTACCTATTTTTGAAAAAGGTGATATTCTAGAAGATGGATGTATAATTGTTTGATAATTAGTATCTTTTGGTAATGATTCTACGATTTTTTTTCTTATAAGAGAGTCTCCAATAGCTATAACCATAGCACAAGAATTTGAATCAAAATCACTTTGCATTAAAACCGGGTATCCCATAAAAAATTCTGAACTATAATGATCGTCAGAAACAATAACGTTTTCTATTTCAATATCGGTCATTACATTTACTATTTCAAAAGCCTCTTTAGCATAACCTCCTGTTCCAAAAATAGAAATTTTATTTTTCATTATTACTACCTTTAAATTTTTTCATAGTATCATTATTACTTGAATTTACATCTGTATTATCAAGAATTTTAATTATTGTTTTTAGTATGATTTTTATATCAAGATAAAAACTTTTATTTTTAACATACCAAATGTCTAAATCAAATTTTTCTTCCCAACTTAATTTATTTCTTCCATTAACCTGTGCCCATCCTGTAATTCCTGTCCTAACATTAAACCTTTGTTTTTGATGATTATCATATAAATTATTGGTATAGTATTCATGTAATATTGGTCTAGGACCAACAAAGCTCATATCTCCTTTTAAAATATTTATAAGTGTAGGTAGTTCATCAATACTTAATTTTCTTAGGTATTTTCCTGAATTAGATATTCTTGATTTGTCAGAACTAAGTTTTCCATTAGAATCAAAATTATTATTCATTGTTCTAAATTTAATAATCCAAAATGCTTTCCCATTTTTACCTGTTCTTTCTTGAGTAAAAAAAATAGGCTTCCCAATATCAAAAAAAATGACAATGGAAATAATAAAAATTAAAGGAGCAAAAATAATACAAAGTGCTAAAGCTGAAAAAAAATCAAATAAGTTCTTGAGCAAATTATACATTAAATTAAACTCCTAACAACTAAGATAAATTTTTCTAAAGCACTTTTGGCACTAAAATGTAATTCTCCAAATTCTTTATTCATTTTACCCAGCTCTTCAATTTCAACTTTATTCATTTTACTAATTTTAAGTATTTTTTTTGAAAATGCATTTTTATCATTAAATGGAATAGAAACTAAGCCTTTAGAATCTTTCATTCCTGCATAGTGATAAGGACCAATTCCAATTGTAAAAAGACTATTTTTCATATAATCAAAAACCTTTACTGGATTTAAACCATATTTATAAAGTTCCTGAAAATTATTACTTAAAGAAATTCCAAAAGATGCCTTATTATATAGATAAAGTAATTCCGATTTATTCTCTGTTCTTTCGATTAAGTAAAAGTTTCCATTTTCAATCTTTGATGTATGTACTTTCAATGACTCAAAGTAATCACCACTTCCAATAAATAGTATAGCTACTCTTGATTTAACTTCTCCTGGAAAATTATTGATTATTTGCTCAAGACCATACAGCTTACCAATTGTTCCTGCATAAATACCAAAATGTTTATATTTATCAATTCCAGGTAATTGATCATAGATAGATGAATCAAATTTTATACTTTTATGTTCAACCTCAAAAGCGTGAATATGCTTAAAGGGTTTACTAATTTTAATGTCTTCTAAGTATTTATGAAAGTTTCTAAGGTTAGATATTATAAAATCTGCATTTTTATACAAGTTTCTTTCAATTAGCCTAAAAAGAACTATTACAGGATGAAATCTACTAAATTTATGAATTATTTGTTGTGTCAACGGCCATATATCTCTTATTTCAAGCAAAAATTTTGATTTCATTTTTTTAGCATGATTTTTTCCGACAAAAGCTGTAAATAAATCAGGGCTACTTGCTATTATTAAATCAATTTTATCTTTTGAAAATCTTTTTTTAAGAAAGAAATTTAGATTAATGCTGAAAGAAAATGCTCTTACAAGCTTAACAAAGAGATTAACTTTTTTTGAATGAACTTCATTTACAAAGTGTACATTGACACCTTCAATAGATAAAAATGATTCATTCAACTTTTTGTTTTTTACCTGGTAGTTGTTTTTAGAAGTAATAAGATGAACATTATATCCCTCATCACTTAAAACTCTAGCAAAATGAAAGTGTCTTTGACCTGAAGCATTAATTCCTGGAATTCCTGCAAAGTGATTAATAATTAGAATTTTTTTCATAATTTAAATTGTCATATAAGTTTAATAGTTTTGATGCTTCACGCTCCCAATTCCAGTCCTTCAATATTTTTTGCCTTCCGTTCTTTCCCATTTCTTTAGCAATGTTTGGATTTTTTAATAAATAATCTAACGATTTGCGGATTTCTTCTTTGTTTGTTTCTTTTAAAATTATTCCACATTTATTATCATTTATAATTTTACTCAATATATTCATATTTGAGCATATAACGGGTATTCCTGCAGCCATATATTCTAGCATTTTAATCGGAATAGCATCTTGATAACTATTTAAAGATTCAACTATCTGAAAACCTACTTTAGATGTATTTAACATTTCTATTATTTTACGTCTACCAACAAAACCTTTATATTCAATATTATGCCAATTTTTATTTTCTACTACTTCTTTTTCTATTTTTGAATTTTCAAATTGTCCAGCTATAACGAAATGAAATTTACTTAAATTACTATAAGACTCAATTATTTCAATAATACCTCTTCTTCTTGAAATTACTCCTATATATACAGCTATATCATTTCTATTACTCCAACTATTTATATTATTAAACTCTTCTAAAATTGGATAATTATTAATATCTAATGTATTGGAGTTGATTTTTATATATTTATCTCTTATAAAAGAAGTGGCGGTAATTATGAAATCAAACTTCTTTAAAGCGTAACTTGCATAAAAGCCAAAGAAAATAGATGTAATTTTTCTTAAGATAAAAGGAATCCAACTTTTTGTTAAAATATCCTCAGCTATATCTTCATGAGCATCAAATATTACTTTTTTACCTATTTTCTTTAACTTTATGCCAAGGGGAATCAATTCTGGATCATGGATATGATATATATGGCTATCGAGCCTTAAAGCTTCAAGATAAATTTTTTGAGAGATTTTAAACATTCTCTCAAATCTATTTTTTGCTATACCAACATCTAAAATTTGAACATGATTTTTGATTTCATTTTTTTTACCATCACTGACAATCAAGTGTGTATTAAATTTTTTTGATTTTTGAAGCGATGTACATTGTTTAATAAAAATTCTAATATCATATCTGTTGTGTACTGAAGTAATATGGCATACACTAACTAATTTTGACATTATAAACCTTCTCCCAAATAGCTATACTGTATAATCTCCACTTTAGTCTGTTATCATAGCTTTTAATGTTTTTTAAGATTTTATCAACGTGACATATTTCATTTAAAATTTGAGAGTTTTTAATGACTGTTTTTATATCAAACGACAAAGAATCAATCCATGTTGATTCGGGGGCATTAAAACCAAGCTTATTTTTTCTCCATGCAATTTCACTGGGCATTTTTTTACTGATAATTTTTCTCAAAACATATTTTGTCCACCCTTCTTTAATTTTGTAATCAATATCAATACTTAAGGCAGTTTCAAGAACTTTATAATCAAGAAAAGGTAGTCTTGCTTCAATCGAGTTTCTCATGGAATTTTTATCTTCAAACTTTAAAAGACATGGTAAGTTTGTCGACATTATTTCTTTTTCTTGCAAACTAAAAATATTCAAATAGCTTGAGGAAAGCTTATTTAAAAAATTAAAATCATTACTATGAGGCTTCATAAAATTAGCTTTGCGTTTATAAACTATTTTTCTTAAAGATGAAAAAAGACTACCAATAAAAAATTTAGCAATCCAATATATTGTCATTCTTGAATTATTTTTATTTGACTCCCTAATGGTTTTTAACATTGTAAGAAATCCTTTTCTTTGAAAAATGTTTAAATAAGCAGAAGGATAATATTTTTCATACCCTAATAAAATTTCATCTCCCCCTTGTCCATCAAGCATAACTGTACAACCGATTTCCTTAGCTTTTTTCATAACAAAATATTGCATAAATATTGAAGGCCCTCCGAATGGCTCTTCTTGTGTGTAAGCAACCTCATCAATATGACTTTTAAAATCTTCTATAGATGGCTTTACAATAATTAAATCTAAGTTTGATATTTCCGAAACCTTACTTGCATAGTAACTTTCGTCGCTGTCTTTTTCAGTAGATTTTGCGTGAA
>JBELBJ010000057.1:0-5286 GCA_042095375.1 Marinoscillum sp.
ATTCTCTCAACAATTTTCCAAAATTTATGGATCAATTAAAGATGAAGATAATAATCCATTAATTGGAATTAATATTTATAATAAAGAAAATAACACATTTGGGACGGTGACGAATTCTGAAGGAGAATTTGAAATAGAATTTTTATTTGAAGAATCCGCAAGCTTTGTTATTTCAGGAATAGGTTATGAACAGAATATGATATTTGTTGATAAACCTGGTGAATTTGAATATAATTTTATTTTAAATGAATCTATATTATTTGGAAATGAAGTAGTAGTATCTGCAAGTTTATATGAACAGAATATTTTATCTTCTCCTGTATCAATTGAAAAGTTGGATATTCTAGATTTAGAGCAAAGCTCGGCTGCTAATTTTTTTGATGAGTTATCAAACATAAAAGGTATAGATATGATTGTACAAAGCTTATCTATGCGCTTTCCAAATAGCAGAGGTTTTAATGGTAATACCAATTATAGACTCAATCAATTAGTAGATGGAGTAAATAATTCATCTCCTGGACTTAGCTTTTCTCCAGGAAATATTTTTGGAGTAACTCAATTGGATTTAGAATCATTAGAATTGTTAGTTGGAGCCTCTTCAGCATTGTATGGTCCTGGCGGTATGAATGGAACATTGATAATGACTAGTAAAAACCCTTTTGATTACCAAGGCTTATCTATTTCATTACAAGGAGGCATCATGCATCTTTCAAATAATTACGAAAAAAAAATTACTCCTATGCAGGATTTTAATTTTAGATATGCAAAAAAATTTAATGAAAAGTTTGCTTTTAAAGTTAAAGGAGGATACTTGAGAGCTGATGATTGGAATGCAAGTGATTATAGAAATAAAAGGTATTTAAATAATGAAAACCTTGATAGGTGGTATGATCCAGGTTATGATGGTGTTAATATCTACGGAGATGAGGTAAGTATAAACATGGAAGATATAGAAGATGCAGTAGCTAAAGGGTTTGCAGAAAACCTTGGTCACGTAGAAGGAACTTCTGAATATGAAGAATCAGTAAATATGATAAAATCAATTGTGCCAAATCAAGATTTAACTAGAACCGGATGGAAAGAAAAGGATTTAGTTTCTTATGATGCAAAAAATATTAGAATTGGTACTAGTTTTCATTATAAAATTAATCCTAAAACACTTGCAATACTTCAGGGTGATTATGCTAGTGGAACTAGTGTTTATTCAGCACAAAATAGATTTGAACTTAATAACTTTTCAATTATAACATACAAAGCAGAATTAAAAGGCGATAATTATTTATTTAGATTATCTGGAGCTAATGAAAATTCAGGAAATACATACGATGCTGGAACATTAGGTATTCAGATGAATGAGTCATGGAAATCAAGTGAATTATGGTTCCAAGATTATTTTACTGGCTTTTTAACTGGTGTTCTTGGATTTAAATTAAATAATGAGGATGCACATATCTTTGCAAGACAATCAGCAGATAATATTGATAAAAATGGAAATGTTTTGGATGTTTCTAAACCTTTTTTATTACAACCTGGATCTAAAAATTTTATAGATACCAAACAATCTCTAATAAATAAAAGTATTGCTGATGGGGGTGCTAGTGTAATTGATATAAGTTCTATGTATAATTTTGATTTCAACTATGACTTTAAAAATCAAATTCAAAATTTTAAATTATTATTTGGTGCAAATATTAAATATACCATTATAAATAGTGAAGGCTCTATTTTTTATGATAAACCTGGAGATCCATTAGAAGTTTATGAAATTGGATCTTTCTTACAATTTACTGATGAATGGTTTGGTAAAAGATTTTTTCCTAATTTTTCTATTAGATTTGATAAAAATCAATATTTCAAGCCAAGGTTAACACCGAGATTTTCCTTTGTTTATGCTACCGACGAAACAAATGAAAAATTTTTAAGAGTTTCTGCTCAGACAGCTTTTAGATTTCCATCCGTAGTTGATCAATGGACAGATTTATATGTAGCACCAGTATATGTAGTAGGAGGCCAATCTGTATTACAGGACATATATAATTTAAGAAATTCAAATATATATCCTCTTGATGGTAACAACCCTGTTTTATCAAAACCAATTTTAACTGATTTATTTGAAATACCTGAGTTTGGTCCTGAAAGAGTTATTGCTTATGAAATAGGATACAAAGGATTGTATTCAAATAAAAGGATGATGATAGATGCATATGCGTTTTATAATAATTATAATGGATTTTTAGCTTCTCAACTTCTAGCACAAAATCCTGGTACTGCTGAAGAAAAAAGATTTCAAACTACTGTGAGTTTACAGCAACCTGTAAATTCATATGGCTGGGCTTTAGGAATAGATTATAATTTTAAAAATAATTTTAAGTTATCAACAAATGTTTCTTACAACGATGTTGATGAGGTAAGTGATCCTGGTTTTCAAATACAATTTAATACTCCTGATTATAGATTTAATATTGGTATAGGGAATAGAAAAATAGTAAAGAACTTAGGTTTTAATATTAACTATAGATGGCAAAATTCATTTTTGTGGGAGTCATCTTTTGGTGTTGGAGAGATTCCATCAATAAACAATCTGGATGCCCAGATAAATTTGTTTTTACCAAAATATAAAACTAAAATGAAATTAGGCTGTTCTAATACTCTGAATAAATATTATACTACAAGTTTTGGAAGTGCAAACGTAGGTTCTTTAATTTATCTAACACTTGTTGCTGATAATATATTATAATTCTTAAATTGATCTAGCTGTTTTCTTTATTAGATTCCATGAAGATATAACATATTTTTTACTTGAAAAAGTATTACCTATAGGCATTCTTAGAGAAAAAATATTATTAATTTTTGTATGTGATAGATAGATTTTTCCTGAGCTATTTAGCTTTTTAAGTAACTTTTTATTTAAATTATTTAGTTTATTTTCATCATTTATTTTAATAGGTTTAAATCTAAAGTTTACCATGTTAAAGTTTCTTTTAGCTGTTATTTCAAAATCATTTATTTTCTCTATTTTTTCATTGATTAGCTTTGCTAGTTTTATATGTTTTTTTAGTATTTTTTTTATACCACCTATACCATAACTTCTTATTACAAACCATAATTTTAAACTCCTAAATTTTCTTCCTAATTGTATACCCCAATCTTTATAGTTATTTACATTTTTTGACTTTGTTTTTAAATATTCAGGAAATATTTCAAATGTTTTAATTAATGCTTCTTTATTTTTTACAAAGTAAATACTACAATCGAAATTTGTTAACATCCATTTATGAGGATTGAATAAAAAACTATCTGCTAAATCGATATTCTTAATATGTTTTTGATACTTTTTAATTATCAATGCAGATCCTGCATATGCTGCATCAATATGGTGCCAAACATTATATTTTTTAGCTATCAATGATATTTTATTAATTGGGTCAAGAGAAACAGTTCCTGTTGTACCAAATGTACTAACAATTGCTAAAGGGATTTTGTTTAAACCTATGTCTCTTTTGATTTTAAATTCTAAATCTTTTACATTCATTGATAAATCATCGTATGTATCAATTTTTACCAAGTTATTTTTACCGATTCCAATTATTTTAATAGCCTTTTCAATACTTGAATGAGCTTCTTTTGAAGAATAAACTATAAAATTATTTTTATTTAAACCATTTTTATTGACTGCATAATTTGATATAAATTCTCTAGCTGTTAATAAAGAAGTAAGTGTTCCAGAAGATGCGGTATCGTTTATTACTCCAGACCAATTTTTGGGTATTCCCATTTCATTTTTTAACCAATCAATTACTTTTTCTTCTAATTCTGCTGCAGCAGGTGATGTTTCCCATATCATACATTGTGCTCCAATTGTTGAGGTTATCATCTCAGCTAAAATTGATGGATAGCTATTATTTGCTGGAAAAAATGCATGAAAATTTGGATGTTGCCAATGAGTCATTCCTGGAAGAATAATTTTTTTAAAATCATCAAGAATTTCAGAATAATTCTCACTTTTTTGAGGTGGATTTTTTGGAATTTTATTAAATACATCTCTTGGTTTTACATTTGATTTTACGGGGTATTTATTTAACTCATCAAAATAGTTAATCATCCAATCTAAAGTATTTTTTGAATTTATTATAAACTCTTTTTTTTTCATACTTGCTAAGTATTAAATTATATTAGTATTTATTAAAAACTATTTGTTTTTAGCATAAATTTAAATCAATTTATTTTTAGGATACAATAACTATTAAACAGATATATAAATATATGAAAAATATAAAGATAATATCTTGGAATGTAAATGGAATACGTGCCATTATAAAGAAAAATTTTATAAATGATATAAATAAGTTAAATGCTGATATAATTTGTTTACAAGAAACTAAAGCAAATATTGAAGAAACTAAAATTGCTTTATCTGTATTTGATGATTATGATATTTATGCTAACTCTTCAAAAGCCAGAAAAGGTTATTCTGGCACAGCTATATTAACAAAAATAAAACCACTAAATGTTATCTATGATATCGATGTTGAAATTCATGATCAAGAAGGTAGAGTTATTTTACTGGAATTTGAAAAATTTAATTTAATTAATGTTTACGTACCTAATAGTGGACAAGAATTAAAAAGAATAGAATACAGAAAAAAATGGGATAATGATTTTTTGAATTACTGTATAGGTGTAAATAAGAAAAAACCTTTAATTCTTACTGGAGATTTAAATGTTGCTCATCAAGAAATTGATATAGCCAGGCCAAAAGCTAATTATAATAAGACATCTGGCTATACCCAGATAGAAATTGATGGGTTTTCTAATTATTTAAATAATGATTTTATTGACATTTTTCGTATGAAAAATCCAGAAAAAACTATTTATACATGGTGGAATTATAGATTTAGAGCAAGAGAAAGAAATGTAGGGTGGAGGATAGATTATTTTTTAATTAACAAAAATTTAGTTAATACTATCAATTCTATAGATGTTGAGGACAAGATTTTAGGATCTGATCATTGTCCAATAACATTAGAATTAAATGCTAATAATATATAATCTTATTTAACTTTATATATTGATATTAAATCATCAAATGAAAAATCTTTTACACAATTTTATTTTAATCACCATTATATTTTTCCCTTTTAATAAAACCTTCTCACAAGCAGAAAAAATAAAATGGATTGAACCTGAAGAAATTAATGAATTTCAAAAGTCCAATCCAAAAAAAATTATGATTGATTTATATACTGACTGGTGTGGATGGTGTAAGGTAATGGATAGAACAACTTT
>JBELBJ010000058.1:0-5247 GCA_042095375.1 Marinoscillum sp.
TGTGGAGAAAATTTATCAACAATTTTTAAGGCTTCAAATCCAGAATTTGCAGTTTTAACAATATAACCTTCTTGTTCTAAATTATACTTTAAAAGTAATAAAATATCCTTTTCATCATCAATAACTAAAATTTTGAAATCAGATTTTAAAGACATATTATTTTAAAATAATCTACTCGTAAAAGTATTTAATTTAAATGTTATTTAATTAAATAATGGATTAAAATACTATTAATTTTATGTTAATAAGAAAAATAAAATTACTTATACTTATTATAAATTATTTCTTTAGATTTTTCATCAATCATATTATCAAAATCAGTTGTTTCTATGTCAAATTCACCAAATCGCATTGTTGCACTTAATCTTAAAGGTATTTTTCTATCATCATCAGATAACCAAAAAGTAACTGGATTTTCCCCTGAAAATAATTTATTTTCAGGAACAACAGGAGAAAAAGTAAGAGCACTTAATGTTTTTTTATTTAAAGAATTAATTTTTTTTGAACCTAAATATTTCATTTTATAGTTATACTTTCCTTTATCACTCAAGTAAGGAATTTCAATTAAACTATCTACTGAAATTTGAGAGTAATCAAGGCTTCTTAAATAAAAAACACTTGAAATCCAGTAATTCATAAAATATCCTCTCATTATATCTTTAAACTGATTTTTTGAATGAAAATATATTCTATCTTTTTCTTCTTTGGTTTCTTTATCAAGAAGTATTACTTCAACAGAATCTAAAGGTTGTGAACTAAATTTTAGAATTTCATTTTTTTTATATTTTCCTTCTTGTAAATATTTATAAAACTTTTGAGGTGTATAATTTATCGTATCTATATAGACACCCCAATTATCTCTAACACGGGCAAAAAAATCAAAAAAACCGGTAGTCCTACCAAAAACATCAATCTTATAGCAAGGTAGATCATTAACAAAATAAATTTTATTATCAACTAACATTGAAGCTTTCCCGGCATTAAAAAAACCAAATGATACCTTAGTCTCAATTATCTCACCATCGATTAAATTAGAAGATGAATTAAAGTATAAAAGACTTAGTAGTATTAATAAATTCTTAACAATAAAATTCAAAATATATAATGTTTAAGAGTAAATTTCTTACAAAATTATTAAATTCATGTAAGTGATTCATATGAATTTCAACTTCTTTATAAATTAATTTATTTTTACTAATTTTATTAGTATAATTATAAATTACTATTTATTTTAGCAAAATAGAAATCAAAAAATATTAAAATGAAAGAGAATAAAGAAAAAACAAAGGCATTAAATCTAACTATTGAGAAATTAGAAAAGACATACGGTCAAGGAACCGTTATGAAATTAAGCGATGAAAGCATAATTGATATACCAAGCATACCAACTGGATCAATTGGATTAGATATAGCACTTGGAATAGGAGGAATACCAAAAGGAAGAGTTATAGAAATATATGGACCAGAATCATCAGGTAAAACAACATTATCTATGCATTGTATTGCAGAAGCTCAAAAAAAAGGTGGGATAGCTGCTTTTATAGATGCAGAACATGCATTTGATAAATCATATGCCGAAAGATTAGGTATTGATACTGAAAATCTTCTTATTTCCCAACCAGACAATGGAGAACAAGCACTAGAAATAACTGAACATTTAATTCGCTCTGGCGCTATTGACATTATAGTTATTGACTCAGTAGCTGCTCTTGTTCCAAAAGGAGAGTTAGAAGGAGAAATGGGAGATAGTAAAATGGGACTCCAAGCAAGATTAATGTCACAAGCTATGAGAAAATTAACTGGTGCAATTCATAAATCAGGATGTTCATGTGTTTTTATTAACCAGCTAAGACAAAAAATAGGTGTCATGTTTGGAAATCCAGAAACTACTACAGGAGGTAATGCATTAAAATTCTATTCATCTGTAAGATTAGATATAAGAAGAATAGGGCAAATTAAAGATAATCCTGATTCTGTAATGGGAAATAGAACAAAAGTTAAAGTGGTAAAAAATAAAGTAGCACCACCATTTAAAGTTGTAGAATTTGATATAATGTATGGAAAAGGCATATCTAAATCTGGTGAAATTCTAGATCTAGGTGTTGAAATGGATATAATTCAAAAAGCAGGTTCATGGTTTTCTTATAAGAAAAATAAGTTAGCCCAAGGAAGAGACTCAGCAAAACAAATTATAGAGGATAATCCTGAATTGATGAAAGAATTAGAAAGCAAAATAAAAGAAACAATAAATAATTAATTAGACCTTATAGCTTCAACCGGATCCAATCTAGATGCAAAAATTGCAGGCAACATACCAGCCAATAGACCAATTATGCTTGATATGGAAATTCCCA
Organism: Marinoscillum sp.; assembly: GCA_042095375.1. GTDB lineage: Bacteria > Bacteroidota > Bacteroidia > Cytophagales > MED-G16. The sequence continues at coordinate 2,355 of JBELBJ010000058.1, forward strand.
AAATAATATTAGTAAATGAAATTGTTAGTTCTAATGATCCTGTATCTACTAGTGTAATTAAGAAGACAAGGAATAGACCGATTAGTCCACCAATCAAACTTAATATTGAAGATTCAAATAAAAATTGTAGTAATATGAAGTAGTTTTTGGCTCCTAAAGATTTTTGAAGTCCTATAATTGGAACTCTTTCTTTAACGGATACAAACATTATGTTTGCAATACCAAAGCCACCAACAAAGATTGAAAAACTACCAATTATCCAACCAGCAATAGTTAATACATCAAAAACACCCCCTATAACATTAGATAAATATTCAGGTCTATTTATTGCAAAATTCTCCTCTTCTAAAGGTTTTATACCTCTTTGAGCTCTTAATAAGCCAGTAAGCTCATATTCAAGTTCAACTAGACCTGGATCATTATCAACATTTCCTTTAACAATAATTGTTGCATCAGAACCTTTTTTCCCTACTCTATAAATTTTCTTAAAACTGTTAAAAGGAATAAAAATTTGTCTATCAAAACTGTCTCCCCCAACAAAGCTTTCCCCTTGCTCTTCAATTACCCCTACAATTAAAAAATTGATTCCCTTTATTTTAATTTTTTTACCAATCGGATCTGAAGATTGAGTAAATAATTCCTTATAAATCTTATGTCCAATTAATACATAATTTCTTCCCTTAATAGTCTCGTCTTCTGTAAAAAACCTTCCAATTGCTATTTCATAATCTGCTACATCTTTTGAATCATAAACAATACCATTAATACCATCAGTGACTGTGCTATTATTCAAATATTTTAAATTGATATCTCCTCTTCTAGCTAAAATTTCAACAGCATCAGCATTTTTCAAATTTTTTTTCAAAAAAAGATATTCATTATAAGTAGGATGAGGTCTTCTCCAAAATTTCCACCATTCATATCCTGGATTATCAAAATCCCATGGCCATTTTTCAACCCTTAGATTATTTGTTCCTAGAAAGTTAAAACTACTTTTTACACTTTTTTCTAGTGAATCTACTACTGAAAGAACTGCAATAATTGTAAAAATTCCAATTGTAACTCCTAATAAAGATAAAAGTGTTCTAATAGGATTTGCAATCAAAGCATTAAATGCAAAAATTATACTTTCTTTAATCAACCTAATTATAAGTCTCATTAAATATTATTTTTAATTTATATACAGTTTATAAAACAATTATTTAGTTTTGCAAACTCCAAAAGTATAATTTATTTCTTAAAGACAATATGAAACTATCAGAATTTAATTTTAAACTGCCAGCAAATAGAACTGCTGTAAGACCAACAAGGGAAAGAGATGAATCTAAATTAATGGTACTCAGCAAAGATTCAGGAAAAATTAATCATAAAAAGTTTACTGATGTTGTAAGCTATTTTAAAGAAGGTGATGTATTGGTATTAAATGATACTAAAGTTTTCCCTGCTAGACTATATGGACAAAAGGAAAAAACTGGTGCAAAAATAGAAGTCTTTTTATTAAGAGAACTAAACCCAGAGTTGAATCTATGGGATGTTTTGGTTGATCCTGCAAGAAAAATAAGAGTTGGAAACAAGTTATATTTTGGAAATGGTGAACTAGTAGCTGAAGTAATTGACAATACAACATCAAGAGGAAGAACCATTCGATTTATCCCTGAGGATAGTGAAAAAAACTTTCATGATATCATAAAAGAGTATGGTGAAACACCTTTACCAAAAAATATAAAAAGGAAAACAGAAAAAGATGATAAAGAAAGGTTTCAGACTATATATGCAAAAAAACTTGGTGCTGTTGCTGCACCAGCCGCAGGACTTCATTTCACAAAAATTGTATTAAAAAAACTAGAATTAATAGGTGTAAAAATAGTCACAATAACAACACATATTAGTCTAGGAACATTTAAAGATGTAGATGTAGAAGACTTAACAAAGCATAAAATGGATTCTGAAAATTTTTATATTTCTGAAGAAACATCAGAAGTAGTTAATTCTGCTATGAAACAGGGTAAAAAAATTGTTGCGGTTGGAACTTCTACAATGAAAACATTAGAAACATCTGTTTCAACTAGTGGAAAGTTAAAAGCAAATCAGGGGTGGACAGACAAATTTATTTTTCCTCCTTTTAAATTTCAGATATGTAGTGGAATGATTACAAATTTTCATAGTCCTAAATCAACATTATTAATGATGGCTGCTGCCTATGGAGGATTTGATAATATTATGAAAGCATATAAGATTGCTATACAAAAAAAATATAGATTTCATAGTTATGGTGATGCAATGTTGATTCTATAAATTTGTTAAAATTTATAGAATCAAAATGAAAAAATATGCTATTATTCTCGCTGCTGGAGAAGGTAAGAGAACTGGACTCGTTTTTCCAAAACAATTTTATAAAATAAATAACAAACCTATAATTTGTTATACAATTGAAAAATTCCTAGAAATTAAAAATATTCAAATAACTTTAGTAGTCAGCAATAATAAGAATTGGGGAAAAATAATTAATAACTATAAAAATTATTCAAATTTATCAATTGTAAAAGGTGGAAAAAATAGATTTGATTCAGTTAAAAATGGTCTTAAATCAATAAAAGGTGAAGGTATAGTTGCAATTCATGATGGAGTTAGACCTTTGCTATCTAAAAATCTAATAGAAAACTTATTTAAATCAGCATTAAAGAAAAATAATGCCATTCCGTGTATACATTTAAAAGATTCCATCAGAAAAGTAACTGATAATAATAGTAAATCTTTGAATAGAAAAAATTATGTTTTGATTCAAACACCTCAGGTTTTTGAAAATTCAAATATTAAGAAAGCTTACGATCAAAAATATGATAAAAAATTTACAGATGACGCTAACGTATTTGAGACTTTAAATAAAAAAATC
>JBELBJ010000059.1:0-2769 GCA_042095375.1 Marinoscillum sp.
TTTTCTCTTACTCCTGGGGGTAAATATAAACCACTATCTGTTCTTCCGGATTCTTTTCTTGGCTTTACTAAAACTCTATCTCCAACAACATTTATTTTTTCTAAAGAATTAATCGTTACCTTTTTCATTATTTAAAATTAAAATATTAATCTGCTCTATCTACTAATTTTGAATTAATTTTTTTGCTTGCCTTGGCACCTAACTCTCGTAGTCTTTCTGACTTCCTGATAAGATTGTCTTTACCATCTACTAACTTTTTCATTGCTTCAGAATAAGATTTTTTAGTTGTTTCAATATTTGAACCAATTTTAATTAAATCTTCTGAAAAAGAACAAAATTTATCATATAATGCCCCTGACTGTCTTGCAATCTCTAATGCATGCTTATTTTGGTTGTCTTGTTTCCACATAAACGCAACAGTTCTTAAAGTAGCTAACAAAGTGGAAGTAGATACAATTACTATATTATTTTCTAATGCTTTATCGTAAATTTCCTGATCTTCAATTAAGGCAAGCCCTAACGCTGGTTCGTTAGCTAAAAACATCAAAATATAATCAGGTTGATTGATGCCTAAATTTTGATAGTTTTTTTCTGATAATCCTTTTACATGATTATTTACACTTTTAACATGTTCCTTCAAGTATTTATTTTGTTCTTCTCTATCTTCAGAATTATAATACTCAGCATATGCCGTTAACGATACTTTAGAATCAATAATTATTTTTTTGCCATCAGGAAGATTAACAATATAATCAAGCCTTTGATTATCACCATCTTCATTTTTTATATTTTCTTCTTTTAAATATCCTAACCCTTCTTGTAAACCAACCTTTTGTAGAATATTTTCAATTTGAATTTCCCCCCAATTTCCCTGAGTTTTTGAATCTCCTTTTAAAGCATGGGTTAAGTTCTCTGCTTCCTTTCCCATTTGTAAGTTTATTTCTTTCAAATTCTTAATTTGTTCTTTTAATTGAATATTCCACTGTAAACTTTCTTTATTTGAGCTTTCAACTTTTTCCTCAAATGTTTTAATTTTTTCTTTCAAGGGATCCAATATTGCAGATATACTTTCTTTATTGGTTAAACTTATTTTTTTAGCTTTTTCATCAAAAATATCATTTGCTAAGTTTTTAAATTCAAGGGATAATATTTTTTGAAGTTGTTCTAATTCTTCATTATTATTTTTATTGCTATTTTCAGATATAGAAGCAATTAATTTTGGAAGTCTAAATGCAATAAAAGCTAACAACAATAAAATTAATATTCCAATAATTAATAAAGTGATATTCATATTCAAAAATAAATAAATAAATTAAGATTGATATTCTTCAACAGGTATACAGCTGCAAAATAAGTTTCTATCTCCATGAGCATTATCAATTCTACTAACTGATGGCCAAAACTTATTTTTAGAAATAAAAGGCAAAGGAAATGCAGCTTTTTCTCTAGTATAAGTATAAACCCAAGACGAAGAAGTTACTACAGATAAAGTGTGTGGAGCATTTTTGAGTACGTTATTATCTTTTTCATAAGTACCATTTCTTACTTCCTCGATTTCTTTTCTTATTTCAATCATGGCATCACAAAACCTATCCAACTCCGACTTAGTCTCACTTTCAGTGGGTTCTATCATCATAGTTCCAGGTACTGGAAAAGATACGGTTGGTGCATGATAGCCATAATCCATAAGTCTTTTTGCTATATCTTCAACTTCTAAATTTAACTCAGACTTAAATTCTCTACAATCAATTATAAACTCATGTGCACTAGTTCCATTAATTCCTTTATATAATACCTGATAATGATCTTGTAATCTAGACCTTATATAATTAGCATTTAATATAGCTAGTTTTGTTGCATTCGTTAAACCTTCTGACCCCATCATAGAAATATAAGCATAAGAAATCGCAAGGATACTTGCACTCCCATATGGAGCACTAGAAACTGATGTGATGTTTTTATCAGTAAAAGTTGAAAAAATATTTCTAGGTAAATATTTAACTAGCTTTTCTACAACTCCAATTGGACCCATTCCAGGACCTCCTCCTCCATGAGGTATACAAAAAGTTTTATGAAGGTTTAAATGACATACATCAGCACCAATATTTTTTGGATTCGTCAAACCGACCTGAGCATTCATGTTAGCACCATCCATGTATACCAATCCACCATTTTTATGAATTAGATTACATACTTCTAAAATATGATCTTCAAAAACTCCATGAGTAGATGGATAAGTTATCATTAAACAACTTAAGTTATTTGAATACTCTTTACACTTTTCTTTAAGATCATCAAAATCAATATTCCCATGCTTATCACATTTAATTACCACAACTTTCATTCCTGCCATAATAGCAGATGCTGGATTTGTCCCATGAGCCGATGATGGTATAAGAGCAATGTTTCTTTCTTTATCACCATTATCCAAATGATAAGCTCTTATAACCATTAAACCAGTATATTCACCTTGAGCTCCAGAATTTGGTTGGAATGATAATGAAGAAAACCCTGTTATCTCTGACAACCAAGAATTTAAAGTATCAATCATTTCTTTATAACCTAGAGCTTGATCTTCTGGAACAAAAGGATGAATGTTCATCTTGTCCCATGTTACAGGAATCATCTCAGTAGTAGCATTAAGTTTCATTGTACAAGATCCTAAAGAAATCATTGAATGAACTAATGACAAATCTTTATTTTCTAGTCTTTTCATATACCTAAGTATTTCATGTTCGGTATGATATTTGTTAAATATTTCATGAGATA
>JBELBJ010000059.1:2869-5071 GCA_042095375.1 Marinoscillum sp.
CCAAAATAATCATTTGAATAATCAAACTGATCAACTTCTCCTATTACTAATTCAATTCCTAAAGGAACTGATCTTGTCTTCATTATATCCAAAGTTTGAGGATAGACTTTACTTGATACAAAAAATTTATTAGCACTTTTTTTCTCTCCTTTTCTTAAACGATAAAACATTGCCATTGCTTCTGATGCAGCAGTTCCCTCATCTAAAAGAGAGGCATTAGCTATGTCCATTCCAGTTAAGTCCGATACCATTGTTTGATAATTAATTAAAGCTTCCATCCTACCTTGAGCAATTTCAGCTTGATAAGGAGTATAGGCAGTATACCAACCTGGGTTTTCTAAAATATTTCTCTTAATTACATTAGGAACAATACAATCATAATAACCCATTCCAATGTATGATTTAAATTTTTTATTTTTTTGAACTATTTTTTTAAATGCCGACAAAAATTCACTTTCAGATTTTGGTGGATCTAACACTAAATCTTTTTTGAGTTTTATAGTATTAGGAATGGTTTTATCTATTAAATCATCTAAAGATTTAACACCAATTAGTTTTAACATATCTTGTTTATCTACCTCACTAATTGAGTTATGTCTGTTAGAAAATTCGTCAGATGAAAAAGAACTTATACTCATTATTAAAAATTATACATTAGATACGCAAATCTATAAACAAAGTTCAAAAATAAAATTGCTTGCAATAAAGAAATTTAATTAAATCTAAAATTTTAAATTTGTATTAACTTTTATAAAATAATATGTCTTCAATTCTAATTAAAAATTCTACTTTAATTAATGAAAATTCTAAAAAAATAGCTGATATTTTAATTAGAAATTCTAGAATTGAAAAAATATCTAATGATATTTCAGTGGATTATAATTGCAAAATCATCAATGGAGAAGGATTATATTTAATTCCAGGGTTAATAGATGACCAAGTTCATTTTAGAGAGCCTGGACTAACTCACAAAGGTGAAATTTACACAGAATCTATGGCTGCTGTTGCAGGAGGCGTTACATCATTTATGGAAATGCCTAACACTATACCAAATGCAGTTACAATTGATGAACTTGAAAAAAAATATTTGATTGGAGAAAACAGATCTTTTGCTAATTATTCTTTTTATATAGGAGCAACAAATGACAATCTAGATCAAGTTTTAAAGATTGATAAAAATAGAGTATGTGGAGTTAAAATTTTTATGGGTTCATCAACAGGCAATATGCTTGTAGACAATGAAAAGGCACTAAGAGATGTTTTCAAAAACTGTGAAACTATAATTACAACTCACTGTGAAGATGAAAATACTATTAAAGAAAATCTTAAAAAATCTATTGAAAAATATGGAGAAAATATTCCAATTGGTCAACATCCAATAATTAGATCCAGAGAAGCTTGTTATGAATCCTCTTCAAAGGCTATAAGTCTTGCAAAAGAATATGAGTCAAAACTTCATGTTCTACATATTTCAACAAAAGAAGAACTTGATTTATTTGGTAACAAACAAAATTTGAAAGATAAAAAAATTACAAGTGAAGCATGTCTTCATCATCTTTGGTTTGATGAAAGAGATTATAAAAATCTTGGAAATTTGATAAAGTGGAATCCAGCAATAAAAAAAGCTGATGACAAGAATGCCATATTGGAAGGTTTAAAAAATAATAATATAGATGTAATTGCAACTGATCATGCTCCGCATACCTTAGAAGAAAAATCATCATATTATACAAGTTGCCCATCGGGCGGACCATTAATACAACACTCACTCCCTCTATTATTAGAAATGTATCATAATAATTCTCTAGACCTTGAAACTATAGTTACTAAAACATCTCATAATCCATCAATATTATTTGAAATAAAAGATAGAGGTTTTGTAAGAGAAGGTTATTATGCTGATTTAGTATTATTTGATTTAAACTCACCATGGAAAGTGTCAGGTTCAACTTTATATTCAAAATGCAATTGGACGCCATTAAAAAAAGAAACTTTTAAATCCAAAGTGATTCACACAATAGTATCTGGGAATCATGTATTTGATAATGGAATTATAAATAAAAATCCGAATTCAAAAAGAATAGAATTTGAAAGAGATTAAAAATTTAATTTGTCATAATAAATTCATTATAATAGATTTGCAAAAAATAAATGGTGGTTGTAGTTCAGTTGGTTAGAACGCCTGATTGTGGTTCAGGAGGT
>JBELBJ010000060.1:0-4913 GCA_042095375.1 Marinoscillum sp.
ATCCATAGCTAATAGATCAGTATTTGATTTATTTTTAATATTATTTTTAACATTTATAAGCGAATCTTTTACTTTTTTTAACAATTGATAATGTCTTTCATTAATCATAATTGATGACTCTTTTCTAATTAGATTTATATTTATGTAATTTTCAATTAATTTTTTCAACTTTATTACATCATTTTCTTTAATTCCACTAATTATCAAATGTTTTCTACTTTTAAAATATGTTTTGATATCATGTTTTATATTTAAATCAGCTTTATTTCCTATAACAAATACATTTTTATCTTTCAGAAATTTACTTTCTAACTCTGATTTAATACTTTTTATGTTACTTGCATTTAAATCAATTATATATAGTATTATTGAAGCTTCCTTAGTTTTTTTTATAGCTTTTTCTATACCAATCTTTTCAATTTTATCTATTGTGTCCCTTAAACCTGCTGTATCTATAAACCTAACAATATTCCCGCCTATTGTAATTGTATCCTCAATAATGTCACGCGTAGTACCTGGTATATCAGAAATAATAGCTTTTTCATCATTTAAAAGAGCATTCAATATTGTTGATTTACCAACATTGGGTTTACCTAAAATAATTACATTAATACCATCTTTTATTACATTATTTAATTTAAAACTATCAATTATAATATCAGAATAATCTATTATTTCTTTAACAGTTTCACTTAGTTTTTTTCTATTAGCAAATTCAACATCTTCCTCAGAAAAATCTAATTCTAATTCCAATAAACTTGAAAAATCAATTAAATCTTTTCTTAATTCTTTTATTTTATTAGAAAAAACCCCTTTAATATGATTAATTGCTAATTTATGAGAATTTTTTGAATTAGATGAAATAATATCTGCTACTGCTTCGGCTTGAGATAAATCCATATTACCATTTAGAAAAGATCTGAATGTAAATTCTCCTTTATTTGCTATTCTAGATCCTAAATCAATTGTTGTAGTAATTATTTTTTTTATAATATATGAAGATCCATGGCAAGAAATTTCAATAAGATTTTCTTTTGTATATGAATTTGGTTCTTTAAATACTGAAACTAATACCTCATCAATTACTTCATCTTTATAAATTAAATTTCCAAAGTGAATAGTATGAGATTTTACTTTATTTAAATCTTTATTTGGAAATATTTTATTTATTATTTCAATTGATTTTTTTCCTGTTAATCTAACTATAGCTAAAGCACTTTCACCAAATGGTGTAGATTGTGCAACAATCGTATCGTTTATATTCATTCTTTATTTAATTAAAAGTTAAATATAAAAGTATGTAAACAAGATTTCTTAAAATTAAAAAAAATTATAGAAGTTTAATCAAGTTTTGGTATTATATATCTACTTGAGTTGGCATCATACTTTCTAACTTCTCCAGTTTTTTTATTAAGAAGGTAAGCTACTGACGCATCATCTCTTATAATCATTTCCCATTCATGACTTTCAGGTGTTCCATAATTTACCCTTTGTGATTGTTCAGAATAAGCACCCATTAATAAACTCATTATTCCTATTCCAGCAAAAATACTAATTATTTTGTCTTTCAAATTTTTCATAATATTTAAATTTAGTTAAAAGAACAATCTAAAAATATTTATGAAAAATTCAAAAGGGGAGAAGCTAAACCCTTTATATAATTTGTATTTTTTAGGTAAGTATCGTAGTAAAATATTCTTTTAATTACAATAGAGGTACGATTACCTCAACCCAAAGCTACATCAAGACACATCATGACTATAAAGCCAGCAATTAATCCCATTGTAGCTAAATCGGTATTTCCACCTCTTTGACTTTCTGGAATAACTTCCTCAACCACTATAAAAATCATTGCTCCAGCAGCGAAAGCTAATGCATATGGTAAAATAGGATAGACCATTAAAACAAATGCTGCTCCAATTACAGCAAAAATTGGTTCAACAATAGCTGATAATTGACCCCATTTCCATGATTTAATTTTACTAAATCCAGCTCTTCTTAAAGGCATTGATACTGCAAATCCTTCTGGAAAATTCTGAATCCCTATTCCAATTCCTAATGCAACAGCAGAACCTAAACTAAATACAGAGGAAAATTCAGGTGATGCTAAAGCACCGAAAGCAACTCCAACAGCTAATCCTTCAGGAATATTATGAATAGCTATTGCTAGTACTAATAAAGAAGTTTTTTTTAAATCTGTTTTTGGACCTTCAGCTTCTTCAATTTTTCCAAAAATATGAAGGTGTGGTATTGATTTATCTAAAAAATACATAAAAAGAGCACCAAAAAAGAAACCAACTGCAGGCGGTAAAAATGATGGTAAAGATGATTTTCCAAGCTCATTTTGTATTTCAACAGCTTCTATAGCTGGAGATAACAATGACCAAAAACTAGCAGCAATCATAACTCCACCAGTAAACCCAAGAGCTGTATCTAAAAGTTTTCGATTAGAAGATTTAAAGAAAAAAACTAATGCAGCACCAAAAGCAGTTAATATCCAAGTAAATAAACCAGCATATAATGCTTGTAATATTGGAGATGTTTGTGATTCAAAAAAATTAAGTATACTTTCCATATTAATTAATTTTAGTTACTAATATATTTTTTGCTACCCTGTTTGAAATAAAAACTTTATTTTTAGAATCTATTTCTATTTCAATAGATCTATCAAATTCAATAATATCAAATACTTTTATTTTAGATCCAATATGTATTTTTATTTTATTTAAATATTCTAAAAGATTACCATCTTCATCATTAACCTTACTTACAATACACTTATTATTAATTAATAAATTAGATAGTTTTATTTTAGGTTTAATATCTATTTTACCATCTTTATTTGGTATAGGATCTCCATGAGGGTCAATTTTAGGATATTTTAAATATTTATCTAATTTATCAATTAATTTTTCATTAGTAATATGTTCAAGCTCTTCAGCAATTTTATGAACCTCATCCCATTTAAAATCTAATTTTTCAAATAAAAAAACTTCCCAAAGACGATGTTTTCTTATTATCTGTATTGCTAATTTTTTACCATTAGAGGATATATTAGTACCTTTATATCTTTTATGATAAAGTAATTTTTTGGCTGAAAGTTTTTTTATCATATCAGTTACTGAAGATGGTTTAGTTTTTAAAAATTTAGAAATTGAATTAGTTGAAACTTGGTTTTTTCCTGATTCAGATAAGTTATAAATAGTTTTTAAATAGTTTTCCTCAGATGTTGTTAACATAATTTATTAGCCTTGTCAAATAAATAATTTAGATAAAGCTAAAATTTTTTTTTAATATGAATATTAAATATTTATTATTATTTCTAATGATCATCTCTTGTAGTAATAATGATGCACAAGAAGCTGATAAATATTATAATAATAAAAATTATGATATTGCTATAGAATATTATTCTGAATCTATTAAATTAAATCCAAATAATACAAAATCCATTTATAGAAGAGGAAGATCTTATGAGGAAATTGGCAAGTACAAAAAGGCATATAATGATTATATGAAAGTAACATCCATTGATAAAAAACACACATCTGCTTATCTAAGTATAGCAATTTATCATCATAGAAACTCAGATTTCTTATTATCTGAATCTTATTCAAAAAAAGCTTTAAAAATCAATAATAATTTTTACTTAGCTCATTATTGGTTAGGTAGATCTTATCAAAATCAGGGTAATTTTAATGAAGCAATGAAATCATTTAATAATTCAATATCATTAAATAAAAATTTTTCTGAGAATTATTTCTATAAAGGAATAATTTTTTTGTCATTAAATGATTCGAATAAAGCTTGTAAAAACTTTTTAATTTCAAAATCGTTAAATTTTGTTGATTCATCTGATTTGTTAAAAAAATATTGTAGATAATTGTATTAGATTTTTAAATAATGATTAATTTAATTTTTATAAGCTTATTTTCTCTTTTAAATTCTTTTAATATGAATTACAAAACCGCTACTTTTGGATCTGGATGTTTTTGGTGTACCGAAGCAATTTTTGAAATTGTTGAAGGAGTAAAGTCTGTCAAATCTGGTTATTCTGGTGGAAATTACTCAAATCCTACTTACAAGTTAGTTACTTCAGGTATTACCAATCATGCTGAAGTTATTCAGGTCAAATATGATCCTAATATTATAACTTATAAAGATTTGTTAGAAATATTTTGGAAAACACATGATCCTACAACAATTAATAGACAGGGAAACGACATAGGAACTCAATATAGATCAATTATCTTATATCATGATGATAAACAAAAAAATTTAGCTTATGAATATAAATTAAAACTAGATAAGTCAGGTGCTTATGAAAAGCCTTTAGTAACTCAAATTGAAAAATTTGAAAAGTTTTTTCTCGCAGAAGATTATCATCAAGACTATTATAGCTTAAATTCTAATGAACCATATTGTTCATTTGTAATTAAACCTAAACTTGATAAATTTAAGAAGGTTTTTAATTCAAAATTGAAAAAATTATAATTTATTTAAGCATTTTTTAATTTTAATTAATAAATTCTCAATTATTAAGTAATATTTTTAAAAATATCACAATAATTCTCCTCATTTCTTAATAAATAATCTTTTACATAGTATTGTAAATAAATTTATTTGCTGTTTTGTTAAACTATTTTAATTAATAATGACAAGTCTAAATAAATCAAAATTAGAGTATATATGGTTAGATGGTAATTCACCTACTCAGACCATTAGAAGCAAAACATTAATTAAAAGAAACTTTTCAGGTTCAGTAGATGATTGTCCTATGTGGAGTTTTGATGGAAGTTCTACTGCTCAAGCTGAGGGTAGTAGTTCGGATTGTTTATTAAAACCTGTAGCTATTTTTCCTGACCCCGATAGAGTTGAAGGTTATTTAGTAATGACTGAAGTATTAAATTCAG
>JBELBJ010000061.1:0-4431 GCA_042095375.1 Marinoscillum sp.
ATAATTTGATTTGTAGGATTGGCTGGACTTTCTATATAAACTATATTTACATCGACGTCACCAAATTTTTTTTTCTTTTCTGATATAATTTTATCAATAGAATCATTATCATCAAATTCCATAGACGAAATATTATATTTAGGCAAAACATCTTTAATAAAGTGATTTGTGCCACCATATAAAGTTGAAGAATGTAAAATTAAACCCCCTGGATTTGATAATTCAAGTATTGAAGTAGAAATAGCTGCCATTCCACTTTGAAAAAGAGCACAGGATTCAGCCTTATCCCATAATTTTAGTCTCTCTTCTGCAATTTCTGCATTCGGATTATTTATTCTAGCATAAGATAAAGGTAAGTCTTCAGATTTTTTCTTTTTTCTTAACCCATAGGCAACTTCAAAATAAGCTCTTCCTTCTTTTGAGTTTTTAAATACAAAAGTACTTGTTTGAAATAAAGGTGTCTTAGCTGCTCCTTCAGATAAATGAGGATCATAGCCATAGGACATCATTTCACTTTCCGGCTTATTCTTTTTTTTCAATTATTTAATATTAAAATATTATCCCTTAAGTTTTCCTTTTTTCCAGTCTCCAGACATTTTGGTTCCATCAGGTGATGTTAATGTTCCTTGACCATGTGGTTTCCAATTTTTAAATTTCCCTTCATATATATTGCCATTTATATAAACCATCTTTCCTGAGCCATTTATGGCTCCATTATTAAATTGTCCAGTATATTCATCTCCAGTATTAAACTTCATTTTTCCTTTTCCATGAGGTTTACTAAACTGAAATTCTCCTTCATATACTCCTCCATCAGAAAAAACTTGAGTTCCATTTCCATGTTTATAATTATCTTTCCATTCTCCTTCATATTTTTCACCATTTGAGGTTGTAAATACGCCATAACCATTCCTTAATCCTTCAACAAATTCTCCTTCATAAATACGGCCATCTTTAAAAGATAATTTACCTTTTCCATGATAAAGTCCATCTTTTAAACCCCCATCGTATTCTCCTTTATCTACATCTCCAATTACACCGCTAGATGCTTGATTAACAACATTAACTTGAGCAAAAACTAAATTAATATTAAACAGCAAAATTATATTTAAATAAAATAAATTTTTCATATAATTAAAGCTAATTATATACTCTCATATTTCAAAAAATAGAAAGATTTAATATCTTAGTTAGATTAAAATCAAACAATTTATTTATATGAGACCTAAAATAGCTTTATTAATTATTGGATCTTTAATGATCTTGCAGTCAATAGGATTTTTGTTTTTTGCTGATAGCCTTATCGAGGGTGTATTAAATGTTGGGGAAGAAGGTATGAAGGTAGGGGAGTTAATGCATAACGCAATTGCTCCAGTTTTTTTAATGATAGGATTGATGCTGGTTTTTGCTAAAGATTTTGAGATTGAAAGTCAAAGAAAAATGTTGTTAGCAATGATAATTGGTTATGTACCTCTTTTTATTGTTTTTTATAATTTTTCATCATTAGAAATAATGAATTTTCATATAGCAACAATGATTCCTGATTTTTTAATTTTTACTTTAGCTTTATTTGCTTATCTAAAGCCAAAAAGTTAAAATTCAATTACAAGCGCCATTAGTGTAATATGTAGCACCTGCTCTTTGGGCATAGCAAGAGTTGGAGTAAGTTATATTGTTACAGCCACATACAGGATCATATTGTTCAGTGCATGCTAAATTATCATTTTTGCTTTCTAAACATTCATGTTTAGTGCAAAAGCTCAAAGAAATAAGAATTAGAAATGATATTGTTAATATAAATTTCATGTTAATAAAATAAAAATAATATTTCTTAATCTGTAATTAATTACTTATTTATTAATATTGTCTCCTTAAAAATTTAAATATAACTGTTAAACTTACTAAAAATTATGAAAAAAATAATATCAATATGTTTTGTTCTTTTATCCTTTAACTTATTTGCTCAGAAAGAAAAGAATGGAACAGTTTACAAAGAACATCCAGGAATCATTTTAGTTGAATCATTTCACAAAGCCATAGTAGATGGTGATTTTGAAAAAGCTTCATCTTTTTTAGATGATGATTTTAGAATTAAAAATGGGGTAGGTTTAAATAAGGATTCGAAAGGTTCCTCTAAACAAAGATTTATGAATAATATGATGTGGTGGAATGAAAACTTTGATTATTTATCAATAAAAAGGGATGAGCCAGCATATCCTGATGCAATTGAATATAAACAAGGTGGTCAAATTTGGGTTCAAACATGGGAAAGAATTTATGGTGTAAATAAAAACACTGGCTTAAAGGTTGACATGCCATTTCATAGGTTATATTACCTTAATAATGAAAGCACAAAAATCAAATTTGCTTTTGAGTATGCTAATCAAAATGTATTTAATTCTTTAAATGATAATAATTATACAAGAGAAAATGGAACTATTTTTATTAATCATGAGAATATTAATGTTGTTAGAAAAGTAATGTATGCATTTGAAAATGCTGATTTCGATAAAGCTTATTCATATTTTTCTGAAAACTCTACATTTTATGATATGAATGATCCTTGGGGAACTAATTTCTCTTTAGAGGAAGCAAAAAAGAGGAATGAAGGTATTTTAGATCAATTTGAAATACTTGGGTTTGATGAGATAGGATATCCAGATTATCTAGAATATGGAAAAAATAATTCTAAAGTTGTTTTATCTTGGTGGAAGTTCAGAATGAAAAGAAAAAGTGATAATAAAATAATTTTACTTCCTATTCATTACTCTCATACATTTAATAAAGAAGGTAAAATAATTAGATCAACTGCATATTATAGCTCAAAGCATATGGAGTGATTAGTTAATTAATTTTTTAATTATAAAGGGCTTTTTTAAAAAGCCCTTTTATTTTATATATAAAAACATTTCAAATTCAGGTATTGATTTATTAATTTAAGGTTTAAATACAACTTTACTAATTGGGACTCCTATTTCTTTATTGTTTTTTAACTATTTTTCTTTCATTCTTATGTTCTATTCTAGAAGCAGTATTATTAAGTGTTAATGCCACATTCATAAAAATTAAAATTAAAGAAGGTAAGAAGTATGCTGAAAACCTTCAAAAGCTTAAAAATTCAATTGATGAACCTTTAGTAATTATACTTACTCTTAATACCATAGCACATACTGTTGGAGCTATTATGGTTGGAGTACAGGCAAAAATTACTTATGCTGCACTAAATGTAAATAATAGCTATACTTTTTTCGGAAGTCAAATAACTGAAGATTATTTAATTGGTTTTGTTTCTACAATCATGACCATTTTAATTTTACTTCTATCAGAGATTATTCCAAAAACTATAGGAGCAAAATATTGGGATAAACTAGCAGGTGCAACAACAGTTATTTTAATGTCTGTAATTCCATTTTTTAGATACTCAGGTATATTATGGGTGCTTAAGTTTTTTACAAATCTGATAGGAAACTCAAATATGAAAGTTGTTCTTAAAAGAGAAGACATTTCAACTTTAGCAGAAATTGCTGAAGAACAAGGTGTTATCAAAGAAAAAGATTCAGATTTTATTAAAAATATAGTCAAACTTCAAAATGTAAAGCTTAGAGAAGTTATGACTCCTTTTTCAGTAATTAAATCTGCAGATATAAATTCTACTATAGAACATTTTTATTCGAAGAACCAAAAATTACCTTATTCAAGAATTCCAGTTTATTCTAAAGATAATGATGATATAAATTATTACGTTCTAAAAGATACTATTCTTGAGAAATTAATTCAAAAAAAAGGTAAAATGAAATTAGGTGAAATTAAAAGACCGATAATTAAAACCTATTTTGAATCAAAAATTCCATTTTTATTTGATAAACTTCTTAAAAAACGTGAACACATTTCATTAGTGATTGATGAATATGGATCAGTTAGAGGTATTGTTACTTTAGAAGATATCATTGAAACATTATTGGGTCTTGAAATTGTGGACGAGACCGATACAGTGGTTGATTTACAAGCTTTAGCTAAAAAGAGAGGTAAAAAATATTTGAAATAGTTTTTTTCATTTAAAAAAATATCTTATATCGCCCTTATGAAATAATGCATTATCATTAAAAAATGAACTTTCATCAATTATTTTATCATATCTTTTTGCTAATCTGTAATTTTCAAAAATATCAATATTTTTACTTCTTATTAAATTTGATTTTACTAACCTCAGAAATTTAGAACGAAATCCACTGTTATATCTCTTACCTGTAATCTTCTCCAGGTATTTTTTAGTATGCTCCCAATCTAAATACAAATTATTATTACTCATTTTACAGGCTATTTAATATCTTTATTTTATATAGAATTTAAGTATGGAAAAAACAAAACTTATTTGGGATTTTAGGGGACCTTATGGAAAAAATACAGCTATTCACTACGAAAAACATTTAA
>JBELBJ010000062.1:0-3664 GCA_042095375.1 Marinoscillum sp.
TATATATTGAGCTATATATTTTTTTGAGAAATTTTTATTTGTTAAATGTTTTAAATTTTCTTGAATAAAAGTATTAATTTGAATTTGCATAAATTTAATGAATTTTAGTAATAATTAATTTATACAATAAAATTAGTTATATGAAATTTCTTTTTGATCTAGGTGGTGTTTTTTTTGACTGGGATCCTAATTATTTCTATAAAGATATATTTGATACAGTTGATGAAAGAAAATACTTTTTAACGAAAGTATGTAATGACGAGTGGAATGTAAAGCAAGATGCGGGAAGAACGTTTAAAGAAGCTGAAGACGAACTTATCCCTCTATTTCCTAACTATGAAAAAGAAATTAAAATGTATTATAAAAATCATCGTAATATGATTAGAGGTACATTTGACTTATCCATAAAAGTTTTAGAAAAACTAAAAAACTATAATTATGAATGTTATGTTTTATCTAATTGGTCTGCTGAAACTTTTGTTGGTATGATTGATGATTATCCTTTTTTAAAATTATTTGATGGTCTTCTTATATCTGGTGAAGACAAATTAATGAAACCTGATAAAGCTATTTATGAACTAGCAATCTATCGTTTTAATTTAAAACCCACAGAAACTGTATTTATTGATGATAAATTAGAAAATATTAAGACCGCAAATAATTTACATTTAAAAACTATTCATTTAATGAACCCAAAAAAAATTGAATTAGAGATAGATAAATTTATACTTTAAATGACAAAATCTAACACTAACCCGTCAATTGTTTTTATTGTTTGATGCAATTTAATTTTTTCTTCAGCTATTTCTATTTTCAACATGGCTAGTATGAATTTGTTTTCTATACTAATTATTTTACCCAATTGGCTCTCTTTTTCTATAATAGATTGTTGATTTTTTGGAGAGCCTTCTTTCAGTTTTAGAGAATATATTCTTCTTTTTAATAGAGCTCTATATTTCATTCGAGCTGTAATTTCTTGTCCAATATAGCACCCCTTATCCCATGAAATTGCATTTAAATTTTCAAAGTTATTTTCTAAAAGCAAGGATTTATTTTCTTCTAAATCATAGTGTGAAAGAGGAACAGTATTTTTAATTAATATTTCATGATATTTTTTTTCATTGATTTCTGTAAAATTACTTAACATCTGAAGATTAGCTGAATCATGGATTAATTTTTTACCAATATTATTATTTCTTGGATCAATATTAAAAACAATAAAATCCTCTTCCATTTTTACTTCTCCAAATATTGAGTAAGAGCTTATATTTTTAATTTCCCTAATAAATATTTTTGATCTAAGCTTGTAAAGACTTAATGTTTTAAATAATTTTTCATAAAAAAAGGAATTAGTCTCAAGTATAAATTTTTCGTATATCTTAAAAATAAAGAAATCTGAGTTAAACTTTCCTTGTGGAGAAAGTAAACAAGAATATAAAATATTTTTATTATTACATTTCTTAATATCGTTGGTAATTAAATTTTGCAGAAATTCAGAACTATCCTCACCTTCGATTGAGATAAACCTAGAATTAGCATTTTTATAAAAGTATGGTACACTCATATCATAATCTATATATGCTAATTATTAATTTGTAATGAAATTCCTGTGAAAATTATATTTATTTGTTCAAATTTAATAGGGGATACTATTCTCTCTACTGGTGTAATTAATCATTTTATTGAACAAAATAAGGATGCTAAACTTACCTTTGTAGTTGGCCCAACAGCAGCTCCACTATTGAAACATTATAAAAATATAGAGAATATAATAATTTTTAAAAAAAGAAAATTCAATTTACCTTGGTTGGATATATTAAAAAAAACTTATAGCACAAAATGGGATTGTATTGTTGATTTTAGATCTTCCGCTATCTCATATTTACTAAAAAATAATAAAAAATATATTTTCAAAAAACATCATAAAATTCATCATATAGAGCAACTAAATTTAAGCTTTGGATTTAAATGTTCCAAATTATTTATTCCAACTAGTTATGAGGAGCAAAATAAAGCTAATAATGATATAGATAATTCATATAGGCATATTGTTATTTTTCCTGGAGGAAACTGGACTCCAAAATTATGGTCATCAGAAAACTTCAATATTACGATGAAATCATTACTAAAAAAATATGAAAATATTAAATTTATTTTGGTAGGCTCCTTGCAAGAAAAAAATAAATTTTATAATAAATTAACTAAAGATATAAATAAAGATCGCTTTATTGATTTATTTGGATTAAGTTTAACTTTAACTTCCGCTTATATGAAAAATAGTGATTTGTTTATTGGTAATGATTCAGGATTAATGCATTTGGCTGTTGCAAATAAACTTAAAGTTATTTCATTATTTGGCCCTACAGATGATAAGGTTTATGGACCTTATGGAGATAATAATATTGTAATTAGAACTCCTGAAAGTCTTGATCATTTTAATTCAACTAATATTGATGAGAATCAATCATATATGAACTCAATTAAACCTGAGATAGTAATTCAATATTCTGATAAATATTTAAATGACAGATTCAATTAAAATTATTCAACCTGATGATTGGCATGTTCATTTCAGAGAAGATGAAATGCTTAGTGTGGTAACTAAATATTCATCAAGAGTAAATAAAAGGTGTATTGCGATGCCCAATACTTCAAATCCAATAATTTCATCAAATCAAGCTATTAAATATAAAAAATTAATTGAGAGTAACTCTTATAATGAAAACTTTCAAGCTTTAGTACCTTGTTATTTGACTGATAATTTAGATATTGTTGATTTTAAATATGCACTTCAAAATAATATTTTTATTGGGGGTAAATTATATCCTAATAATGCAACTACTAATTCTCAACACGGTGTAAATGATATTAAAAGCATCTATAATATTTTTGAAATTTTAGAAAAAGAAAATAGTGTTTTACTTGTGCATGGAGAATTAAATAGAAAAGATATTGATATTTTTGATAGAGAAAAATACTTTATAGATGAAGAACTGTATCAAATAAGAAATACTTTTAAGAATTTAAAAGTTGTTTTAGAGCATGTATCTAGTGATTATGGTGTAGATTTTGTTAAAACAAATAACAATATTGCTGGAACTATTACACCTCATCATATGTTGTTAACTAAAAATGATGTATTTAAAAATGATCAAATTAATCCCAATCATTATTGTATGCCCGTTGTAAAAAATGAGTCTGATCTTTTATCATTAAGAAAAGCAGCTTGCTTTGATAACAAAAATTTTTTTTTAGGCACAGATTCTGCACCTCATCATATAAATCATAAGAAAAATAACGAGTCTTTAAAGGCAGGTATTTTTTCTTCTCCTTGTTCAATAGAATTGTATGCTAAAATTTTTGAAGAAGAAAATGCCTTGGACAATTTAGAGAAATTTGCATCAATAAATGGTCCAAAGTTTTATAATTTAGAAATTAATAAAGATTATTTAACTCTAACTAATGAAAATTTTGACTTTCCTGAATACACAGAGGAAGGAAACATTAAGATTAAAAATTTTTTTGCTAATAGAAATATTAATTGGAAAGTATCATAAATAAAAGTATAGAGATAGTATGAGTTTTGGAACAAAGTTATATACATGGTTGTATGGTAAAAAGGTTGGAGCTGATAACATTGGAAATAAATATTATACAAATAGCG
>JBELBJ010000063.1:0-3384 GCA_042095375.1 Marinoscillum sp.
AATAATAAACTCTAATCCATAGAGTATCCTGGTCATTTTTATCGAAAACAGAAACGGATCCAGAAAACCTTAACAAATCAGAATAAAATATTGGAGTTTCAATCCATCTATTATATAGATTTAAATATTTCTCTAATTCTTTAGAAATAGAAAAAAATGGTTTTTTTTTAGAAATAAGTTTATCCAATACTTTTTTTTCAAAAATACTACCTTTTTGAATAATAACTATTGTATAACCTAGGTGTTAATAGACTTTATCTATGTAAATTTGCACATTTTAATGATATTATGAAATTTAAAGTTGTTTCCAATTTTAAGCCAAAAGGAGATCAACCAGAAGCTATTCATGAAATAGTTAATAATTTTAATGATGACTTTTCTCATATAGTTCTAAAAGGTGTAACTGGTTCTGGTAAAACTTTTACAATGGCCAATGTAATTGAAAAATTAAATAGACCAACATTAGTTTTAGCTCATAATAAAACACTTGCTGCTCAACTTTATTCAGAATTTAAATCATTCTTCCCAAAAAATGCTGTTGAATATTTTGTTTCATATTATGATTACTACCAACCTGAAGCCTATATGCCAATTACAGGGACTTACATTGAAAAAGACTTGTCCATAAATGAGGAAATTGAAAAATTAAGACTAAGCACAACCTCAACATTACTTTCTGGAAGAAGAGATGTTATTGTTGTTGCATCTGTTTCATGCCTTTATGGAATTGGTAATCCAGTTGAATTTAAAAAAAATACTATTCAAATCAAATGTGATCAAATAATTTCTAGAACAAAATTTATGCATAATTTAGTTCAAAGTCTATATTCTCGTTCAAATGATGAATTCAATAGAGGAACCTTTAGAGTTAAAGGAGACATTATTGATATTTTTCCAAGCTACAGTGATATAGCTTATAAAATTCATTTTTTTGGAGATGAAGTAGAAAAAATTGAATCTTTTGATCCAGTTAATTTTAATGTAATTCAAAACATCCAAGATTTAACTCTCTATCCTGCTAATATTTTTGTAACAACTCCCCTTTCTATTGAAAATGCAATTAAAGAAATCCAAAATGATTTGGTAAAACAAGTTGATTATTTTAAAGATATTGGTAAATCTCTAGAATCAAAAAGACTACTTGAAAGAACTGAATTTGATATTGAAATGATGAAGGAGCTTGGGTATTGCTCAGGAATTGAAAATTATTCAAGATACCTCGATGGAAGAAAACCGGGAACTAGGCCTTTTTGTCTTTTAGATTACTTTCCTAAAGATTACCTAATGATAGTAGATGAAAGTCATGTAACTATATCTCAAGTTCATGCCATGTACGGTGGGGATAAAAGTAGAAAACAAACATTAGTAGAATATGGTTTTAGATTACCAGCTGCTATGGATAACAGACCCTTAAAATTTGAAGAATTTGAGTCTTTACAAAATGTTGTTCTATATACTAGTGCTACTCCAGCAGATTATGAAATGGAAAAAACAGAAGGATTAATTATTGAACAAATTATCAGACCCACTGGACTTTTAGATCCAACTATAGATGTCAGACCATCTAAAAATCAAATAGATGATTTAATAGAAGAAATTCATCAAAGAATTGAAAAAGAAGAAAGAATTCTTGTTACAACTCTTACAAAAAAAATGGCTGAAGAATTAACGAAGTATTTAAGTAAAGTAAGTATACGATGTAAATATATACATAGTGATGTTGATACACTTGAAAGAGTTGAAATAATGCAAGGTTTAAGAGAAGGGCTTTTTGATGTTTTAATTGGCGTTAATCTCTTAAGAGAAGGCCTCGATTTGCCTGAGGTGTCTTTAGTTGTTATTTTAGATGCTGATAAAGAAGGATTTCTTAGATCTAACAGATCACTTACTCAAACTATTGGAAGAGCAGCTAGACATTTAAATGGAAAAGCAATAATGTATGCAGATAAAATTACTAATAGTATGAAAAAAACTATTGATGAAACAAATCGTAAAAGAAAAATTCAAATTTTATTTAATAAAAAAAATGGTGTTACACCGCAACCAATAAATAAATCTTTAGATAATGCTCTTTCGAAAAAATCAATAATTAATGATTTTGATTTTCTTGATAAATTAAATCAAAAAGAAATAGGTCTTGGAAATATATCAAGAAAAGAACTAGAAAAACAAATTAGAATAACAAAAAAAGAAATGGAAAAAGCTGCTAAAGAACTTGATTTTATTGAAGCTGCAAGACTTAGAGATCAAATAAATTTTTTAAAGTCAAATTATTCAAAATTTAATTAATTAAAACTTAGTTTACATTTTCAACTCTAAATTCTTTAAGTATTTGCTGAGGTTCCAATATATTATATCCACTCCAAAAATTTGGATCATATTCCATTAATTTAACGGGTAACTCTGAATCAATTTCTTTTATCTTATTATAGTCATCAACTTTTAAAATATCTGATTCAATAAAAATTACTTCAGTTTTAACTTTATTGTTTCCAGTAAAAGTAATTTGCATTTTAAGTTGGTTTTGTTTTCTTCGACCTCTCACATTTTTATTTTTTTCAATAATTTTCAATGGTCTATTCAGTCCAAAAGAACTTTCATAATAATTTTCTGCAAAATAAAGATCATATTTATTATTCTCATTTTTTTTAAAAATTCTCTTATCCAACCTTTTATTTAATCTAAAATAAACACCTAAAAAATTTAAATTCCTTAACAACCTAATATTTTGATTATCAATTCTTATGAGTGCAAAATCATCTGCATGTATAAATAACCTTCCTTTATATTTTCCTCTTGTGGATTTTGGATAATATTCTATTATATAAACTGGTTCGTAACCTAAATATGAAAATTCTGAAATTTTAAAATTAAATTTTCTTGATTTTTTAAAAACTTCATATTTAAACTCCTTATTCTTATAGTCTATATATGAGTTAGATATATCCTTAATATAATTTCTGTTATTCAAATTAAAATCCTTTCTTTCATTGAGTTTATTATTTTTAATTTTTTCTAATTGAGAGTTATCTGTTGAATCAATAGACATAAAATCGAGTCCTTCTCTATCTATATCAATTGGAAAAATTCCTGACTTAAATTTAAAATAAGAATCTCGTTTAACTTTAATATCTACAATAGGTTGTATTTTATTTTGAATTGTTTTAAAGCTAATCTCATTTTCTTTATTTAATAACTCAGCTGATTTTAAAATGTTTACTTTTTGATTATTAGGGTCTCTATTTCCAAAAAAATCATATAATGCCTCTATATAGAAATTATTCTTTTTTGGAATTGTTTCGTTTATACTATCCATAAAAATTTGATCAAATTCTTTTATTGAAGATTTTTTTATATCAATCATAGCTTTATCGAAATCAGACA
>JBELBJ010000064.1:0-2910 GCA_042095375.1 Marinoscillum sp.
TTTATAGAAAAAAACCCTGGATATATAAATGGAGATGAGTTAGTTTGTATGGCAGAAATAAATATTGATAACTTAATGAGGTTTCCAAAAAAAATTCTGATTAACTCATTATCTAATTATGAAAACTAGTATTGGATATTTCATTTGGCTATTAAGCTTAAAATTAGATAACTTAAAGTTCAAATATTCTTTAAACAAACCAGAAAATTCTCAATGGAAAATTTTAAAAAAATATTTAAAAAATAATAAAAACACTTTATATGGAAAAAAATATAATTTTAAATATATAAGGTCAATAGAAGAATTTCAAAGAAATGTCCCAATAGTAAAATATTCAGATATTAAAAATTATGTTGATAATCTAAAAGAAGGAAAAAAAAATATTTTGAGTTATGATAAAACCTTGTTTTTTGAAGAAACAACGGGCACAGAAAACATATCAAAATTAATACCATATAATAATTCTTTAAAACAAGAATTTATTGCTGCTATTGGCCCTTGGATTACAAGCTTAAATAAAAATTTTAAAGGAATATTTGCGGGAAAAAGCTATTGGTCAATCTCAGCACCACTTAAGAAAAAAAGTAAAACTAAATCAGTTATAAAAATTGGTCTTGACAGTGATTCTGGATATTTAAACAAAACTGGAGTTTTGTTGTCTAAATATTTAATTTTAAATATTAGTAGTAATAATTCATCAGAAAAATTTTATATAAATTCATTAAAAAAAATGTTTAAGGAAAAGAAATTAGGCTTTATTTCTGTTTATAGTCCATCTTTTCTAATTCAATTAGATAATATTTTAAGATTAAATTGGGATAGTATAATTCCCAAATCACTAAACATAGAAAAAAATTCAAAATGGTCAGAAATTTTTAAAAATGTAAAATTAATTAGTTGCTGGTTGGATTCGAGCAGTTCACAATTTGAATCAGAAATAAAATCATTTTTAGGAGATATTCCTATTCAAAAAAAGGGATTATTAAGCACAGAAGGAATTGTATCTTTTCCGTATATAAAAAACAAAGACCCTTTGCTAGCCATAACATCTCACTTCTTTGAATTTTTATCAATAGCTGACAATAAAATTTATTTAGCTCACAATCTAAATATAAATGAAAAATATGAGGTTATAATGTCAACAGGAAATGGCATTATGAGATATAAAACTAATGATATAATAAAAGTAACCAATTATGTTAAAAACACTCCCACTATTAGGTTTATAGGAAGAAGAAATAAGATTTCAGACATTGTAGGTGAAAAAATATCAGAAATATTTTGCTTAAAGACATTAGAATCTATGAACAAATCTTTTAGATTATTAAATCATGGAGGTTTTTTTTATATAAAAAAAGAAAGCAATACGTTTAGTTATAATTTTGCAATTTATTCCTCCAATAAAGATTTAGAAACTAAAGAGGTAAATGAATTTTTAGAAATCGAGTTTAATAAAAATCAATACTATTCACAAGCTATAAAACTTAATCAACTAAAAAAACTAAAAACTATAATAATTAGCAAAAATAAATACAAAAATTTAATGAATGTTTATTTTGATTACAAAAAAGTTAAAGATGGTGATAGAAAACCACCTATTCTTTTTAATCTAGAAGATTCATCAAAAATATTTTTATAAATTTAAATTATGGAAATAAATATTAATAAGGAATTAGAATTAACAACAGAAAAATTCAAAAAGAACATCCCTGAAGATTTATTAAAACCTACAGACTTAAACCTACTAATATTAGATACTTTATTTGATTATATAGTAATTTTTCTTTCAATTTTATTGTATTTGAATTCAACGCTAATTTTAAAAATAATATCAATTATCATTATTGTGAGTAGATTACATTCTTTTGGAGTTATTCTTCATGAACTAACACATCTGCCAATAAAGAAAAAAAACTATAAAATTATTATACTTGAATGTCTTGTTGGATATCCTGTAGGTTCAACACTTAATGCAATGAGATATCATCACCTAAGACACCATAAAGATAATGGAATGCACAACGATCCTTATTTTCATCATTTTGAAAATTATGAAAAAAATCATATTCTAATAAAAATGATTAATATTTTTATTGGATTCATATTAATCCCTTCATGGATATTAAGAAGTTTAATTGGAGGATGGTGCTTATTTAACAAGAATTTACAAATTATTTATGCAAAATTATTTTTTGAACATAAAGGAGAATTAAATCCAAGTGATTTAAATGAAATACGTCAATGTTGCAAAGAAGATATTAAACAAGCAAGCTATTTAATTATCATGTTTTTAATCATTTTTAAAATAGCGGGATTAAATTTAATTTTTCAGCTTTATTTTATTCCAATTTTAATAACTGGAATTGTTAGCTATTATCGTTTAATGAAAGAACATGACTATACAAGAGTATATGATCGAAAATTAAGTACAGTTATTAATATCACTAATGATCACAATATAAATAACCCTCTAAGTTTTTTATTGGCACCAAGAAATATCGGTTATCATGTAGCTCATCACTTACATCCACAAGTAGGATACAGAAATCTTAAAAAAATTAGAGATTATTATTTAAAAAATAATAAAGAAATTTACAAATAATAATAAAAAGCCTGATAATTTATTATCAGGCTTTTTTAAAAATTTAGTTATTCAAAAAATTATTCCTCAGTTGGAGGATTAGAAATAGCCATAACCATACCAGTAGCATCAAAATAATCTCCAGATACAATTATCTTTCCATCTTCAATATCAAAGTAGTGGTATGAATCAACGGAAAAAGAATTTCCTGTTTCATTGCTTTCTCCTGTCCATGTTCCATAAACTCTAACACTTCCATCATTTATATAAGATGAAGTGTCAACTCCTGGTAACCAAACAGCATTTTCAAAAGCAACATTAGAAAAACC
>JBELBJ010000065.1:0-2533 GCA_042095375.1 Marinoscillum sp.
TTCACAAACTGGTATAAATCTTCAGAACAATTTTTTTCCTGTAATAATAGAAACCTCAAAATTAAATTCTTATAATTATTCATTAATATCTGAAATTATGAATAAAAAAAATGTTGGAATCAGAATAGAAGTAAATATGATTAAAAAAGGGTATTTTCAAAATTTTTCATCTGGGGAAAAATTATTTTCTAAATTAAATTATATTAATTTTCCTTTTTTATTACATTATTATTTTTTAGAGAAAAAACAAAATATTTATATTAATCTAGGACCTTACATCGAATATTTATTAAATATAAATAATCAAAGTGTTCCAGCTAGTTTAAATGAATCTGATGTTTATTTTTTTGATGATAAAAGAGATAAAAAATTTGGATATGGTTTGAAATTTTCTGTTGGGTTATCAACTTTAATTAAAAATAATAGAATTGAATTAGATTTTTCATATATGTACAATTTTAGTAACCTTATAACAGTTAATTATAAATCTGATTCAATACCAGATATTTCAAATTTTAATACTTTATCTATCTCTTTTGTATATTTGTTTAAAATAATTGGTAAAAATGAGTTATAGATTTATAAAATACTTTCTTGCTTTGACAGTTCCATTTCTAGCTTATTTTTCTTTTAATGGCACTGGAATCATAACATATGCACCAATGATTGAAGCTTTTTTAGTAATTCCTTTATTAGAATTATTTTTTAAGCCAAATAGTAACAATTTAAATGAAGCGGAAGAAGAGATGGCAAAAGAGGATAAATCCTATGATATTGTACTTTATTTATTAGTTCCAATTATTTTTTTTCTTCTATGGGAGTTTTTGCTTTCCATGAGAGAGAATATATCTCTTTTTGATAAAATTGGTAGAATTCTTTCAATGGGATTAATCTGTGGAGGTTTTGGTATAAATGTTGCCCATGAATTGGGACATAGAAACAATAAATTTGAGCAATTTCTTTCTAAGACTCTGTTATTATCATCTTTATATATGCACTTTTTTATTGAGCATAATAGAGGTCATCATAAAAGAGTTTCAACAATGGAAGACCCATCATCAGCAAGATATGGTGAAAACATTTTTTCATTTTGGCTGAGATCTGTTCTTTCAGGTTATGTTTCTGCATGGAATATTGAATTTAAAAGATTAAAAAGAATAAATAAATATAAATTTTCAATTGAAAATGAAATGTTAAGATTTCAAATAATTCAGCTATCTTTTGTTTTTATTATATATTTATTATTTGGTTTTAATATTACATTTTATTATTTGTGCTCAGCAACTATGGGATTTTTACTTCTTGAAACAGTAAACTATATTGAGCATTATGGTCTTCAAAGAAAAATAAATTCTAATGGAAAATATGAGAGAGTACAACCGTATCATTCTTGGAATTCAAATCATCCAATTGGAAGAATAATGTTATTTGAGCTATCAAGACACTCTGATCATCATTATAATTCATATAGAAAATATCAAGTTCTTAAAAACCATAATAATTCTCCTGAAATGCCAACTGGGTATCCAGGTATGATGATTTTGTCATTAATTCCTCCCCTATGGTTTTTTGTTATGAACAAAAGAATCAAAAAAATTATAGGTTGATTTTGTATTTTAATTTATAGGTTATATTTTAGCTTTATGTTAATAATTAATACTTGGTGGTCTTTTTATAATTCTATGTAAAGCAGATAGCTATAAGTATTATATAAAAATAAACCCAAGCTTGAAGCTTGGGTTTTTTTTGTTATGAAAATAAAAACAAACTATTTAAAAATCATATCAGATATTAATACCCCGGTAGGCGTATATCTTAAACTAAGAGATTTATACTCTAAAATTTTTTTATTAGAAAGTTCTGATTATAAGGGGTCTGAAAATAGTTTGTCATTCATTTGTTTTGATTCAAAAGCGCAAATCTCAATAAATAATAATAATGTTAAATTTAAAATTGATAGAAAAGAGGTTGAGTATAAATTAGAAAAAAATAAAAAAGCAATAGACTATCTAAATAAATTTAAAAATCAATTTGAAGTAGAAAAAAATGATTTTAATTTTCCATCAAATGGTTTATTTGGATATACTTCATATGATTCTGTAAAGTATTTTGATAACATCTCTTTATCAAATTCAAAAGAAATTGATATTCCAGAAATACTTTATGATGTTTTTAAATATGTAATTGTTTTTAATCATTATAATAATGAGCTTTTTATTTTTGAGCATTTATATGGGAAAGATAAAAAATCAGAAATAAAAAAAATAAAAAACATTATTCTTGGAAAACCTGTAACTCCATTTATTTTCAAAAAAGATAATATAGAAAAAACTAATTTAACTGATTTTGAATTTAAAAAATTAGTAGATAAGGCTATGAATCATTGCAAATTAGGAGATGTATTTCAGATTGTTTTATCTAAAAGATTTTATCAGAAGTTCAAAGGAGATGAGTTTCAAGTTTATAGAGCATTAAGATCAATTAACCCTTCTCCATATCTTTTTTATTTTGATTATGGTAGCTTTAAAATTTT
>JBELBJ010000066.1:0-2500 GCA_042095375.1 Marinoscillum sp.
TTCAAGTATATAACCACTATTTAAAGTCCTAATATATATTTGTTTAGGAAAAACTATGCTCCATAATTCAATATTTTGATTAATTGATGGTGCAAAATCTAAATGATCTTCGATAACAATATAGTCTTTTGACTTACCGTTAATTAATGATAAACTAGAGTTTTGATTGTTTAAAATAGAATTTATTGTGGGGTAAACTTGATTTAAACTGCAGAGTTTTTCATTTATTTTCAAACTAGATTCACCTTTTTTTCTGTGAACCATTAAAACGTTAGTTCTATCTTCATCCATTAATAAATATTTTTTTTCAGATCTAATCTGGTAATTAAATTTGAAACCATGATCTGAGAAAATGAAAATATGGTCAAAATCATCTTTTTTAAAGTTTTCAAAAATTAATGAGAAAGATTTATTTATTTCTGAGTAACCTTTTTTCTCTCCAAACTTTGTGTAACCATTGTCATCAAATGACCAATGAAAATCAGGTAGAGAAATAAACATTAGATGCTTTTCTTCTAGCTTAGTTTTTGATAAAAAATTTTTTAAATCAAAGTCAGTGTTATGAATGTTCATCTTATAAATATGTTCAGGAAACATCCCTGTCTCTCTTTCATTGGGGTTTGAGAAAAACGATAATTTATAATTTTTATCTATGAACAAATCAAAAATTGTTTTTAATTCTTTTTTTAAAAAAAATTTAGGCCATTTAACTCTAGTATTACACCCGTTTAAATAAGGAGGTAATCCTGAAGCTATTGTAGCTAGTGCTCTAGGTGTGTCTGGTCCTTCTGTAAAACAATTTTTATAAATCGTTCCACCTAAATCTTCTAATGTTTTTTCAAATGGATTTTGAGTTTTTAAACTATTATTAAAAGTAGATAGCCTATTTGGCCTAATCATATCAGCAAAAACAATCAATATCCTCATATTATTATTTTAATTTACAAATATAATCCTCACATACATAAACATCAATCACAGATTTTAATAGAGATTGAAGTCCATCTTCTGGAAAACAGACGATAGGCTCTTCGTGTATATTAAAACTGGTATTTATTAATAATGGTAATCCTGTTATATTATAATATTCTTTTAATAATTCATAGTACTTTGGATTAGCATTATTAGTTACTAGTTGGGGTCTGGCAGTATTATCTATATGAGCAATTGCAGGTGCTTTTTTCACCCAATCATCATTCATATCAAAAGTTATGGTCATAAATTCTGCAGGAAATTTTAAAAACTCAAAATCGATTTTAAAAAGCTCTTCCGCTTTTTCGTATATACAACTGGGAGCAAAGGGCATAAATTCTGTTCTTTTCATTCTCTTATTTAGCCAATCATTAATATTCCTGTCAGTTGGGCTAGCTAAAATACTTCTATTGCCTAGTGCCCTTGGACCATATTCCATTTTACCTTGAAACCATCCTATTATTTTACCTTCAGAAATTAATTTTGCAGTATCACGAGTTACATTATTTGATTTATAGTATTCAATATTATCATTATGTTTATCTAAGACACTTTTAACGTAGTCATTACCAAAAGAAGGGCCTAGATAGACATTACTAATCCTATTCTTCAAGTGATTAAACTTATTATTTTTATAATAAATATATGCAGCTGCACCATATGCATTACCTCCGTCACCCATGTTAGGGAAAATAAAGATTCCTCTTACCCCATCAATTTCAGAAATAAATTGATTAAACTTAACATTTGCGAACACACCACCTGCTAAGACGATATTATTTAAACCGGTATAATCTTTCCAGTATTCAATAATTTCAACTATTCTTTTTTCTAAATGATGCTGGATTGAAGCAGATAAATCTTTATTTGATAGATTTCCACAACGAGATATTAACTCCTCATGACCTGTTAAATAAGCTTTACCAAATAGATTTAAAATTCTATTAATCAATTTATTTAATAATGTTCTATTTCTTCTTTTTTTATATTCAAGTTTTCCATCTTTTACACTTGTTAGATTATCAAAACACTTTTCATTTTTATGATAATCACCATAAGCTGCAAGTCCTGTTATTTTACCCTCATGTCTGCTAATTTTAAAACCACATTTTCTTGTAACTTCAGAATATAAGTATCCTGCAGAGTGTTCTCTGGAGGTCTGGCTTATTTTATCTATTTCTCCATTTTTACAAATGTTAACAGTTGCGGATAATAAATCTCCCTCTCCATCCATTGTAATTGATAAGGCTTCATTAAAGCCTGATGTATAATAAGCTGATGCTGCATGAGAAAGGTGATGATCTACATACTCTATTCTAGAATTGATACCTACGTCATTAAGTATTTGTCTTATTTTTTTATCTACATATACCTTACAGTCATGATCAGTTTTAACCTTTAAGTATTCAATGTCATCAATGAAAAAGTCTAATGGTTTTTTTTCATTTTGAATATCATAGTATGTCTTATTTTCAGTCAGTTGAAATGCAAAAGTATAAGCCCATTCCTTTATAAAAACTGAAGATGA